>JAWLFB010000052.1:0-11630 GCA_041685825.1 Guyparkeria sp. | reverse complement strand
ATCGCCGGCGGGATTGCCGGGCTGGCGTTGATGAACCTGGTGGGCGGTCTGCTGCCGTTGGTCGGAGTCAAGGCCATCAGCCAGCCGTTCGACATGATCTCCATGCTTGGCTTTCTCATCCTGATGGGCACGGTGGTCAACAATCCGATCCTGCTGGTCGAGCAGGCTCGCCGCAATTTTGCCGATGGACGTGATGCGGTCCAGGCTGTGATGGATGCCGTTGCCGTGCGGCTGCGCCCGATTGTGATGACGACCCTGACCACTATCAGCGGCCTCTCGCCGCTGGTGCTGATCCCAGGGGAGGGGACCGAGCTCTATCGCGGGGTTGGGGCGATAGTGATGTTCGGGTTGCTGGGTGCGACGATCGTGACACTGACCTTTTTGCCCGCACTGACGGCGAGCGTGCTCGGTATTTCCCAACGGCGGCGTGCACGGGCCACCTGATTAGGCACGACCGGCAATTCCGACAAAAACAAAAAGCCCCGAAGGCGATGCGTCGGGGCTTTTCTTGTCTGGTTGCGGGAGCAGGATTCGAACCTGCGACCTTCGGGTTATGAGCCCGACGAGCTACCGGACTGCTCCATCCCGCGTCTGGTATGGGGCGCATTGTACGCAGACCCGCCATGCTGTCAAGGGAAGATCGACTCGCATCTGATGGATTGCACTGAACATGAAAAAAGCCCCGAGGCCAATACCTCGAGGCTCTTTCGAATCTGGTTGCGGGAGCAGGATTCGAACCTGCGACCTTCGGGTTATGAGCCCGACGAGCTACCGAACTGCTCCATCCCGCGTCTGATGGATGGCCATTCTAAAGCGGCTTCTGGGCTTGTCAAGACCTGTTTTCGGAGCCGTGCTGGGGATCCGTCCGGAGTGCCGCAGGCTTGTGAAAGTTCATTTTCGAACCTAGGTTCGCCTGCCTTGGTAAAAGTTCCGCACCGAAGGTTGATCGACTTTGCCCCGGTGTTGTTTTCCATCCCCATTACTGCGCGTTACAGCGCAGCACGCCGGATCACGGTCCACGGACTGGTTGGTATTAGGCGGTTATTTTATTCGGGAATCTCGGGGCGATTGATGACCGGCTCCCCGATTGTAAAACACAGATAGGTTGGAGGGGTATCGGGTCGCTTAAAGGTAACCGGCCTCGTTTTGGACGTGTTTCAGTGCTTCGAGTCTTGATCGAGAAATACGCACCCGGCCTTTCCTACTAACTAACCTTGCGGCCGGGGCCTTCGTGCAGACCAGATTCACGCCGAGCTGGTGCCTGTTTTCGCCGTTCTGCGTTGTTGGAACGTTTTCTTCGGGCGACTGTTTAGGCGCCGTACCCCGTCATGCTTCAGAGGAGGGGGTTTCCAGCCTGCTACACATCGTTGCACGTTTGCCTGCAGTCGGCTCGCCTTAATATGCCAATGCCCCGTAACGGCATGTCTGCCGCAAGGCGACGGCGGCGATAGCAATGTCCGCGGCTAACGCTCTCAATCAGAATTCCGGGGCTATATCATAGGGCCGCGATAATCGCGCGATACAGGGCCTCGTCGGAGAGTTCGACAGGGTTGCCGAGCATGCTGCCGGCCCGGCAGTTGTCCAGCACCGGTTGAAGGTTGTCAGCATTCAGTCCGTGGCGCACGAGGCCATCAGGTACGTATCGGTCGGTCATGTCCTGCAAGACGTTGATAAGTGTGTCGAGATCGTCCCGGCCAACCATCAACCGGGCGACGAGACGATAGCGATCCAGAGTCCTTTTGGCCTGTTGGTCGTAGGGCCGTTGGGAGAGGGCGGCAATGTTCTCGGCAGTTACGGGTGCGACTAGGCGAGCGCAGACTTCACCGTGCGGTGCCGGGAAATGGGCGCCGATCGGGCTGGCAAGTCCGTGGATGGCCCCAAGACCTGCATTGGCAAGGGTCATGCCCGAGAAGCTGGCGGAGAGCATAAGGCGCCCTAGCCCGTCACGACGGTTCATTTCTTGCGCGTCATCGGCCGCCTCAAGTGCGCCTTGGAACAGCGAGAGTCCCTGTAGGGCGAGCGCGTCCGTCATCGGGGTGGCCCGGTGGGTGGTGTAGGATTCGAGCAGCTGCGAGAAAGCATCCATGGCCGTGGCATTGCGCACACGGTGCGGGCAGCTTTCGAGCAGCGCCGGATCGAGCCAAGCTTGGTGTGCAAGCAGACGCGCATCCCGGAATGATTTTTTGAACTGGCCCCGCCTTGAAATCACGGCGTTTTTAGTGGCTTCGCTGCCGGTGCCGGCCGTGGTGGGCACAGCCAGAAACGGAACCGGTTCGGCTTCGATCTTCCTTCCGCAGCCGACGCCTTCAAGGTAGTCGATAATCGAATGACGCTCGCGCAATAGACCGGCGATTGCCTTGGCCGCATCCAGCACGCTACCGCCGCCGAATCCGACGACCCATTCGATGCCCTCGGGTGCATCGGCCACGATCTGGTCGATCAGTTCCGGCGTTGGTTCCTGCCGTACCACGACGCGATGGACCTGACGCTCGGTCAGGGTGCACGGCAATCGTTCGGGTGCCAGTTCGGCATCAGCATGCCCTCCGGCCACCAGCATCAGCCGGTCTTTCACCAGACTACAGAGCGTGTCGTCCAGGGATTGCCGGGTGATGTCCCAGCCGAAGCGAATCGCCGGCATCTGCGCGAATTCGAAGCGCCCCGGCAGCAGGGCGGCTGTGTTCGGGATCTCGTCGGTCATGGCTCTTTCCCGCTGGATGGTGGGCGTGCGGCCTCTGGCAGGTCGAAGAGGACCTCGTAAAACCGTTTATGACAAGGTTGTGCGCGATGCTGCGCACCACAGAGAACCTCGTTGAAACCTAATGCGCGCTGGGCCTGTCAGTCCTCAGGGCCTCCCGTCCCAATGTAACGAAAGCCTTTTCTGTGCGGATAGTGCCTATGGCATGAGGCCCCGGTATGGCTCACCCCGACGAGGTTCGGCCATCATCTCGGCAACCTCTTCGCGCCAGGTCAGGTAGTGGGCGGTCTGTTTGTGTGTGGCGGCCTGTTCGACAGTTTCGTATGCCTCGTAAAGTACGAAGGCGGTTGGATCGTCCGCGCTTTGCAAGATATCGAACCTCCGATTGCCGGTCTCCTGCAAGGAGGCCTCATGGTTCGGCCGGCAGGCGGCAATGAAGTCTTTGACGCAATCGGGTTTGACGCGTACGTGAACGATGGTGACGTGCATAGGTTTTCCTCTTTCTGCTTCCGCTTTTTCCAGTTCCGATCTCACTTCCCCCGACTCTCGAACGCAAACTTGCCGGGGCGAGGCCGGCTCGGAAAATTGGCGGAGTGACTATAAAAAAGCCTTCGAAGTGCTTCCGTGACGTATTATTTTTTTGAAAAAATGGTTACTCCTCGGTTGGGTCATTCGCTTGGTTGGGGACGATTCGGGATATGGTGTCGTTGAGTGCCCTGAGGTCTAGCGGCTTGGTCAACATTTCGTCCATTCCTTCGGCCAGAAAGCGCTCCCGGTCTCCATTGAGAGCGTTGGCAGTCAGGGCGATCACGGGCGTTCTCGCCCGGCCGGAGGATTCCAATTCGAGCATCCGGATTCGGCGCGTGGCCTCCAGGCCGTCCATCACCGGCATGCTTATATCCATGAGGATCACGTCGAAGGGCGCTCTGTAATCCTGATTTTCGAATGCTGCCACTGCCTCGGCGCCATTGGCCGCAAGAGTCTGCTCAAGGCCCATCTTGGAAAGTACCGCCTTCATCAGCTTCTGATTGACCGGGTTGTCTTCGACCACCAGCACGTGCCGGATGCCGGACGGCAGGGGCTTCGGTGCCGTCGGGCTGCCATGGGATGAATCGACGGCCACCGTTTCCTCCGCAATTCGTGTTTGCCAGCGAAAGCCCATCGTCGTGCCTCTTCCCGGCTGGCTGTCGATCTCAAGCTCCCCCCCCATCATGCTCACAAGCTGCTTGCAGATGGCCAGGCCCAAGCCGGAGCCACCATAGCGGCGGGTGGTCGAGCTGTCTGCCTGGGCAAAAGGTTGGCCGATCCGGTCGATCATTTCCTGCGTCATGCCGATGCCGGTGTCGCGGACCGAGATTTCCAGCGCACAACGGTCGCTCTGTTGATCCAGTAGGTCGAGACGCACTTCGACCGTCCCGTTTTCGGTAAACTTAACTGCATTGCTAATCAGGTTGCTGACAATCTGCTTGAGTCGCAGCGCATCGCCCAAGACACGTCTGGGTAGCCGTGGGTCGATAGTCAGATACAGGCGGGTACCCTGCGCTTCCGCCTGTCTCGCAAACAGCCGCACGACGGCGGAAAGCGTGTCGTGTAGCGTCAGCGGCGCCTGTTCTAGTTGCAGCATCCCGGCATCATTCTTAGAGAAGTCCAGAATGTCGTTGATAATGCCGAGCAGCGAGCTGGAGCTGTGCCGGATGGTTCCCAGATAGTCACGCTGTTCTGCGGTCAGTCGGGTCTGCTCGAACAGGTCCAGAAAGCCCATGATGCCATTTAGGGGAGTGCGAATTTCGTGCGACATGTTGGCGAGGAATTGGTCTCGGGCGCTTTGTGCCTCGCACAGGGCAGTCAGGGTCTGGGCGAGGTTGCGCTCCTTTTCGATCAGTTCCTGGTTCGCGGCGCAAGAACGCAGCGAGGTCGCTAGCTTCTCGCAGATCGGCGCCAGCGCACGCAGGGTCTGATCGTCCAGCGGCATGTGGCGCGTAAGGACAAGCCAGCCGCTGTCAGGCAGGTGAAACACATAGCAATGTCGCCTTCCGTCATCCAGACTATGGCTGTCGTACAGTTCGGCAGGCGTGTCGACCAGGCTGCGCCCGGTACTCAGTACATGAGATAGGCAGGAGCGCACCGCCTCGTCCAGTCCACGCCGGGGCGTCAGGAATAGAGGGTCCGGATCGCCGTAGCCGAACACACCAGCAGTAAGGCCATCGAGCTTGCGCAGAATGACCTTGAGCGATTCGGAAAGCAGCTTGCGCCGGTCCAGCGAATTGCCGATCGCCATGGACAACTCGTAGAGAATCCGGATACGTATCTCGTCCTGCAGGTGTTCTCCGACGGCTTGTGTTGGGGACACCTGTCCCTGTGCCCGTTTGTCTGGGCGTCTCTCCGTCACAGCAATGACACCACGGTCGTCTTGTTGTAGAACTCCAGATAGCCCGTCCCGGAGTTCGCGATTTCGCCAAGCACCAGCGCCCCGCAGACGGGTACGTCCGCTCCGACCACGGCCTCGATGGCGTCGACTTCAGCGTGGAAATGTGTCTTCATAAACAGTGCGCGGGAGATGCAGTCGAACAGCAACGCCACTTCAGGCTGTGTGTTTTTCGTCAACTGCACGGCGCGAGCCGCGGTTTCTCCGGCTGCCCATACCAGCTGGTTCGCATCGGCGGTCAGAATGTTCACGAAGTCGCCCTCGGATAGCTCGCCCACGCAGACCAGAGCCCCGTCTTCGGTGACGGCGATCGGATCGCGGACCACCATTTCACCGCCTAGCTTGTTGATACCGAAAGGGAACGCCTGGGCAATTTCGAAGAAGTTGTCAGCGTCGATGGCCATGGCGGAATGCTGGTCGACGATTTCACGGTAGACCGCGAAGGCGTTGCGATCGTCGATTTCGCGGATCACATTTCCCGAAACGAGCGTGATGCGGTGATCCGGGTCGATAGTCTGCCAACCATGGCCGACAGCTAGTGCGCTGGCGCCATCGAGCATGCCGATAATGGCGGCATCCATCACTCGGCCAGCATTTGTCAGCAGGCAGGGTTTTTGCTGGAAGCTAAGTGACCCGGCGCCCCCGCCAAGAAAGTTGGTGGTGGCCCCGAAAACTGCGTAGACCGCGTCGACCAAAGCAGCGATGCGCCGGGCCAGTCCGTCTACCAGCAAGATCATCGTGGCGCTGCCTTCGAGATCAGCGCAGGCTTCGTCGATTCGCTCCTCGAAGTCGGCATCTCCGTCGCTGAGTCCATTTATGACGCGGGTGTCGAGGGCTTGGGGCAGACCAACGACCACGGCGCCCTGCTCGTGAGCATTCGAATCGGCCACGATTTGGGGGAAGATCCCGCCGATCAGTGGTAGTTCGACCCTCGAAAGCACCGCATCTAGCGCCTCACCGTCGTAGTCGTTTCCATCCGCAGCAAGAATCATCAGGCTGCGCACGCCTGGGGCGCTGCTCGCTTTTTCAATGGCGTCTACCAAGGCGGGCAGGGAGGGGGAACTGGTGAACTGGAAGATACTCATGCCGGATCGCTCGCTCCAATGGTTCGGGGATCATGCTGCCGGTAAAACCGTGCGAATTCTTCGTGCTTCATGGGCCGACCGAGCAGGTATCCCTGGATCTGGTCAACGCCAATGGCATCCAGATAATCTTGCTGGCGTTGGGTTTCGACGCCCTCGGCAATGGTTTCCAGACCCATGCTCTGGGCCATCACGGTAATGGCACGTACGATGGCGCGGTCACTTGGTTCGTGAACGATCTTCTTTACAAAGGCCCGGTCAATCTTGACTGTGTCCAAAGGAAACCGCAGCAGATATTCCAGCGACGAGTAGCCGATGCCGAAATCGTCGATGGCTATCTTGAAGCCCTGTTCACGCCATTGATGCAACTGGGCGATTGTGCCTTTGGGATCCTGCATTGCGGTGCTTTCGGTGATTTCCAGTTTGAGGTGTTCTGGGGAGATACCGGCTGCTGAAATGGCGGAGTCGAGAATCTCCGGCAAACGGGCATCCTGGAATTGCCGCGGCGAGAGATTGACCCCCATCAGCACCCGGATTTCTTGTTCGCGCCATGCTCGCTGCTGCTGGCAGGCTTCGCGCAGGATCCAATCCCCCAACTCGCTTATTAGCCCCATTTCCTCAAGCATCGGGATGAATTGAGGCGGTGGAATCAGCCCCAGATCCGGGTGCTCCCAGCGGATCAGTGCCTCGACGCCGATGACGGCGTTGTCGGCCAGTAGCATCTGGGGCTGGTAGACAAGGTGGAACTGCGCGAAACCGGCCTGCACGGCCTCGCGAAGGGCAAACTCCAGCTTGAGGATGCGTGTGGCCTGATCGTCTGGGGTTGACTCTGCCACGGCCAGTGGCTCTCCGGTTCGTCGGGCGCTCTGCTGTGCCTCTTGGGCCGCCTGTACCAACCCTTCGGCATTGCCGGCATGCTGGGGGGCCAGCGCGATGCCCCCGGTCATGGAGAGAAACACCGTCTGGTCGGCCACATTTGATGGCCGGCTAATCTCGGCCAGAAATACTTCCGTGGAACCCCGGATGCGTTTCAAGTCGTTATGGGGGAAGGTGAGCGCGAACTGGTCACCGTCGAGCCGGGCGATTTCCACTTCTCTTGGCAGAACCTGCTTCATGCGGCCAGCAACGATCTTGAGTATTTGGTCGCCGGCCTGGATACCCAGCGCATCGTTGAGTCGGCCGAAACGGTTGATGTCTAGCACCACCAAACCCACTCCGCGCGCACCCCGATCTATTTCCGCATAGAGCTGGTGTAGCAGCATCTTGCGGTTCGGCAAGCTAGTGAGTTGATCGTGCAGCTTTACGTGCTGCACCAAGGTTTCAGTCTGCCGAATGGCGGTCAGATCCTTGAACGCGCCTTGATACACGAGCGCGCCCGATGGGTCGGAATCCGGTTCGGCGACCAGATGCAGGACCAGCGGGTTGTCGCCCTGGATCGCCAGCCGGATCTCGATGTCGAAGCGGGTGCCGTTGTTTTCGGCTACTTGAAAGGCATCTCGCAAGCGACGGGTGTCCTCCCCGCGGGTCCGGCTGCAGAGCTTTTCGGGGGTGTCCATGTGTTCCGCGGCGATTCCGGTGAGCGCTTCCAGTGACTCGGACCACTCGATATGGCCAGAGTCGACCCGCCAGTCCCAGAAACCCAGTCGGGCAATTTTCTGGGCGTTGATTTGTTGCAGGCGTGCTCGCTGTAAGGCGGCGCTGTCGCAGCGGGCACGCCAAGCATAGCGAAGACGAGCTGTGAGCAGGGGCAAGTTGATGGGCTTGGTAATGAAGTCGGTGGCTCCGGAATCGAAGGCTTCGGTGATATCACTGGTGGCATCGGCCGACGTGAGCATGATGATTGGTGTACCGGGAACGGACTCGAGCTTGCGGATGGCCTGACAGGCCTCAAAGCCATTCATCTCAGGCATCATCACGTCCATCAGGACTAGGTCGGGCACATGCCGGGTAAAAGCCTCCACACCCTCGCGACCATTATCCGCCTCAAGAAATGCATATCCGTTCTTGCGTAGGATGCCCCTGATGAGCATCCGGGTGGGGATGTCGTCCTCCACAACGAGGACTTTGATCGGCTGCTGGTCGGTTGGGGCCATGTATTAACCTGCTTCCGGGATTCCGGCCCGCTGCGCGGTGCGCGATGCCGGCTTTCCTGCGCAAACCCGTATTAGCGCCATCCTGCGCGACACCCTCTCTGGCTTCGTGCGGAAGGGCCTGGGTAGAGCAAGGGAACCCGGATGTTTGAATCGATTTTCCGGCCGGAATCGCCTGCCGGGCTGGGGTTGCTGATGGGAGGTCGTCAAGATGGACTGAAAGCGTACCGTTGCTCCAGGAGTGTCTTGGTCCTCTCGGCCATCGGGTCAAGCTGGGCCACGATCTCGCACGGTGCCGGTTCACCTTCATGGGCGCTCTGCCCGATCTGGCGGGCGAGATCCGAGAGCCCTAGGGCCCCGAGATTGCTCGCGCTGCCCTTCAGGGCATGGGCTCGCCTGCGGATCTGCTCCATATCTTCTGACGCCAGCGCGTCTTTGAGTTCCTCCAGTTGTCCGTCCAAGTCACTCAGGAAGAATTCGACGATCTCGACGATCTCGTCACCGAGTGCCTCTTCTAGGCCCTCGAGCATGGTGGTGTCGATCACCTCGTCGTACACGGGCATGTCTCCTAGGAAGCTGCGCTGTCTTCGTTCACTTGGTTGATGCATGACCGAACCGGACCCTGCGAGATTCAAAGGCCCCTTGCGTCTCCGATCGCGGAAGGAATGGCGAGGGAGCCACTGTCGGTCTGAATGCCGCGCAAGTCGAGTTCGTAGTGAGCGCGGAGATAATGTAGGAAAGTTACATGGTAGGAACAGTCAAAAAAGTGCAAAACCGCATAGATCAAGGTGGCGTCTCGTCACGTGGTGTAACGGCAAGATAGTCACCGGAGCGTCCTCGTCACCGTTTTATGCCCCATTATTAAAAACGAGTTTTTCTGCCTCGCCGTTAGCATCGAAGCCAGACTCTAGAAGCTCATGTACCACCGGCTTTCCTGCCATTCGTCGCTCTGCTCGAGCTACATGGCGCCAACCCGTCGGGTGATCGATGGGTTTTTCGGAAAGATCCCGACAACGTCGCTCCGACGCTTGATCGCCTTGGTCACCCGCTCCAAGCCATTCGTCGAGGAATGCTTCCGCCAGTGCGCCGTGGGGGAGGCCGTGAAAGCCAGCACGTTCTCCTTTGCGTTGTCCAAACAGGCAGCCGCCTTGGGTACGCGCGCTCAGAGAGTGTCGGCCGCTTCGCGCCATTGCCGAGAGGCTCCCCCTGGTCCGGCTGGCTCAGGGCCGTTCGGACGGCCGCCGAAACAGCCGGCTGGTGGACATTGGGCACTTGGGCGAGCATTCGCATGAAGTGCACCTGCCAGTGTTGCCAGCCGGCACCGATAAGCGCCGTGGCAATGGCCTTCTTGAGACCCTCGTGGGCGTCGGCGACGACCAGACGGTTACCGCTCAGTCCACATGCCACCGGGCCGCTGCGGTGCGGTCCGGGATAAGTCGATTGCTATTGATGCCGTCCACCACAAAGCATCCCGCGCGCGGAGAGGGCGCAGGAGTCCCTGGGGCGAGCCGCGCCTTCGGTTTGGTCATCTTCCGGTAGCAGTGTCAGGTTGTTATGGAATGTGCTGACCACACTGGATTGGGACTCGAGCTGGAGCTGGCTGCGCAGCAGGGACGCCAGACCTTCGCTCAGTCTCAGGCGTAGTCCAGTGAAGCCGTGCTTGCGGGGGGTGGACTCGTCTGCCCAACGGAATGGTTCGGAGACGAGTGCCCGGGTCTGCTCGGAAAGAGCAGGCTTTGAACCTTCGAGCTTCGGGTTATCAGACCGACGAGGTGCCGGACTTGTTCATGGTGAGAGGGGCGTCTGAGAAATTTGTGCCGACGTCACCAAATCGCTACAGGGCGTCCGCCTCACTTCACTCGGGTGCCCTGGACGGCCCCTTCGTCGGGCGACAGGATGCGAAGGTCCGAGCCGCCTGAGCCGGCGGCCAGCACCATGCCTTCGGAGATGCCGAATTTCATCTTGCGCGGGGCCAGGTTGGCGACCATTACGGTATGCCGCCCGATCAGGGAGGCGGGATCGTAGGCCGCTTTGATACCAGCGAACACTTGGCGGGGCTTGCCCTCGCCGATATCAAGGGACAGGCGCAGCAGTTTGTCGGCCCCCTCGACGTGTTCGGCCTCGAGGATTTTTGCGATACGCAGGTCGACGGCCATGAACTTATTAATGTCGATGGTCTCGGCGAGCGGCGCGATCTCGGGCGTCTCGACCTTTTGCTTCGCTGCGTTGTCACCGGCCTTGGTCTTCGCCTCGTCGGCGGCATCCTGCTTGGCTGCCTCGAGCAGTGCCTCAAGCGAGGATTCCTCGATCCGCTGCATCATCGGCTTGAACTTGTTGACCGGGTGATTGAGTAACGGCTCGTTCAGTCCCTGCCAGGTCAATGCCTCGATATTTAGGAACTCGGCGGCCTTGGCGGCGAGCTTGGGTAGCACCGGCGAGAGGTAGGTCATCAGCACGGCGAAGGCGTTGATGCCGTCGGTGCAGATGGATTGCACCTCGTCTCGGGTGGCCTCGTCCTTGGCAAGCACCCAGGGTTTTCGCTCGTCGATATATTGGTTGGCCCGGTCGGCCAGCGCCATGATCTCGCGCATCGCGGCAGCGTATTCGCGGCGCTCGTAGCGTTCGGCGATGCTGGTTGCGGCTTGAGTCATCTCGCGATGGAGTGCCGGGCGCTCGAGGTCCTCGGCCAGCCGGCCGTCGAAATGCTTCTTGATAAAGCCCGCGCAGCGGCTGGCGATATTGACAACCTTGCCGACCAGGTCCGCGTTGACCCGGTAGCGGAAGTCCTCGAGGTTGAGGTCGATGTCGTCGATCCCCGAGCCGAGCTTGGCGGCGAAGTAGTAACGCAGCGCCTCCGGGTCGAGGTGCTCGAGGTAGGTCTTGGCCTTGATGAACGTGCCGCGCGACTTGCTCATCTTCTCGCCGTTCAAGGTGAGAAAGCCGTGGGCGTGGATCGCATTCGGGGTGCGCATGCCGCTGCCCATCAGGGTTGCCGGCCAGAACAGGGTGTGGAAGTAGGCGATGTCTTTGCCGATGAAGTGCACCAGCTCGGTATCGGCATTCTTACCCCAGAATTCGTTAAATGATAGCCCTTCACGACGCGCGAGCTCGATGAACGAGCCGATGTAGCCGATGGGCGCGTCGAGCCAGACGTAGAAGAACTTGCCCGGCGCTCCCGGGATCTCGAAGCCGAAATAGGGCGCGTCACGGGAGATATCCCAGGACTGCAGGCCGGATTCGAACCATTCCTGGAGCTTGGCCTTGATCGACGGCTGGACCTCGGCCTGATCGAGCCAGGCCTTGAGCCGGTCACCGATCTTGGGCAGGTCGAAGAAATA
>JAWLFB010000140.1:0-2899 GCA_041685825.1 Guyparkeria sp. | reverse complement strand
TCGACCAGGGTGTAGAGGATCAACTGACCGGGGCCGTGGTAGGTCACCTGGCCGCCCCGGTCGGTCGGAATCACCGGTATGTGGCCGGGGTTCAGCAAGTGCTCCGGCCGACCGGCCAGCCCCTGGGTGAACACGGGCGGATGCGTCAACGCCCAACAGGCATCGGGGGTCTCGCGGGTGCGTCGTGCCGTGTAGCGCCGCATGGCCGCCCAGGTGGCGCGGTAATCGCGGCGCTCACCGAGCCAGAGAAGTTCGGGGGAAGAAGACATAAAAAAATGAGAGATCAGGCGTCAGGGTTCAGGGGACAGGAAGCCGGTCCTACATCACTGGCCGCGCATGACGCGTCTGATTTCTGATCGCTTGCCTCTTTCGGAGTCGGATCGTGACCCCGGATCAGAGACACATCTTCACGTCGGGATTCGCGGTGATGGCGCGGTAGACGTCGTCGATCTGCTGCCGGGAGGTGGCGGTGAAGGTGAGGGTCAGGCCGACGAAGTTTCCCTTGCCGCTGGCCCGCTCTTTCCAGGCGGTTTCCGGCAGGCCGGGCACGACGCCGTCGACGGCCTGCTTGATGTCATTGATGAAGGCGTCGGTGGCCGGCCCCATGACCTTGATCGGGAATTCGCTGGGAAAGTCGATCAGGGTCTCGCGCTCAAGCGCCGCCTCGTCCTCGGCCGAGGTGGGCTTGACATTGGGGTCACAGGCGGTCAACTGCCCGTCTGGTCGACCATCGAGGGGGCCATTGCCTTTCCCGTTCGGGGAAGAATCGTCGGTCATCGGGAGCTCCCTTGCGGATGTTTGAGTGCCTGGAAATGCTGATCGAGTTGCCGGGTGATCGGCCCCGCCCGGCCAGCATGCGCGCCCGACCCGACCGGCTGGCCGTCGATCTCGACCACCGGCCAGAGGTCCTTGGTCGAGCTGGTCAGGAACACCTCGTCGGCCTCGCGCAAGGCACTTTCCGTAATGAAAGATTCCTCGGCCTCGACAAGCTGCTCGCGGCGCACCAGGTCCAGCAGCAGCCCGCGCGTAATGCCGGCGAGGAGACTCGGCCCGGTGGGCGCGGTCACCAGCCGATCGCCGATCACGGCGAACAGGTTGGTGGCTGCGCCCTCCATGACCAGCCCGTCGCGCACCAGCACCGCCTCGTCGCAGCCCTTCTCGAGGGCCTGCTGCCGGGCCATGGTGTTGGGCAGCAGGTTGATGCTTTTGATGTCGCAACGGGCCCAGCGCGCATCGGGCAGGGTGATCACGCGCGCACCGCCGGCGATCGAGCCGATCGGCGAGACGGTGGCCATCACGCCCGCGGGCACCTCACTCCCCGGCCACGCATGGTCGCGCTTTGCCGGCGCGCCTCGGGTTACCTGCAGGTAGATGGCCGCGTCGGGGGCGTCAATACCGGCAAGAAGCCGGTCGAAGACCGCCTTCCATTCGTCTCGACCCATCGGCTCGGGAATACCGATCGCCGCGAGGCTGCGCGACAGCCGGGCCATGTGTTCGTCCAATCCGAACAGCCGGCCGGCGAAGGCGGGAATCACCTCGTAGACGCCGTCACCGAACAGGTAGCCACGATCAAACACCGACACGCGCGCCGTCTCGGCGTCGCACCACTCGCCGTTGAGATAGACCGGCCGTGGCTTGTTTGTCACAAGAGCACCCCGACAAGTCGTACTGAACCGACCATCAATTGTCCCACCACAACCAGAAGCTGCCCGTGGCCCTCTTGACCAGACCGCCTTCGGGGTTGTCCGACAGGGCCACCACCGGCCGCTCGGCAATGGACTGCTCGCCCAAGCGCACCACCAGTGAGCCGACGGCATCGCCCTGGTTCAACGGGGCGATCAGATCGCCGTCGAGCTTGAGGCTGATCGCTAGCTCGTCGCGTTGTTTCTTCGGCACCAGGACGGATAGATCCTGACGCAGACCCACCGGGGTCTCGTCCACCTCGCCCTTGTAGACACGCGGGCTGGCCAGCGTCTCGCCGCCGGCGCGCACATCGACGGTCTCGAAGTGCCTGAAGCCGTAATTGAGCAATGCCTCGGCCTGGTTGTTGCGCGCCTCATCGCTTTCGGTGCCCAAAACCACGGCGATCAGGCGCATGCCGTCGCGTGCCCCGGAGGTGGCTAGGCAATAGCCCGCCTCCTCGGTGTGGCCGGTCTTGCCACCGTCGACCCACTCGTTGCGAAACAGAAGCTTCTCGCGATTGTACTGCTTGATGCCGCCGTAGGTGTACGACTTCTGGCGGAAGTACTTGTAGAGATCGGGGTACTCGTGGATCAGGCGCGAGAGCAGGGTCGCGATATCACGCGCGGACATCAGGTGGCCCTCAGCCGGCCAGCCGGTGGGATTCTCGAAGTGCGTCTCGGTCATGCCAAGGCGCTCGGCGGTCGAATTCATCTGCGCGACGAATGATTCCTCGTTACCACCGATGTACTCGGCCAGCGCGGTCGCGGCATCGTTGCCCGACTGCACGATCATGCCCTGCAGCAGTTCCTCGATGGATACCTGCTTGCCCACCTCGATGAACATCCGCGAGCCGCCCATGCGCCAGGCCTTCTCACTCACGGTCACCTGGTCGTCCATCGCGATATTGCCGCTCTTGATCGCCTCGAAGGCGAGATAAGCGGTCATCAGCTTCGTGATGCTCGCCGGCGGGACCGGCAGGTCGGCATCGCGATCGACGATTACCTGTTCGGTGCCGTAATCCAGCAACACGTAGGAACTGGCCGAAAGGTCGGGCGCCCCCGGCGTGGGCAAGGCGGCATGAGTCCCTGTTGCCACCAGGGAAAGCAGGGTCGTCGCTAGCAGGCCGGCAAGCCAGCCACGTCGCCATGTCGCGGACAAGGCATTGATCATTTGTTAACCACCATCGTTGTTTCTTGAAAGCCGAGCTCATGCAGAC
>JAWLFB010000139.1:0-2950 GCA_041685825.1 Guyparkeria sp. | reverse complement strand
ACGGCCCTTGTCGCCCTGTCGCTGGCAACGCCCGCCTTCGCGCAGTCGAACGAACCCATACCTGTTGTCGCCAGTTTCTCGATTCTCGGCGACATGGTGGCGCGTATCGGTGGCGACCATATCGCGCTCAACACACTGGTCGGTCCTGATGGCGACGCTCATGTCTATCAACCGACCCCTGCCGACGCCCGCGCCGTCAGCGGTGCGGACATCCTGTTCGTGAACGGAATCGCCTTCGAGGGTTGGATAGACCGCCTGGTTGAGGCGTCAGACTTCGACGGCACCCAGATCGTTGCGACTGCAGGCATTATGCCGATTGCTTTTGAGGATGACCACGACGATCACGACGGTCACGATCATGATGAGCATGCTGAAGGCGATCATGAACACGACCACGATGACCATGATCACCATGATGAGGCGGGTCACGAAGGCCATGACCACGGGGCCTTCGATCCGCACGCGTGGCAGAGCCTGCCCAATGCGATTGTCTATATCGACAACATCGCCGCAGCGCTCGCCCAGGCCGATCCGGCGAACGCCGCCACCTTTTACCGGAACCGTGCCGAGTTCGTCGCCGAAATCGAGGCGCTCGACGCCGAGATCCGCGCAACGCTCGAGGCCTTGCCTGCAAATCGCCGGACGATTGTCACCTCGCACGATGCCTTTGGCTACTTCGCTGAAGAATACGGCCTCACCTTCCTTGCCCCTCAGGGCGTGTCCACAGAAGCCGAAGCGTCAGCGCGCGACGTGGCAGAACTGATCACGCAGATCCGCGATCAATCGATCGGCGCCGTGTTCGTCGAAAGCATTTCGGACAGCCGTTTGCTGGAGCAGATCGCCTCGGAAACCGACGCGAGAATCGGCGGCACACTCTATTCCGACGCGCTGTCCGGATCGGACGGACCGGCGGCAACCTATCTCGACATGATGCGCCACAATCTCGCGATGCTGACCGACGCGCTGAACTCTTGATCCAGGAGGATACCCCCCATGACACAACAAATCCCAGTCACCGTTCTCACCGGCTTTCTCGGCGCGGGCAAGACAACGCTGCTCAACCGAATTCTGACAGAACAGCACGGCAAGAAATATGCCGTGATCATCAATGAATTCGGCGAAACCGGTATCGACAACGACCTTGTCGTGGATGCTGACGAGGAAGTGTTCGAAATGAACAACGGTTGCATCTGCTGCACCGTGCGCGGCGATCTGATCCGTATCCTTGGCGGGCTGATGAAACGCGCCGACAAGTTCGACGCCATCATCGTCGAGACCACGGGCCTCGCCGATCCCGCCCCCGTGGCGCAGACTTTCTTTGTCGATCAGGACGTGGCCGAGCGCACCCGCCTGGATGCCATCGTGACGGTGGCCGATGCGGTGCACCTCGACACCCAGCTTGGCGAACACCACGAGGCAGAAGAGCAGATCGCCTTTGCCGATGTCGTCTTGCTTAACAAGACCGACCTTGTGGACGCGGACGGTCTTGGCCGCATCGAGGCCCGCATCCGCAAGATCAACCCCTATGCCAAGATCATCCGCACAGACCATTGCGGTGCCGACTTGAACGAGGTGATCGGTCTCGATGCTTTCAGCCTCGATCGTGTCCTCGCGGTCGAGCCCGACTTCCTGACCTCGGACCACGACCACGAGCATGACGACGATGTGAAAAGCATCTCGCTTGCCTCGGACGTACCGCTCGACCTCGACAAGTTCCAGACGTGGTTCGGGCGGCTGCTCCAGACCCGCGGGCAGGATATCCTGCGCTCCAAGGGCATTCTGGATTTCAAGGGCGAGGATGACCGCTATGTCTTTCAGGGCGTGCACATGCTGATGGACGGCGCACCGATGGGTGCCTGGCCCGAGGGCGCGCGGCAATCCCGCATCGTATTCATCGGACGCGACCTCGACACGATGGGCCTTGAGGAGGGCTTCGCGGCATGTCGGGCAGCGTGACGGCAGAGGCCATGCGCCATAACCCGCGTCGCGAGGGGTTTGCCGAGACGCAGCTAGAACGGCAAGGTCTTACGCTTGAGACGGGCGCACCTGTAACCGCAGCACTCTCCACCCGCGGGGGTGTTGCAGCCGGGTTCGGAGACGGTGTGGTCAGGTTTCTCCATCCTGACGCGCCTCCGTTTGTCGTTAAAGCGCATGGCGGTGCTGTACTGACACTGGTGGCCGATCCGGCATCGGATGGTGTCCTCACGGGGGGCGACGACGGCAGATTCCTGCGCGTCTCGCCCGATGGCACCGTTGAAGAGCTTGCGACTTTCGGCACGCGTTGGGTGGATTGTGTTGCGGCGGCACCCGGTTACATCGCCTGTTCCTCGGGCCGTACGGCGCATGTCTGGCGCATCGGTGACACCAACGCGCAAGCCTTCGAACACCCGAGCACCGTCGGCGGCCTCGCCTTCGACGCAAAGGCGCGGCGCTTGGCCGTCGCCCATTATGGTGGGGCCACCGTCTGGGAACGGGGCGCACGGCGGTGGAAATCGTCGAAGCTTCTCTGGAAGGGCTCGCATGGCACCTTAGCGTTTAGCCCGGACGGAAAGTACCTCGTCACTGCGATGCAGGAAAATGCCCTGCATGGCTGGCGCCTGCGTGACAAGGCGGACATGCGCATGTCCGGCTACCCGGCAAAGGTCAAGAGCTTCGCCTGGATCGGCGCCGCGCCCTTCCTTGCCACGTCAGGAGCCGACGAGGCAATCTGCTGGCCTTTCGACGGCAAGGACGGGCCCATGGGGCGCGCGCCAGCAACCTGCGCCTATGGCGGCAAGCAGTTTTGCACAGCCGTCACAGGGCTTGTCGGCCACAATGGTGTCATCGCTGGATTTGCCGATGGCAGTGTCCTGGCTGGAAGAGTGTCTGTCGAAAACGACGCAGAGGACTTTGTCGTCAAGGGGTCCAGCGGCACGCCGATCTCGGCACTGGCAATTACACCTGAAGCCTG
>JAWLFB010000009.1:0-43591 GCA_041685825.1 Guyparkeria sp. | reverse complement strand
TGTGGGTGCCGTGGCCGAGGAACACACCGTGCTCGTCCATGCGGCTGGCAGCCCAGCGGACGAAATCGAGGATGGTCTCGAGGTGGTCGTGGTTGCCCAGCGTTTCGGGTCGGGTTTCCGGGTTGGCATCGGAGGGGGCGTGGCTCATTCGGCGACTCATCGGGAAGCGGTAGTGGAATGGACGTATTGAGTAACGGGTGGTCTGGCACAATAGTACCTGCAGACCGACCGATGCCGGGAGACTCCCCGGCCCTCACCCAAGGCGATCACCCAGGCCACCACGAGGCGATATGACCAGCCCAAGTAATAATGTGAAATGGCAATCGCGCCTGTGGGCGCGCATCCAGTACGTCCTGCCACACCACCTGATCTCCGGGCTGGTGTTCCGGGTCACGCGTTGGCGCGCGCCCTGGACGACTTGGCTGATCCAGCGATTCGTCAAGGCATTCGGGGTGAATCTCGGCGAGGCGGCCAAGACCGACCCGGCCGATTACCCGACCTTCAATGCCTTCTTCACCCGGTCGCTGGCCAAGGGCGCCCGGCCGATCGAGGGCGGCGCGCAGGAGTGGATCAGCCCGGTCGACGGACGGATCAGCCAGATCGGTCATATCCAGTCGGGCAATATCTTCCAGGCCAAGGGTCGGGCCTACACGGCCACCGAACTGCTGGGCGGAGACGAATCGCTGGCCGAGCCCTTCAAAGACGGCTCGTTCGCCACGCTCTACCTCTCGCCCTCGGACTACCACCGCATCCACATGCCGGTGACCGGCACCCTGCGCGAAATGATCCACGTGCCGGGCCGGCTGTTCTCGGTATCTACCGGGACGGTGTCTGAGGTGCCTCGCCTGTTTGCTCGCAACGAGCGCCTGGTCTGCCTGTTCGACACCGCCGATGGGCCCATGGCGATGGTGTTGGTCGGGGCGATCAACGTCTCGGCCATCGAGACTGTCTGGGCCGGACTGGTTACGCCCTCGCCGCAGCGTCAGATCGGTCGCTGGACCTATGGCGGTGACAGCGGCATGTCGATCCACCTCGAGCGTGGTGTCGAAATGGGGCGCTTCAACATGGGCTCGACGGTGATCATACTGACGTCCCCGGGCGTCGAGTTCGACACTGCTTGGCAGGCGGAGATGCCAATCAAGCTGGGGCAGCAATTGCAGGGGCGCGAGGTTGCCGACGAAAGCGAAGTGACTGCCGAAGGCTAGGGCGCGTCGGTCATTTCCGGCCGAATAGCGTCGGGCCCCACAAATTTTGGTGGTTCGCTTTTCCGGCGTGCCGAGGTTTGCTCGGCTTGCCGTGAAACGTTGAAAGCGGCAATCGAAGCCGTCTGACCTTGCTGTGAACCGCTTGGCTGTCTAGGTTCTAAACCCGCCGCGCCGAGAACGGAAGCACGGCGTCGATATCTTCGGCCCCCGCCAGCCACATCAACAACCGGTCCACGCCCATCGCCACGCCACTGCACTCGGGCAGGCCATGGACCAGAGCCGCGAGAAAGCGTTGCTGACTCGGTGACGGCTGCCGTGAGCCGCTCGAGGCTAGGCGGCGGGCCTGTTCGTCGGGCTCGGCCAGCTCGTGGTAGCCGTTGGCCAGTTCCAGTCCTCCGCCGTAGACCTCGAAACGAGCGGCCGTACGAACCTCTTGTCCCTCGAAGCGAGTGGTCTGGAGGCGCGCCATCGCGGCCTGGCTGGCCGGGTAGCCCGTCACCACGGTGAGTGCGTTCGGGGCGAGACGCGGTTCGATTACCAGGCTCATCAGCAGATCGAGCCAGTCATCAAGGGTCATTTCCACCGGGTCGGCGACATCGATGTCGTTATGTCCGGCGGCCCGAGCCAGGGTGTCGGTGTCGGCTTGATAGGGATCCAGCGCGCAGTGGCGGCGAAAGAGCTCGCCGTAGTCATGGTATTCGACCGGTGCCGGCGTCAGCCCCAGTTCCTCTCTGGCCGACTGGATCAGGGCGAGCGTGGTCGCAATCGCCGAGTCGAGCGTGGCACCCTTGTCGTACCACTCGAGCATCGTGAACTCGGGGTTGTGACGCCGGCCGGCCTCAAATGCGCGGAAGACCGGGCCGAGGTAGTAGGTCCCGGGCAAGTCGGGGTAGGCGCAAAGTAGCCGTTTCATCGACAGCTCGGGCGAGCTGTGCAGGCTGCCGGCGGGCGTGCCGTCGGGGAGGGTCGCCCGGAACAGGGTAATGTTGGGCTCGAAATCTGGGCTGTCGATCAGAACGGGGGCGTCGATCTCCAGCCAGTCACGTGCCTCCAGCCTCTCGCGCAGCAGGCGCTTAAGACGGGCGCGTTGGCAGAGCGTCCCGAGGCTGGCGCCGGGGCGCCAGGTCTCCTGCTCCAGGTCGGACACGTCGCGTCGGATCAGGTCTTGACGCGCGAGAGGTATTCGCCGGTGCGGGTGTCGCAGCGCAGCACCTCGCCTTCCTCGATGAACAGAGGCACCTTGACCACGGCACCGGTTTCGAGCTTGGCCGGCTTGGTGCCGCCGGTGGCGGTATCGCCGCGCAGGCCCGGATCGGTCTCGACTACCGCGAGCTCGACGTGGTTGGGCGGCAGTACCTGGATCGGTGCGCCGTTGAACAGGGTGACCTGACACAGGTCCTGTTCCTTGAGCCACTGGTCCGAGTCGCCCACGGCATCCTTGGTCGCCATGATTTGCTCGAAGGACTCGGGGTCCATAAAGTGCCACTCCTCGCCGTCCGAGAAGAGATACTGCATTTCCTGCTCGTGGATGTCGGCTGCCTCGAGGGAGTCACCCGACTTGAAGGTGCGCTCGATGGTCTTGCCGGTCTTGAGGTTCTTGACCTTGGTCCGGTTGAACGCTTGGCCCTTGCCGGGCTTGACGAACTCGTTCTCGACGATGGTGGCCGGATCGCCGTCGAGCATGACCTTGAGGCCGGCGCGGAATTCGTTGGTGCTGTAACTAGCCATGGGAACCTGCAAGTTAATCGAAGTCGTTGGAAATGGCCGCGATCATACCCGATAACCCGTCATCGTCCCAGCCCGCTGCGCGGCCTCGCCGAGACGCCGATTTCGTCGAGCTGACCACGTCGCTGGTCGAGTCGCAGATCGACTCGGATGACCCGGGCGATCCCGTCGCGCGCCAGTTTCGCGTCGATCCGCGCGAGGCGCTCGAGGTGCCCGGCTTCGATGCCGACCCGGTCGGCGATCTTGCCGCCAATGCCGTGCCCGGTGTGCTGCACAAGTACCGGGGCCGGGCCTTGCTGGTACTGACCGGCGCCTGCGCCGTGCATTGTCGCTACTGCTTTCGGCGTCACTTTCCCTACGGCGACCAGCGGCTCGACGAGGATGCGCTCGAGCAGGCGCTGGGCTATCTGGCTAGCGACCGGGATATGACCGAGGTGATCCTCTCCGGCGGCGATCCGCTGGTGTTGAGCTCCCGGCGCCTTACAGCCGTGATCGAACGGCTTGCCGCCTTGCCCCACCTGCGTCGGCTGCGCATTCATAGCCGCATCCCCACCGTTTCACCCGAACGGATCGACGAGTCGCTGTGCCAGATGCTGGCAGCCTTTCCGGGCCAGGTGGTGCTGGTGGCCCACGTCAATCACCCGCGGGAACTCGGCAGACACAGTGCCGCGGCTTTCAGCCGGCTGCGCGAAGCCGGGGTCACCCTGCTCAACCAGGCAGTGTTGCTGGAAGGGGTGAACAACGACACCGATGTGCTCGCGGAACTGTCCGAGGCCCTGTTCGACCAGGGGGTGTTGCCCTACTACCTCCACCAGCTCGATCCGGTTGCCGGTGCCGCCCACTTCGCGGTGGATGCCGAGTTGGGGCGACATCGAATCGAGGCCTTGCGTGCCCGTCTGCCCGGCTACCTTGTGCCAAGGTTCGTGGTCGAGCAGGCCGGCGAGCCCAGCAAGACGCCGATAAGCTGAGCGGTCGGTCGGGCCTGACGCGCCGGGCGTGGATTCGGGCGGAGTGATTGAATACAGTATGATCGAGGTCCGATCCCGTGTTGGCGGGGTGCAAGGAGGCAACGCCCGCGCGGGGCGCGATTCAAGGAGTTCGTTGATGGCCGATTCATCTCAGCCACCCCAATCACCTGCTGCGGACGATCTGGAGATACTGCTCGAGCAGGTCGCGATCGTCGGCCCGACCGAGGCGGCCGGTCTGCTGGCGCGGTTTCTTGGTCGGACGGATCTCGAAGGGATCAGTGACGAGGCCCTGAGTGGCCTGGTCGCTCGGCTCGAGCCGCAGGTCGAGCGAACAGCCAAGGCCTTGCGCCGTAGCCTGAGACAAAGCCCCCTGCCGATCTCGGTGCGGGCGCATGAGCAACTTTCGGCACTGTTCACCTTGTATTGGGCGGCCCAATCGCTTGCCAACCTGCGGTTGGGCCTGGTTCATGGTGGCGCTGCCGGTGAGGCGCAGGCCACGGCGCACCGACAGCGGGTCGAGTGGGCAGCTGGCCTGATTCTGGATTGTTATCAGCTCTACGTGGGCGTGCCGCAGCCGCTGTTCGCGGATTTGCATCAATTCGCGCGAGCGGCCTGCCGGGACCTCGACGCATCGCAGCCCGAGTCGTGGAGCGAGGTGCGCGATGTCTACGTGGCGGTTTTGCTGCTAGGGATGGTCAACCCCTACGCGTTGACCGTCGAAGAGATGGCGGTGCTCTACCCCTGCCTGCGCGAAGTCGGTCAGGCGGTGGAGATCACTGCCGATCGACCGACCGGGTCGGCCCGCTTCATTGACATGACCGGTCGTCTCGCACCGCACATCGCCATCAGCGGGGGCAAGGCCAATCCGGATGGTGCGGTGTACGTCGGGGTAGATGCGCTGTACCGCCGCGAGACCATCGAACGGCTGGATGCCGAGTGTCGGGTGGCCTTGCAAGGCTTCCTCCGCCGGCTGCAGTTTTTCCTGAGCTCTCGCGAGGCACGTCGCCACAATCACCTCGAGCAGAATATCGGCGAGCGTTCGTTGATTACCATTGGTTTTCACAGCGTGCATCATCGGCTGCTCGATGACATGCTCTACAGCCTGCGCGCCTCGCAACACCTGACGTTTTCGGGGCTGGACTGGGAGGGCCTCGAGCGGCCGGTTCATGGCCAGGTCAAGGATGGGCCGAGCATCCACGACTTCAAGCTCGAGATTGATTCGGGCAGTCGCGATGATGTCGACTGGGAGGCCATGCCGGAGGCCAATGGGCGCCTGGCGACGCCGCGGCTCAACGAGCCGGCGACCTGGGACGTGGTCAACCTCTCCGAGCGGGGGTTGCGGCTGCACTGGCGCCTGGCCGAAAACAGTCGGGCGGCCGTCGACGAGCTGATCCTGATTGAGCGCGACCCGGACGAGGAAGTCGGCGGCCTGGCCGCCGTGATCGGGGTGGGCGTCATCCGCTGGGTGCGTCACCTCGACGAAGACAATCGCACGATCGACATGGGCGTTGAGCGCCTGCCGGGTGACTGGATGGCATATTTCGCCCATCCGGCCGGGGAGAGTCTTCATGCGGCAGCAACGTGGCCCGTGCTGGCGCGTATCGACGGGGACCGGATCGATCGACTTATCCTGCCGCCGGATCTCGCCGATCGCAGCCGCCGCGTCACCGTGATCCGTGAGCATGGCGAGGACAAGTCCATCAACCTGGAGCGTATCGTGATGGTGGGTTCCCATCTGGTCGTGATGGAAACAAGCCCGGACAAGGGAGGCAATTCGTGACGCCCGTCGAGACCGTCGAAAACACGCCGTTTTCCATCCTTCATATCATCGGGTCGGTTAACGATTCGATCTCCCTGCGTGGGGAACTGCGTAATGCCGGCCTTCAGGCCTCGGTTCACAATGCCGCCGATTTCGATGCTGCGCGCCACGAGATCACCCGTAACCCGGTCGACATCATCTACATCGAATATGGCGCGAATGCCCTTGAGATGCTGACCGCGCTGCGCGAGCTGGCTGCCCGCGAGCCCGCGCTGGCCGGCGTGCCGGTGGTCGTCTACGACGACATCGGCGGGGTCGAGGAAGTCGAGGCGTTTCTCGAGGCCGGTGCGTTCTCCGTTATCAACCACGAGTCGTTGGTCGAACCGTTGCTGATGCGCGCCGTGGCCTTCGCGTTGCTCTACGAGGATCGCGAGCGAAAGGCCGCCCAACTGGCGAAGTCCGAGTTGCGTTGTCAGAAGCTGATCGACGGCTCGTCCGAGGCGGTCGCCTACCTCCAGGACGGTCTGCACATCTACGCCAACCAGACCTACCTCGACCTGCTGGGCTTCGACAGTCTCGACGAGTTGCTCGAGGAACCGATTCTCGACCTGGCCGCCGGCGATTCGGCCCAGCGCTTGAAAGCGTTTCTCAAGACCGAGGACGCGGAGGAGACCTTCACACTTAAGACCAATGGCGGCCACGATATCGAGGTGCGGATCCACAGCACTGCCGCCTCCTTCGACGGTGAGCCTTGCCTTCAGGTTTTCGCCACCCAGGTGAAGGAGGACGTTGCCGATATCTCCGAGCAACTCGAGTATTTCGCCCGACGCGACCTGCTCACCGGCTTGTACAATCGGAACTACTTGTTCGAGCAGATCGAAGCGCGTCGCGGCAAGATCGTCAACGGTGACGAGGAGGAAACCGGGGCGTTGCTGCTGCTCGAGATTCTCAACCACGACGAGATCAAGCGCCATGTCGGCACCACCGGCATGGACAACCTGCTGACCGAGTTCGGCAAGAAGGTCGAGGGGCGCGTCGGGGGACAGGGTCTGGTCGCCCGCCACGGCGCCTTTTCCTTCCTGATCCTGTTGGGACGGTTAGACCGCCACCGCACCGCCGAGCTGGCCGATGCGCTCAACGAGCTGGCGCACGAGTACGTCCACACCCAGGGCACTACCTCGGTGACCGTTGCGACGTCGGCCGGCTACCTGGTGCTGGACGAGAACTCCCCGCCCAACGCCGCCGAACTGGTCGATAGGGTAGAGCGCGCCTCCAACCGTGCCGCCCGGGAAGGCAGCTACCAGTCTCGTCGGTACGAGCCTGATCTCAAGTCCGCCTCCGAGCGCGAGCAGGACGAGGCGTGGTCGCGCAAGATCAAGACGGCCCTGCGTGAAAGTCGATTCTCGCTGGTGTTCCAGCCGATCGTCTCGCTGACCGGGGATCGCGAGATCAGTCGCTACGAGGTCTTCGTGCGGATGCTCGATGAAGACGGCAGCCTGATCTCGCCAGCCGAGTTCCTCTCTCAGGCCGAACGTGGCGAGTTGATCAAGTCCATCGACCGCTGGGTGGTGCTCTCGGCAGTCAAGCAAATACACACCGGTGTGAAGAACGGCGAGAAGCCGAAGCTCTACATCCGCATCAGTGACGCCTCGCTCCACGATCCCGAGTTCACCAAGTGGCTGACCCAGCGGCTGCAAATGACCCGCCTGCCCGAAACCTTGCTGGCTATCCAGGTTTCGGTCGACAAGGCCGGCCACGCCTTGCGCCACCTTGCGGACATGCAGCAGGCCCTGCACCCGTTGGGCGGTGAACTGATCCTGGACGGGTTTGGCGGCTCCGGCGACGATGGTTTCCGCATCCTCGATCACCTGCCGGTCTCGACCATCAAGATCGCCCGCCCACTGTTGGAGAACTTCGCCCAGGAGAGCGCCAACCAGGAACGGGTTGGCGAGGTGGTCAAGCACGCCAAGGAGGGAGACATGGCCGTGATCGTGCCCAACGTGGAGAACGCGGCCAGCCTGCAGATCCTCTGGCCGATGGGCGTCGACTTTGTGCAGGGCGACTTCATCCAGGCGCCGCAGGAAAGCCTCGAGTTCGATTTCGCTCAGTTCTGAGTATCGGGGCCGGTACGCGCTGCAAAGGGGCCCTATCCGGGCTACCATTGCCGGCGCCCGGTAAGTTCCGGGTCATTCACCTACACCCGAGAACCGACGCCGTGACCGACGCCGACTTGCCGTTTGCTCCGCCATTGCCGACCACGTTGCCCACCGACCGGATCCTGGTGCAGGGTCTCGAGTTCGAAACCATCATCGGCATCCTGCCCGCCGAGCGGGAGACCCAGCAGCCACTGAGAGTCGACCTGGTGCTGGAGGTCCAGTCCTTCCGGCAGGCCGTTGAAAGCGAGCACATCGACCAGACGGTTGACTACGCGTCCGTCTCGCGGCGTGTCATCGAGATTGCCCGCGAGGGCCGTTTCCAACTGGTCGAGACGCTGGCCGAACGTTGTTGCCAGACCTTGTTAGCCGAATTCCCCGTCCGTCGCATCACCATGCGTGCGCTCAAGCCGCATGCTCTGGCGGAGGCGGCGGGCGTAGGTGTGGAAATCACTCGTGAGGTGGCCACCGGGGAGGGTGCATGAGTCCCGGTTCACGCCAGGATGGATTCGATCTCCCGGCCCCCAGCCAGGCCGACCAGGCCAAGAGCCTCGAGCTGATCGACCAGCTTGTCGAACAAATGCGCGACGGCCCGATCCCTTTCGCCGACTACATGGCCACGGCGCTGTACCATCCGACGCTGGGTTACTACGGTAGCGGTCAGGT
Source organism: Guyparkeria sp. (assembly GCA_041685825.1). Lineage (GTDB taxonomy): Bacteria > Pseudomonadota > Gammaproteobacteria > Halothiobacillales > Halothiobacillaceae > Guyparkeria. The sequence goes on along the minus strand of JAWLFB010000009.1, from coordinate 35,115 downwards.
CGCTTTCGGCGCCGGGGGGGATTTCATCACCGCCCCGGAACGCTCTCGATTCTTCACCGCCGGGCTGGCCTACGAGTGGCATCAGGCTCGAGCCGCCGAGTTGGGTGCAGAAATCCTCGAGATCGGCGCCGGGTCGGGGCGTCTGGCGATCGATCTGCTCGATCAGCTGGCCGCGGATGAGGCGCTGCCCGAGCGCTACACGATTCTCGAAATCTCACCGGCACTGGCCGCTCGTCAGGCTCGGAACCTGCGCGAATCCCTGCCGCCGACGGTGGTTGAGCGCGTGCGTTGGATCGATGCCTGGTCGGCGCTGGATTGGTCGGGCGGCATCGTGGTCGCCAACGAAGTGCTCGACGCCATGCCGGTCGAGCGCTTTCGCTGGTGGCCGGGCAAGCCGGAGACGGCCGAACGACGGATGGTGGGCTTCGACGGCCAACAGTTCGTCTGGCAGGATCAACCGGCCGATGCCTTGCTGCAGGCGGCGGTCGAGGCGATCACCGCGCGCATCCAGCGGCCGATCGTCACCCCGCGGGAGACCGTTCTGGCGGAATACAACCCGGATCTGGCCGACTGGCTGGGCGAGATGAGCGTGGCGCTTGCTGATGGAGCCGAGACCTGGGTCTACCTGTTCGATTACGGCAGTCATACCGCCGATATCTACCGCGGTGACCGTAACGAGGGCACGCTCAAATGCCACTACCGGCACTTGGCCCACGAAGATCCGTTCGTCTACCCCGGGCTGCAGGACATTACCGCTTGGGTGGATTTCCAGGCCGTTGAGCAGGCCGCGTGCGCGGCCGGATTCGCGATCGATGGTGAGCGCAGCCAGGCTCAGTGGCTGCTGGGTACCGATGTCCCCCGGCTAGTCGAGCGCGAACTGCAGGCACGTGAGTCGCTGCCGGATCAGGCCCGCCTGGCGCAGGAGTTCCGCGAGCTGGTGATGCCCACCGAGATGGGCGAGCGCTTTCGCGTGATGCGACTGCGTCTCGGGGACTGATCAGCTCGACGCAGGCGTCCCGTCGAGGCGTTGAATCGCGCCCGACTCGCCGTGTTCCAGCCAGTCGAGGAGAGCCGGCATGACGGCGCAGGGTGGCTGGCGATCCCCTGGTAACTCGCCGGGAAAGCGCGCGTGGCGCAGGCGGCTGTTGACCGCGCCCGGATCGAATCCGCTGATCCACGCCGTCGGCGTTTCCGCCGCCCATTGCCGGATCATCCGCTCGACTCCCGCGTGTGCGATGTCGTGGGCGCTGCCGTAGGCTTCGGTGCCGCGGTTGGTGAAGAACAGCACCCGCGCTCGGTCGGATCGCTCCAGCAGTGGCCAGGCACGTCGGGTCAGGGCGAACGGCGCGGTCAGGTTGACGTGTAGACTCTCCTGGAACTTCATCAGGTCGGCCTGGGCGAGCGGCGCGAGTTCGCCGGCCATGCCCATGGCATGCACGAGCATGTCCAGGCGGCCGTAGGCCTGGTTGATCCCTTCGATGAGCGTTGTGTAATCGTCCGGCGCCGCACCCGAGAAATCCACCGGCTGGATCACGGGCGGATCGCCGCGGTCTTCGGCCGGCACCTCGGGCAGCACCCGCTGATTGATGTCGTCGGCAAGCCGATCGAGTTGATCGAGTTTGCGGCCGAGGAGGATCACCGTCGCGCCACGGGCGGCCAGCGTCTGGGCGGTGGCGGTGCCCAGTGCACCGGTCGCGCCATTGATCAGCACGACCTGGCCGGCGAACGAGGTGTCAGTCGACGGATCGGAGGGACGGGTGTCGGTCATCGGGATGTCTCGGGGGTGTGGGCCCGTGATGATCGGGCGGGAGGATCGGGTTACCAGGAGGCGCGCCAGGCAAGCCACCATTGGCGCACGGGACTGATTTCAACCCGCCCACCGGTGAGTTGCGCGGGCGTTTCTAGCATCAGGCGCAGGTGCTCGCAGTCTATCGCACGCAGGATGCGGAACAGGCGGGGCGGCCGGCCGCTCGCTTGCCAGTCGCTCAAGCCCGTGTGAATGGCGTCGAGTTCGTCGCGGAACAGTGCGTCGCGTGCGGCTGGGGCGGGCTCGCGATACAGGTCGGCCTCGTCCAGTCCGGAGCGATCGAGGGTTTCCCGTGGCAGGTAGACCCGTCCGATGCGCGCATGGCGGCCCAGCAGCCGGGCGCGGTCGAGGCGACCGTGCCAGCGTCCCAGCCGGGCAGCGGCCTCGACCTTCTCTTCGGGCAGGTCAAGCAGGCGAGCGTACAGGGCGAACAGGCTGGCGTAGCGCGCATCCAGAAACGCCTCCAGGTCTGCCTCGGCGGCAAAGCCCTCGTATTCTAGCTCGATGCGTGCCGCGCCCAGCCGCTCCTCCAGTCGGGCGATCAGTGGCGAGTCCTCGCGGCGCGCCTCCTCGCCCAGGCCGATCTCGTCGAGCCCGGCGGCCAGCGACTGGATCACTGGGTGCTCGGCGTGCCCCTGGGTCATGCCCAGCAGCGCCTCGCGCCACCAGTCGAGCTTGGCCATGGCAACCTGGGGCTCGCTGACGGTCTCCGGGATCTCGGCCAGCGAGACATCCAGCGCCCGCAAGGCCGTCACCGCACGCTGCCGGGCGGGTGGCAGCTTGAGACTGGCCAGCCGGAAGGCGCTGCCCACGGGGCGAGCGAGGCGTTCGCATTCGGCGGCGGCCAGATGGGGCTCGACCGAGGGGCGGGTTGATTCGTCGTTCATGGGCAGGGATTCTACCAGTTCCATCCGCTGGCCAGCCCGGTATCCGGTCGCACTCGGCCCTCAAGAAATCGCGCGACCGACCGACAACAAGGCAGGCGTCTTTCATTTCCCGATATCAACCCCCAGCCCGGTGCCATCCACCATGAACCAGCCCAGCATCCTGCGTCGCCTGAAATGGTCCTTTGTCGGTATGGGCATTGTCATGGGCGCGATCTTCCCCGTTTTTGCGTCGTTCTTTGTCGAATTCCGGGACGGCATGCTGGGTTGGTTCGTGGTCGGCTGTCTAGGCGCCGGCCTGACCGTGGGGTTCGTCAACTACGGTCTCGCCCACCTGATCCTGCTGCGGCGCATGGGGGCGCTGGCGCGCTTGGCCGGTGCGGTGCGTGAGGGCAACCTCACAGAGAAGTGCCAGATCGTCAGTCACGACTCGCTGGGCGAGATCGTGACCAGTGTCAATGGAATGATCGACCAGTTGCACGTCCAGATGGGCGATCTCAACCGCAGCAGCGAGTCGCTTTCCGCGGCCGCCGGCAGCCTCGATGAAAGTGTTTCCAGCGTGATGACAGCGCAGGGGCGGGTCCAGGCGCAGCGCGAGCGCACCCTGGGCGAGGCCCATGAGGTGGCAGACGGCGGTGGGCGGCTGGTCGAGGCCATCCTCGAGGCCGGTCACCAGGCCGGCGAAATGCAGTCGCGGGCCAAGCAGACGCGCGGTCAGGTTGGAGAGAGCGTCGTCTCGATCGCCCGTTCACAGGAGCGCGTCGAGGAAACCGCGGCGCTAATCACATCGCTGGTGGCCGCCCGTGACCGGATCAGTGGCATGACGGCGACCATCGATGCCGTCGCGGAGCAGACCAACCTGCTGGCACTGAATGCCGCGATCGAGTCAGCCCGTGCCGGCGAGCACGGTCGCGGTTTCGCGGTGGTCGCCGACGAGGTGCGCAAGCTCGCCGGGCGCAGTGGCGAAGCGGCCCGCGAGATCGGTCTGGTGATGGAGTCCCTCGGGCGGGACGTGACTGCCGCCGACGAGAAAATGCAGGAGGCGAGCCGGTACTCGGCGGACGCCGAACGCTCGTTGCAGACGGCCTCCGGCGGACTGTCCGAGATGCTCGAGTCGGTGGCCAACACGGTCAAGCTTACCGAGGAGGCGGCCAGCCACGGAGAGCGTCACCAGACGGCGATCGAGCAGCTCACCGCGGATCTCAATTCGTTGATCGAGGTGGTCGAGCGCAACGCCGAGACCATGCAGTCGGCGAATCAGGCGGTCGATTCGGTCAACCGCGAAGCCGATCGCCTGGTGAGTCAGGTCGCGCGTTTCCGGCTGTGACCGGCAGGACGGCTGGTTTCAGCCGCGGCCGGTGAGAACCCGCCAGGCGATGCGAAGGGACGCCGTCGCCCTTGCCACGGGCGATTGCGTCGTATCGGTTTGAAACCACAGAGCAGGGTCGACCTGCCGTTCGCGCAGGATCTGCTCGACCCGCGCGATCGTCAGCCGGTATCGCCAGCCGGACAGCCACGGGCGGCCCAGCGGGGCCGAGCCCTGCAGTACGCCACGAATGCGTCCGGCGAAGCGTTCATTGAAGCGCCGGAAGGCGAAGTCGACCCGCTGATCGTTCCAGTGGGCGTCAGTCACCCCCAGTTGTGCCAATTCGTCGGCCGGCAGCCGCAGGGCGTGTCCGACCTCGCGGTCGGCCGCCGCGTCCAGCCAGCCGTCGACCAGCAGCACGGCGGTTATCAGTCCATCGACTCGGGGCTGATCGGCGGGGGACAGGCGCTCGAACCATGGCGGGCGAAAGGCTGTGAGGCGGTCGCGGTAGAAGGTGACCAGTTCGCCCATGTTCTCGGGCGTGCTGGCCGGTGCAAGCGGGGAGTTGAGCTGCCGAGCGTCCATGGGCCAGCCGAGCAGGGAGGCGACTCGCGGGGTCATTTCGCGTCCACCGCGTCGGGGCTTGCTGCAGGTTCTGCCGACCGAGCCAGCAGATTGGCGATGTCCTCGGGCCGATCGATCACCACCGTGGCCCCCCAGGTCTCGATGGGGCGCTCGCCGTCGAGATAGCCCCAGCGCCCAGCGACGGTGGGCATGTGGGCGGCGTTGCCGGCAATGATGTCGCGTTCGTGGTCACCGATATACCAGATCGTGTCGGGTGACAGGCGCAGCTTGCCGGCCGCGAACAGCAGCGGGTCCGGGTGTGGCTTGGCGCGCTTGAGGTCGTCACCGCAAACCACCACCGCCGGGTTTATCTCCAATGCCTCCAGCAGGCGGCGCGTCAGCTCGCCGGGCTTGTTGGTCACCACGCCCCAGGGCAGGGCGCGTCGCGCCAGCGAATCGACCAGGGCATCGAGCCCCGGGAACAGGCAGGTATGCACGGCCAGGTCCTCGGCGTAGAGCGCCAGGAATCGGTCACGCATCGGTCCGTAGGTATCGTGGTCCGGAGTGATCTTCAGCCCGATCCCCAGCAGCCCGCGCGCGCCGTTGGAGACGTGCGGTCGGATCTCGTCGAACGGCATCGGCTCGAGTCCCTGTTCGGCGCGTACGCGGTTGAGCGCGGCGGCCATGTCGGGGGCGGTGTCGAGCAGGGTGCCGTCGAGATCGAACAGGATCGCTTGTGGGGCGGAAAGCATCAGGAGTCCTTCTGGAAGGCCATCAGATAATTGACGTCGAGATCGCGGCCGTTGAGCGAGAACTCGCGCGTGAGCGGGTTGTAGACGATGCCGGTCGAGGCAACCGGCTTGAGGCCGGCCGCCCGGCCCATCCGTGCGAGTTCCCCGGGGCGGATGAACTGGCGATGATCGTGTGTGCCCCGTGGCACCATGTCGAGCAGGTATTCCGCCGCAACGATCCCAAGCAACCACGACTTGGCGTTGCGGTTGAGCGTCGAGAGGAACACGTGGCCTCCGGGGCGTACCGCTTGGGCAAGTGCGTCGATGATGCGGGCGGGATCCTCGACGTGCTCGAGCATCTCCATGCAGGTGACTACGTCGAACGCCCCGGCATGTTCGGGAGCGAAGCGCGTGACGTCGGCCACCTGGTAGTCGATGTCGAGGTGGTCCGGGGCATGGTCACGGGCCACCTCGATGACATCCTCGGCCAGGTCGAGCGCGACAACGGCAGCCCCGCTGCGGGCCAGTGCCTCGGCGAGAATCCCGCCGCCGCACCCCACGTCCAGCACGCGACTGTCGCCGGCGTCGCTGTGGGTCTCAATGAAGGCCATGCGCAGCGGATTGATTGCGTGCAGCGAGGCGAAGGGGCCGTCGCTGTCCCACCACTGACGGGCGAGACGGTTGAAATGCGCCAGCTCGTCGGGCGAGGCGCTGGAAGAGCGGTCAACGGTGTCGATGGTCGAGGTCATCGCGGTGTTCCCGGCGAGTACAGGCAATTGAAGGGGCGGGCGACGAGGCATCACGTTTGCCGCTTGGCTCGCAGGATCGGCTCGCGCCAACGGTTCGCCCGGTCGATGATGGCCCGGCAGTCCAGCCCACGCAACTGCCCGGAGCGTAGCCGGGCGCGACCATCGACCCAGACGTCGCTCACCTGCCGTCGCGAGGCGCTATAGACCAGAGTCGAGACGGCATCGTAGACCGGCTGGGTTTCCGGCGTGTCGAGATCGACCGCCACGAGATCCGCCTGCTTGCCCGGTTCGATCGAGCCGATGCGCTCGTCCAGCCCGAAGGCCCGTGCGCTGCCAAGGGTCGCCATGTGCAGGGCCTGGTGGGCGCTGACCGCCGCGGCATCGCCGGCCACGGGTTTGGCGATCAGCGCGGCGGTGCGCATCTCGTCGAACATGTCCAGGTCGTTGTTACTGGCCGCCCCGTCGGTCCCTAGTCCGACGTTGACGCCGGCCTCGAGCAACTTGGCCACCGGGCAAAAGCCCGAGGCGAGTTTGAGATTCGATTGGGGCGAATGCAGTACCTGGCTGCCGGTCACTGCCAGCCGTGCGATCTCCGGGTCGATCAGCTGCGTCATGTGCACGGCGACCAGGCGCTCGTTGAGCAGGCCCAGCCTGTCGAGCCGCGCCAGCGGTCGTTCGCCGGTGGCGGCGAGGGCCGACTCGACCTCGTGGGCGGTCTCGTGGACGTGGATGTGCACGGGCAGATCCAGTTGGTCGCTCATGGTGCGCACCCGCTCAAGCGCGGCGTCGCCGACGGTATAGGGCGCGTGCGGGGCAAGCGTGAACTCGATGCGCGGGTGGTGGCGCCAGTCATTGACCAGCTCCACACCCTTGGCCAGCGCCTCCTCGGCGTTGACCGACCAGCGATTGGGCGCGTCGATCACCACGATGCCGAATATGCCGCGCAGGCCGGCGGCCTGCACCGCCTCGATCGCCGCCTCGGGAAAGAAGTACATGTCCGAGAGCGTGGTGGTGCCGCTGCGGATCATCTCGACGGCGGCTAGCATCGTGCCGTCATGGACGAAGTCGTGACCGAGCATCTGTTCCTCGACCGGCCAGATGTGTTCCTCGAGCCAGGTCATTAACGGCAGGTCGTCGGCCAGTCCACGCATCAGGCTCATCGCCGCGTGGGTGTGACCGTTGACAAGCCCCGGGATCAGGGCGTGGGCGGACAGGTCGACCCATTCGATGGGCTCCTCGGCGGCTTGCTGGCGTTCGCGGGCCTGATCGCGGGTCAGGATGGCCTCGATGCGGCCGTCGCGAATCCATACCGCGTGGTCTTCAAGCACCTCGTCGCGCGGGGCGACGGGGATCAGCCAGCGGGGGGCGAGGATCTGGATGGGGTAGTCGGTTGCCATGACGGATCAGCGGTGCCGGTGAGGGTGAATTGAAGGGCTGTTTGGTTTGCGTGGAAGCCTAGCATGCCGCGCCGTGGCGGCCTTTGTCGAAATCGATTCGATTCGTGATATGCTCCAAGACTTGCCCCTCCGAACTAGCGCCAGCTATGTTGGCCGAGTATGTGGTTGTTCGTCGAGCGGGCACAAAACGCAATGGATTCAATGCGCTCGTCGTTCCGGGGAGCGCTTTTTTGGTTTTGTGTCGCTCGGAAATCCCGGGCGAAATCGGTTTTCGAGGAACGCCGTGAGCGACTTTCTGCTGCCCACCTACAATCGACAGCCCGTCCGCTTCGTCCGGGGTGAAGGCCCATACCTGTGGGACGAGTCGGGCGTGCAATACCTCGACGCGGTCAGCGGTATTGCGGTGACCGGTTTGGGGCACGCTCACCCAGACATCGCCGAGGCCTTGTGCGACCAGGCCAAGACTCTGATCCACACCTCCAACCTCTACGGCATTGCGTGGCAGGAGCGCCTGGGCGAGCGCCTAGCAGCACTGTCGGGCATGGAGAAGGTGTTTTTCGGCAACTCCGGCTCGGAGGCCAACGAGGCGGCGATCAAGCTCGCCCGCCTGCACGGCCGTCGCCGTGAAATCGACAACCCGAAGATCGCGGTCATGGAGCACAGCTTCCACGGCCGCACGCTGGCCGCGCTGGCCGCCACCGGCAACGTGGCCATCCAGAAGGGCTTCGAGCCGTTGCTCGATGGCTTCGTGCGCGTGGCCTATGGTGATGTGGATGCCCTCGAGCAGATAGCGGCGGACCCGCAGATCGTTGCCGTGCTGCTCGAGCCGGTGCAGGGCGAGGGGGGTGTCCGTCCGGCACCGCCCGGCTACCTGGCCGCGGTGCGGGCGGTCTGCGACCGGCAGGACTGGCTGATGATGGTCGACGAGGTGCAGACCGGCATTGCGCGCACCGGCCGCTGGTTCGGCTTCCAGCACGAGGCCGGGGTGCTGCCCGACGTGATGAGCCTGGCCAAGGGGCTGGGAAACGGGGTTCCCATCGGCGCCTGCCTGACTGCCGGGCGGGCCACTGACCTGTTCGGCCCGGGCAGCCACGGCTCGACCTTCGGTGGCAACCCGTTGGTCTGCCGTGCAGCGGCGACCGTGCTCGAGGTAATCGAGCGGGACGGGCTGGTCATGCGGGCCGAGACGTTGGGTAAGTCCATCGCCGAGCGCATCCGGCACGGGCTGGCCGATCTCGATGGCTTCCGCGAGGTGCGCGGGCGCGGCCTGATGATCGGCATTGAGCTGGACCGGCCGGCCGGCGAGCTGGTTGGCCGGGCGCTTGAGCAGGGCCTGCTGATCAACGTCACCGCCGGTTCGGTGGTGCGCCTGCTGCCACCAATGATCCTGAGTCAATCGCAGGCCGACCTGATCGCCGATCGGGTGATCGGCGTTATCCGCGACTGGCACGCGGCAAACTGAGTTTTCGGCGCTGGCACCGGGTTGATTCCCGGGCGTGCTCCTCAACCGATAGAATCGATACCGTTATGTCCACACGTCACTTCCTGAGCCTGTTCGATCTCACCGCGGACGAGTACCGCGCCCTGTTCGAGCGCGCGGGTCAGTTACAGGCCGCCCGCGAACGCGGCGAGCGCCCCAACACGCTTGAGCGTCGCGTACTGGGGATGATCTTCGAGAAGGCCTCCACCCGCACGCGGCTGTCGTTCGAGTCGGGTATGGCGCAACTGGGCGGCGCGGCGATCTTCCTCTCGCCGCGCGACACGCAGCTTGGTCGCGGTGAGCCGGTCGAGGATTCTGCCCGCGTGATGTCCCGGATGGTCGATGCCATCATGATCCGCGCCAACGATCACGGCATGGTCGAGACCTTCGCCGCGAACAGCCGTGTACCGGTGATCAACGCGCTGACCGACCGCAGCCACCCCTGCCAGTTGCTCGCCGACATCTACACCTACGAACGCCACCGCGGCTCGATCGCCGGCAAGCGCGTCGCCTGGGTGGGCGATGGCTTCAACATGTGCCACTCCTACATTAACGCCGCGCGCACCTTCGGTTTCGAACTGGCAATCGCCGCGCCCGAAGGCTACGAGCCCGACGGCGAGGTGGTGGCTGCGGCCGGGGATCGCGTCGAGCTGGTCGGCACGGCCGCCGAGGCGGTCGAGGGCGCGGATCTTGTGGTGACCGACGTCTGGGCCTCGATGGGCCAGGAAGAGGAGCGCCTGCGCCGCCTGCACGACTTCCACGACTACCAGATCAACGACGACCTGATGACCCGCGCCAAGGACGATGCGCTGTTCATGCATTGCCTGCCGGCACACCGCGGCGAGGAAGTCACCGCCGGGGTCATCGACGGCCCGCAGAGCGTCGTCTGGGACGAGGCCGAGGCACGCATGTTCACTCAGCAGGCGCTGGTCGAATTCTTGATCCTCGGCGAGTTTCCGGGAACCTGACTGAATCCCTGCCCGCTCAGGCCGACCCGCTGAGTGCCATACATCGTCGAGGGGTTGTCATGAGTCTGCCAGCAGAGTTGATGCCAGCGGTGCTCGATGCACTGCCTGACCCCTTGTTCATCCTTTCCGAGTCGGGATGTTACCTCGCGGTCTACGGTGGCAATGATCCGTCTTACTACCACGACGGTCGCACGCTGATCGGGCAGTACGTGGAAGACGTGATGCCCGCAGACAAGTCACGTCAGGTCCTGGACCAAATCCGGCTCTCGCTGGAGGAAGGTCGTCTGCTAAAGATCGAATATCCGCTAGCGGCGCAAGAGGTCAAGGGACTCGAGTCAGCCGAAGGGCCTCCCGAAATGCTCTGGTTCGAGGGGCATATCCAGCCACTGCCCGAGCCGGTCGATGGCGAGCGGGCCGTGGTCTGGATCGCGCGCAATATCACGCCGCGCAAGGAGCTCGAGGAACAACTCTGGCTCGCGAGCGTGATCGATCCGCTTACCGGGTTGTTCAATCGCCGCAAGCTTCTCGAAGTGCTGGCCGACCGCTTTTCCGGATGTCGGCGCTACGGCGAGGCATGCGCCGTGGTGATGATCGACGTCGATCACTTCAAGCAGGTCAACGACCGGTACGGGCATTCGGTCGGTGACGAGGTGTTGATCGCGATTTCCGACATTGGGCGGCGAATGCTGCGCGAAAACGACCTGCTGTCGCGTTTTGGTGGCGAGGAGTTCGTCCTGGTCCTGCCCCACACGGACATTGATCACGCCCGGCAGGTCGCCGAGCGGTTCCGGTGCGCCGTGATCGAGGGGCTGAACACCCACTTTCCGGATATTCCCCCGGTAACGATCAGCCAGGGCGTGGCCGCGATGCGCGACGGGGATGTCAGCCACGAAGGGGCCTTGCATCGTGCTGACGAAGCCCTGTACGAGGCCAAGCGTCGGGGGCGCAACCGCGTCATCTGAGCCCTGGGGCGCCAAGGAAGCCCTGTTCCTGTGGACACTCTGCGTTATCCTCCGCGTCAGAACTTGCATGGAGCGCCATCGTGAACGATCCCTCGAAGCCAGCCCCTAACGGCACCTGCCAACCGACGGGTGCCGCCCGCATGTTGGTGCAGGGGTTGCGCGATGCGGTGCCCTACATCCGCGAGCACGAAGATCACGTGTTCGTGCTCGCCTTCGGCGGGGAGGCGCTCGACGAGCCGGCAAGCTTCGAGCGGCTGATCCGCGACATCGTGCTGATCGCCGATCTGGGCGTTCGCCTGGTGCTGGTGCCGGGTGCGCGTCCGCAGATCAACCGCCGTTTCCAGGCAGCCGGTTTTGAGGAACGTTTCCACGGTGGGCTTCGCGTCACCGAGCCGGACATGATCGATTCATTGACTGAGGCGGTCGGGGCGGTGCAGTTCGACGTGATTTCCTGGCTGTCGGCACGCCTGAGCCTGGCCTCAGGGTCGGGGCTCGCCCAGCGGGTGCTGACTGGCAACTTCGTCACAGCGCGCCCCATGGGCGTGATCGACGGGGTGGATCTGGGGCACACCGGCGCGGTGCGCCGGGTGGATGTGGACGGCGTGCGCGATGCCCTGGGAGACGGCTCGATCGTGGTCCAGTCGAACATCGGCTATTCGCCCACCGGCGAGCTGTTCAACCTGCGCGCCGAAGACGTTGCCGAGAGCATGGCGGTGGCGCTGGGCGCGGACAAGTTGATCTTCCTCACCGACCCGCTCGACGACTTGCCCACCGCCATGAGCCTCTCCGAGGTCGAGGGGCTTCTGGAGCGCCAGGGCAACAACCTGTCGACCGAGTTCCAGTTGCACCTCCACAGCGCCGTGCGCGCCTGCTCGAAGGGCGTGGATCGCATTCACCTGGTCGATCGTGAGGTCGACGGTGCGCTGCTTGTCGAGCTCTACACCCGTGACGGCTGCGGCACCTTGATCACCAGCGAGCCCTACGAGCGCATCCGTCCGGCGACGCTGGATGACATCGGTGGCATCCTGGCCCTGATCGAGCCGATGGAGCAGGCCGGCGTGCTGGTGCGCCGGTCGCGCGAGCAACTGGAACTCGAGACCGACCGTTTTGTCGTGATCGACCGCGATGGCGACATCATCGCTTGTGCCGCTTTGTACCCTTTCCCCGAGGATGGTTCGGCAGAACTCGCCGCGCTGGTCGTGCATCCTGCCTACCAAGGCGGTGGTCGGGCCGCACGCCTGCTTAGTTTCATGGAAAGCCGGTCGCGCTCGCTGGGCCTGAAATCCCTGTTCCTTCTCTCGACCCAGACCATGGCTTTCTTCCGCGAGAAGGGCTTCGCCGATGAAAGCCTGGACCGACTGCCCGCCGAACGTCGCGCGTTTTACAACCTCAAGCGAAATTCGCGGATCTTCCGCAAGTGGCTATAGGCCAACTCGTCATGGCCCCTCTGCCAGTCGTTGCCTGTCGTCCCGAGGATGACAGCCCGGCGGCCGGGCGCCTGCAGGCGTTTGCCGAGGACTGGGGGGTCGACTGGGTCGACTCGCCCGGCGACGACCCGATCCATTTCACGCTCTCGCTCGATGACGGACGGATCGGTTTGATTCCTCCCCTCGACCGATCGGATCTGGGTACGCACCCGCTGGTAATCGACTTTGCCGCTGATCCGAGGTTTGCCCAACCACTAACGCGCAAGGATCCCCTGGCGCGGGCGACTGGCTGGAAGGCGGGGTATCGGCCACCGGTGATCGATCTCACCACCGGGCTGGGGCGCGATGCCTGGGCACTGGCCGGCGGCGGTTGCGAGGTGACGGCGGTCGAGCGCCACCCGGTGGTCTGGCTGCTTCTGGCCGACGCCCTGGAGCGTGCCAAGACCGAACCGGCGTTGGCGACAATCGCCGCGCGGATTCACCCGGTTTTCGGTGACGTGTTGGGGGAGTACCCCCCGGCGCTCGCCGCCGGCGAGCAGACGGTCTGGTACCTCGATCCGATGTTCCCCGAACGCAAGAAATCCGCGCTAGTGAAAAAGCCCATGCGGATATTCCACCAACTGGTCGGTGAGGACCCGGATAGCGCGGCCCTGTTTGCCTGGGCCCGCCGGCAGACGGGCGCCCGCTGGGTGGTCAAGCGCCCGCCGGGTGCCCCGACGATCGATGCGATCACCCCGGCGATCGACTACCGCTCCGGACGATTGCGTTTCGACGTCTATCTCGCCCACCCCGCCGGCTGATTCCGGGGCTCAGGCCTCGGTGCCGGTGGCCGGGTCGTCGACGTTGAGCGTCAGGTCCTCGTCGGGGATGCGATCGACACCCCAGGTGCGGTGCACCATGGCGATCACGCGATTGAGCGAGTCCTCCGGCACGGAGGCGAGTTCGCCGTGCTCCAGCGGGTCGTAGTGGAAGATGTACAGGCGCGAGGCGAATTCCTCGAAGGGCAAGGAGGATTCGCCGAAGCGCTCGCCGTTGCCGGCAGTGCTCACCTGCACGCCGTCGCCCCAGTTCTGGCCGCTGTCGTTGTTGAGCGTCAGGTCCTCGTCGGGGATGCGATCGACACCCCAGGTGCGTTGCACCATGGCGATCACGCGATTGAGCGAGTCCTCCGGCACGGAGGCGAGTTCGCCGTGCTCCAGCGGGTCGTAGTGGAAGATGTACAGGCGCGAGGCGAATTCCTCGAAGGGCAAGGAGGATTCGCCGAAGCGCTCGCCGTTGCCGGCAGTGCTCACCTGCACGCCGTCGCCCCAGTTCTGGCCGCTGTCGTTGTTGGGGTTGTAGAAGTACACCCGCATCTCCTCCTTGGGATCGAGCGTCACCCGGAGCAGGGTGATGGCATGCCAGCCGATGAAGCGCGCGGCGCTGTCGGTCGCCGCGATGCCGATCGGCTGCGGGTGGATCAGCGGCTGGTTGCCGTTGTAGTAAGGGTGGTAGCTCGCGTAGAAGTGCCGCAGGAAGTCCTCCAGCGCCTCGAGCTTGCCGGTGGCGACATCCACGTTGATCCGAAAGCCGCGCCCGGACCACCAGCCGTGGAATTCCGGGTTGATCCACCGGTGGGGGTCGCCCTCGCGACCGATGCAGCGCCGCCCCATCTCGGCGTAGATGCGGTCCAGATGCGGCACCACGAGCAACGACACGGGGTCGAGATCGATCGGCAGCGTCGTCGCGACACCGCTGAGAGAGGCCATCGAGGAGATCGGCTGGCCCTCGAAATGGATGATGATCTCGTCGTCGCGCGCCGCCCAGGCGACCATCTGCAGCATGTAGTCCGGGTCGTTGTAAGCCCACATCGACAGGGCGCGGGCCGACTGGCAGGTGGGGTTGTTTCCCTGACCCACGCCCAGCGGTTGGCCCAACATGCAGAGCACGCCCTCCAGCAAGCGAGTCCGCGGCGGGACGGTCTCGCCGAAGGCAATCGCGAGTCGCTCGCGTGACCAGGCCGACAGCGGCAGGCTCAACTGTCGCCATAGGGCTGGGGCCACCGGCGGCTGGTAGAGAATGCCGCGTTCGAGCATCAGGGCCAGCCCGTAGATGGCCTGGGCCGTTTCGGGGAACACCGCCTGGTCAATCAGCGCGTGCACCAGCTCGCTGTAGCAGAGCAGGCAGTCCCGCCCGGTCGACGACAGTCCCATGGCCTCCGACAGCAGGTGATCGCCGTGATCGGTCAGGTGACGAAGCAGGGCGGCGTGGTAGGGCGAGACCAGGCCGGTGTCGTGCATGGCGCGCGCGAATCCGGTGGCCTCGTTCTGCCGTGCGACGGCATCCATGCTTTCCAACCGTTCCCTGTAGACCGGCACACCGGGATCTTCGCGGCAGGCCTGGGTCGGACCAAACAGGCTGCTGACCAGCCGGTCGGCGCCTTGGCCGCTGCTGCCCAGATCGATGTCCGGGCTGCCCTGGCAAATGGCGATCTGGGTGATCATTTGCTTGACCGGCTCGGTCTGGATCGGGCGCTGCTGCAAGATCCGCCAGATCTCGTCGATCAACTGGTCGACGATATGCTCGTAACCGATGCGCTCGGCCAGATGGCCAAGCAGGGCGCGTGATAGTTGGGATAGTCGCCCCTGGGTTTCACGCTCGGCCTCGCTGGGCGGCATGAACAACCGTTGCAGGTTGATCGCCAACACCTGGGTCAGGTGATGGTGGGCATTCTCGGCCGACAGCCGCGGATGCGGATAGGCCCCCCTGGCGACCGCGAGCATGCGCAGATCGCTCAGCGCCTCGATCACCACGGTATCCGCGTCCGCGCTACCGAGCGCGTGCGCCGAGAGCGACGGGATCAGGGTCTCGGGATAGGCCCAGTCCGAGCCGTTGAAGGTGCCGGCGCGTTCGATGGCCTGAGCGCGCGCCTCGATGGCGGCCGGACCGCTCTCGTGAAGCAGGACACGCTTGGCCCCGTCCAGCACCCGGCGCAGCCGCGTGGGCTTGGAGAATTCGGGGGCGGAATCGAGGGCCTCGATCGCCTCGTCGAATCGTTGCAGGAGTCCGGGGAGAAGGGCCCCGGGCGCTTGTTCGTCGACTTCGCTGCTCACGTAGGCTCCTCGTGCCCGGGATATGGCGCGGGATTATACATAGAAGTCCATATCCTCCTGGCGCTTGAGCAGGTCGCGCATCTTGTGCGGATCGTCGCCGAAGAAGTAGATCAAGCCCCAGTGCGTGCCGAACGCGGTGCGCTTGGTGACGGTCTCCTCCAGCGGCGGGGTCAGCTCGTGCGACTCGAAGTAGGGGTGGTCCTCGGTCTCCGCCGGCATCTCCAGCTTGCTGACCACGCGACGGCGCGGGTAAACACCGAAGCACCCGGCCACGCCCTTGGCATCCACGACTTCCTTGGGGAAGAACGCGGTGATCTCCTCCTCGGTGGTCTTGGGGTCGAAGGACAGGATCAGGCCTTGGTAGGCGTTGAAGCCGTAGGCACGTTCCAGCAGCTCGAATACCTTGAAGCCCGGCGGCCGGTAGGCGACCTCGCCGAAGTACATCTCGCCGTCGTTGGTGACGAAGTATTCCGGATGGATGAAGCCGAACTCGATGTCGAAGGTCTTGATCAGCTTCTCGATCTGGGTGGTGATCTGGGCGCGGTACTTCTCCAGCTCCGGGGTGGCCGGCACGAACACCGAATAACCGAGAGTCACGTACTCGGAAATATTGAGAAAGCGGATCTTGCCGTTGTGAACCCAGGCCTCGACCGCGAATTCCCAGCCATCGAGGTGGGATTCCATCAGCACCGGGAATTCCTCTTCCGGGATGGTGTCGACCTCGTCGGGCGTACGGATCACGCGGTGCCCCAGGCAGCCGGCCTTGTCGAAGGCCTTGAGGTGGATCGGGTCGTTGGGATCGCCGTCGAGCTTGAGCAGGGTCTGGTTGACCCGTTTGAGAAAGCGCACCACGTCTTCCTTGTCATGCGCTTCCTCGAAGATGCCTACGCGAATCCCGCCCAGCTGGGCACGGCGCTTCATCAGCGCCTTGTCGCGCAGCAGCATCGACTGGCCGAACAGCTTGGGTTGGTCGAGTAGCACTGAATTGATCGCACCGGCCCATTCGACCGTCTCCTCGTACAGCGGGATGGCAACGTCCACGCCCTTTTCCTGCAGTGTATGCGCGATCTCCATGGAGCGATCGTTCAACCGCTCGAAGTTCCACGGGACGTAGGGAATATCGTGCTTCTCGCAGTATTCCTCGGCCCAGTCGGGGGCAACCACGACGTAGCGACGATCGAACGTTTCCGCGGCCTCGACGGCATTGAGCGACCAGCCCAGCAGCGCGACAAAACCTTTCTCGGGATTCTTCTCCATGGGGGACCTCTGATTCGGGCGAAATGGAATGTTGAGCCGACACGCGTCCAACGACACCTCCACCTGTGTCGCGCGGATCGATAAGGCTTGTGGGATAGAGCCTAGTCGACTGAAGGCCGAAGCGCGGCCGGCACGTCTTGCGGGCCCCGGCCGTTTCGGGAGGCGACCTCGACGTGGCGACGATGCGACCGGCGCGCCACGACCGGTGTGCTCGTCAAGATGAGCGGCTCGATTGGGTCTAGCCTTGTAAGTCAACGCACCGCACCGCGCCGGAGGCATCATGTGCCGTCTCGTTCGATTTTTTCCCGCCGTCGTCTGCCTCGCGGTCACCGTCGGCTCGGGCCCGTCGGTCGCCCATGCCGAAACCTATTGGGACAAGCTTGAATGGCAGGTGCGGCCGCTGGTGCTGGTAGAGGGCGGCCCACAGGCGGATGACTGGACCGAACGTCTGCGGGGCGATCGCTGCGCACTCGCCGAACGTCGCATTCACTGGCTGGTCATCGACGAAGAGGGTGCGGTGTGGCGCCGGTTCGACGGCGGCGAGTCGGCCGACTTCGAGTCGACGCCGCTGGATGATGGGTCAGCGGCTATCGTACGCGAACGCGTGGGCTGGTCCAGCGGCGATGACACGCGATTGCTGCTGTTCGGCCTCGATGGGCAACGCAAGTACAGCGGTCGGCCCGAAGCGCTGGAGACAATCTGGTCTCTGATCGATCGCATGCCGATGCGGCGTAGCGAACTGGCCCGCGAGCCGGACGAATGCGGCGGCCAGTGATCGCGTCCGGCCCGACGTTCATATCGGCATACCGGGCTAAGATCAGAAAATTCGACCGGCCGGATATTGATTTCGTCGCTGCGTCGCGTAACGATAGCAGGTGAGGCTAATCGTTCGCCGGCTTGGTTTCTGGTCGGTTTTATCAAGGAGGAACCCCATGATCCGTCGAGTAGCCCGTGCGCTGCAGGTAGTGAGCCTGGCCATGGCGGCCTTGGTGGTTGGGCCAACCGTTGCGGCCGAAAACCTGCACAACCGCGCCGCCATCGATGGCTTGGAGAGCGTCAAAGCCGTCTATGACGTGCGCAAGTCCAACCCGAATGCTCTGGACATGTACCTCAAGGCCATCATCACGAATGTCGAGAACCTGAAGAAGGAAGCCGTGCAGGCCGACCTGGTGATGGTGTTCATTTCCCACTCCGTCAAGTTCATCAACACCGCGCCGACACTGGAAACCGAGGCCGATTACGGTGAGGCGTTGGCGAGCATCCGGCAGAGTATCGAGACCCTGCAGGATTTGGGTGTGCGCATGGAGGCATGCAACGGTGCGACACGGGCGTTCAATGTTGATAACGACACGTTGCTGCCGGGCATCGAGCCGGTGCGCTCGGGCTTCATTTCCCTGATGGGTTACCAGAACAACGGCTTCGCCCTGATCCCGGTGTACGATTAGGTAGGCTCGGCACACCCGAAACGACACCCGCCGCGCAGGCGGGTTTTTCGATGGAATCCAACGGAAAGAAGCGATGACCGACGGCAAACCCACGATTGGCCTGGCACTGGGCAGCGGAGCGGCGCGGGGTTGGGCGCATATTGGCGTGATCCAGGCGCTGGAAGAGGCCGGCATCCGTCCGACGTTGGTGGCCGGCTGTTCCTTCGGCGCGCTGGTCGGGGCCGGCTACGCCGGTGAATCCATGGACAAGCTCGAGACCTGGGCGCGGAGCATCCGCTCCTGGGACGTGATGCGCCTGCTGGATGTGCGGCTGGGGGGCGGGCTGATCGAGGGTGACGACCTGATGCGATCGCTCGCAAAGCAGGTCGAGCCAGTCGACATCGAGAAACTGCGAGTGCCGTTCGCCGCGGTGGCGACCGATCTCGAAGCCGGTCGCGAGGTGTGGTTGCGCGAGGGCAGCCTGATTGACGCCGTGCATGCCTCGATTGCCGTACCGGGGCTGATGTCGCCGGTGCGCAACCAGGGTCGTTGGCTCGTCGACGGTGGGCTAACCGATCCGGTGCCGGTCTCATTGTGTCGTGCCCTGGGCGCGGACGTGGTGATCGCCGTGAATCTCAACAGCGATCTGGTCGGCCGGCATGTGCGCGACATCCGCGGTGCGGCGCGTCACGACACCGACAACGAGAGCGGCCTGCGCAAGTGGGTCGACGACCTGGACGAGCGCCTGCTCGACGGTCGGATCGGCAAGTGGCTGGAAGAGCGCGACAAGGAGGAGCCCACGCCCGGCATGCTCGACGTGATGGCCGGCGCGATCAATATCATGCAGGACCGCATTACCCGTAGCCGCATGGCCGGCGACCCACCCGAACTGATGATCTCGCCGAAGTTGTCGCACATTGGTCTGCTCGAGTTCGAGCGAGCGAACGAGACCATCGAAGCCGGCCGGGAAGCCGCCGAGCGGGCCCTGAAGGACAGCCCCTTGCTGCCGGAACTGAGGGGCGAATCGGGTCGATCGAGCCAAGATTGAAAGGGTCGGCGATCCGTGTCCCGAATCCTTCGCTTGCCGTATCCCTTCTGATTACCAGACCAGGTCGTCAGGCACCTCGAACTCGGCATAGGCCGGATCGCGGATCTCACCGCCACTGGGCAGTGCCAGCAGGTAGGCTGGGTCGCGCTGGCCGATTTTCTCGGCCGTGGTTGCCGAGACGATGTAGTGGCGCTTGTCCCATGTGGCCAGGCGAAGCTTTCGGGTAGCCAGACCGCGCCGCATGCGGGCGTTGACCGGCAGGCTCAGTATCCGCCCCTGATCGACGAAGTAGAACGGTTCGCCATGGCTGGCGAGCTTCTCGGCATGATCGAGAATTAGCTGGCGGACCTCGGCACGCTGGGCACGACGCTGCTCTTCCTCGCGCTGGCGGACACTGGTTTCCCGTGCCTTTTGGCGCTCGCGCTCGAGTTTCTCGGCGGCCGCCTTCTTGGCTGCCTCGATCTCAGCGGGCGGCTTGGTGTTCGCGTCCTTGTCGTGGCGATTGACGCGTCCCCAGGCCGATTTCTTCTGCTTGGGTTGCTTGCCGCCCTTCTTGGCCAATCCGGCCTTGAGTAACTGATCCTGAAGCGATGCCTTGCTCATAGATGGTTCGCGATGCCGATCGGTGAAACGGGGTCAGCTAGTCTACCAGCAAGCCCGACTCGTTAGAGATCAGGGTTCGAGGGGCTCGGCGGGCTCTTCTGACATGGCGAGGCATCGTAGTGGGGCGAGTTGCGCGGTCTTCTTGTGCTGGAACCGGTGCATCCGGTGGATGATGTCCACCAAGATGCGCACGGCGCGCTCGATGTAGGGGCCCTTGTTGAGCATGACGCACTCGGCGCGCTCGGCCATGGCCGCGTCGGTGAGTTCCGGGCGCGAGATCGTGCCTTTCTTGGCCAGGGTCTCGAGCACCTGGGTCGCCCAGATGACCGGCACGTGGGCGGCTTCGGTGAGCCAAAGCAGGGTCTCCTGCGCCTCGATCATCTCCTCGGGCCCCAGTTCAACAGCCAGGTCCCCGCGGGCGATCATGATGCCCAACGGGCGCTGATCTAGGGCGGCGAGCATGATGTCAGGGAGATTCGCCACCGCCCGGCGTGTCTCGATCTTGGCGACAATGGGCATCCGTCCGGCCCCGCGTGCATCCAGTTCGCTCATCAACTGGCGCATGTCATCGGCGGACTCGACGAACGAAAAACCCACCATGTCGGCGTGCTGGACAATAAAGTCGAGGTCGGCCAGGTCCTTCGCGCTCAGCGGGGGCAGATTCAGAGGCGTCTCCGGGAAGTTGAGCCCCTTGTCCGGCTTGATGGATTTGCCCGTCGGTCCAACGTGCTCGACGATCAGCAGCGCACCGTCCGTGTCGACTTTCAGCACGCGCGTGCCGATCTTGCCGTCGTCGATCCAGACCGGATCGCCTACAGTGAGACGCCTCAATACACGGGGTTCGGCGCAGGGAACCCGCGCCGGCTCGATCACGTTGCCAGCAGGGTCGAGTCGCGCCGGTTCGCCGGGGGTGTCGTCGGCCGTGAGTCGTAGTCGGTCGCCCTCGAACACGTGAACCTTGACCGGCCGGGTGTCGAAACCGCGGGCGAGAAATTGTTCGCCGCTGGCCAGATCGTGGAACGCGGTGGTCTGATCGATAAGCGCCGGGCCGTCGAGTGCCGCGCGGAAGAAGCGCGCCGTGCCGGTCGCCGCCAGGCGCATCCGGCGCTCGCGGCCGAGACGGTCGACGAAATAGAGCTCCTGGTGGTCGTACAACCGGTCGATCACGGCCGTCTCGAGCGCAAGGTGCCAACTGCACTTGCGCCCCTTGCCGAGCGACTCTGAGCGCAGGAACCCGTCGCTGATCTCGATGACGGGGGCACGTGTGCCTTCCCAGTCGATCTCCAATGGCTTGTGCCGCTGGCGCACCTCGCCGGTTCGGACCTTGTGACCGGCGAGATCCATGAACACGCGGCATGAACGCCCGGTTCGCTCGCGTGCGGCCTGCAGGTGACCGATCATCCGCCCCCACTCCTTCGGTGTGTCATGGGCGCAGTTGATGCGTGCGCTGGTCATGCCTGCCTGCAACAAGCCCTCGATCAGGTCAGCATCGTCCGCCGCCTCGGTGGGCAGCGTCACCATGATGCGCACCCCGTGGGGTGCGTCGTCGCCAAAGAGTCGCTCGGTATTGCAGGCGAGCGCCCGTTCACCGGCCAAGAATTCTTTCGGCACGTCCGGGGGCGTGGTCGGAGCCCGCCCGCAGGCGAGTTGCAGCAAGTCGATGATCGCCTCCAGTGTCGCCAGTACACGTGACTCGCTGCGTCCAAGGGAGGACAGGCCATGAGCGGCTAGCACGGGTTGCAACTCGCGGAGATCATCGGCGCGCAACGCCAGATAGCAGGCCAGGTTCCAGCCGCCGGGACCCGCGCGGTTACAGTCGCCAAGCTCCCTGTCCAGCCAGCTGGTGGCTCGGTGAATCACGCGTTCTCGCAGGGCGATTACTTTGTCGAGAAGCCATTCGATCTCGGCCTGACTGACGGTGTCGGTAGGGTGGGGCTGGGTATGAGTGTCTGTGTTCATCGGGCGGTCTCTCCGGGTGATCCCAATGGCTGAATCCAATCCATACCACCGGCATGTGACCGTTGCATGGCGAACCGGCTAGAAAAGCCGCTCTGGAGAGAAAAACGTTGGCGCGCCCGGAAACGTGCTAGGCTTCGTCGCCTCGGTCTGACCAGTCCTGCCGATTTCATTACTGATGATGTGCCCACGGCATGCCATCAACCCCGCGTTTTCCTTGCCGACTGGCGTGCGTCCCCTCCCGGGGCCGTGTGACGGGAAACGCCACGCCATTCGAGACGCCATTTTCGTCATGGCCTCCATGCGCTGAGCGCTCTCGTCCCCCAAGGAAAATCATTTCTATGTTGTTTTCAGAACTGGGCCTGCGCCCGGAACTCCAGCGCGCCATCGAAGAGCGCGGCTACACCGAACCGACCCCCATCCAGGCTCAGGCCATCCCCGCCGTGCTATCCGGCAAGGACCTGCTCGCCGCGGCGCAGACCGGTACGGGCAAGACCGCCGGCTTTACCCTGCCGTTGCTCGAGCGCCTGATGGAGACGCACCCGGAAGGCGGCCACAAAGGTGGCAAGCGTCCGATTCGCGCATTGATCCTTACCCCGACACGTGAGCTGGCCGCCCAGGTCGAGCAGAGCGTGCTCGATTACGGCCACCACCTGCCGCTCAAGTCGATGGTCATGTTTGGTGGCGTGGGCATCAACCCGCAGATCGACAAGCTGAAAAAGGGCGTCGACATTCTTGTCGCCACGCCGGGCCGTCTTCTGGATCACCAGAGCCAGCGCACCGTCGATCTCTCCCAGGTGGAAATCCTGGTGCTGGACGAAGCCGACCGCATGCTCGACATGGGCTTCATCCACGACATCAAGAAGGTCCTAAAGATCGTGCCGGAAGAGCGTCAGAACCTGCTGTTCTCCGCCACCTTCTCCGACGAGATCCGGACCCTTGCCGGCAAGCTACTCGACAGCCCGGCCGAGATCTCCGTCACGCCGCGCAACACCACCGTCGAGGCGGTCAGCCAGTCGGTCTACGAGGTCGATCGCGACAAGAAGCGCGAGTTGCTTGCCGAACTGCTGATCGACCAGGACTGGCAGCAGGTGCTGGTGTTCACCCGGACCAAGCACGGCGCCAACCGCTTGGCCGAGTACCTCTCCAAGCGCGACATCCCGGCGATGGCGATCCACGGCAACAAGAGCCAAACGGCCCGCACCAAGGCGTTGGAGTCGTTCAAGAACGGCACCATCCGCGTGCTGGTGGCGACTGATATTGCCGCGCGCGGCATCGACATCGCCCAGTTGCCCTACGTGGTCAACTTCGAGTTGCCTAACGTTGCCGAGGATTACGTCCACCGCATCGGCCGTACCGGCCGGGCGGGCGAGTCCGGCGAGGCGATCTCGCTGGTCTGCATCGACGAGCACAAGCTGCTGGCCGGCATTGAGCGCCTGACCAAGCAGAAGTTCACCCGTCACGTCGTGCCGGGCTTCGAGCCCGACCCGAACGCCAAGCCCGAGCCGATCCCCAACGGTCGCAACAACGCTGGCGGTGGCAATCGCCGCGGTGGCGGCGGTGGCCGTCCCGGCGGCTCGCGCGGTCGTCCCGGCGGTGCTCAGGGACGCGGCCCCGGTGGCGGCGGTCGTGGTGGCCCAGGTGGTCGTCCCGGTGGCCGTGGTCCACGCGGCGGCGGTGGCGGTGGTCGCAGCGGTAACCGCTAAACAGAACGCATTGGTTGTCGGCTGTGGCCGATGATCGACAATCGAAACGCCCGGCTAGCCAGCCGGGCGTTCTTCATTGGTGGCGCGTATTCGTTGGGCGGTTATGTCGTGCCTTATCGAATAACAGGCAGAGTAGTTGGTGTTGCCTGTCGGGTCGGCTACCGTCTGAAGAGAGAACACAACCAATCCCTCAGGGATTCAAGGAGGAAGTGATGATCAAGCGTGCCTTGCTTTTTGCCTGTCTGATGCCGGCCATGACCATTGTTATGGCGAGTGATAATCGCCCGTGGGGCTCGGCCGAGCTGACCGAAAAGGATTATCAGCCTAACAAGGTCGTTTACGACGTGGGGGCCGCCGATGCCGAGGCCCTTAACAGCATCATTGGCCGGGTCAGCCACCTGAATAACGAATACGCTGGCGATGTCTTCGACGCGCACATCGTAGTGGTCCTGCACGGCGATGAAATTCCGCTGTTTACCGCTGAGAAATACCAAGAGAACAAGGAGCTGATGGAACGGGCCCAGTCCCTGACGGTGGCCGGTAACATCGAATACCGCATGTGCGCCGCCGCCGCGGCACTGCACGACGTTGAGCCCGAAGACGTGCACGGTTTTGTCAATGTGGTGCCCATGGCTGATGCGGAAATCATCGAGTTGCAGCACGAGGGGTATGTTTACATGAGGTGACCAGCGGCACGTTGTGTCGTTCCTGCCTGGTGGCGAGATGAGCTCATTGGAAACGGCATCGTGTTTTCAGCCCCAATCCCTGCGCTGTCGACGTGTTAGCCGAGCTGTCTCAGAGGCCGTGCAATCGGTTATCGTGTCCATCATTGGATATAGCCGGGCGGGATGCTTGGACTGGAAGGGCCGGCATTGCGCGAGTCGGCTGCCGCATTGCGACGCCGAGCCGCCGGCGGGGAGGGAGAAGCATGTGGTTCGTGCTGGATCGAGACGACGAGATGAATGCCGTGTACGAAGACGAGACATCGGCAATCGTTGGCGCTCGCTAGATTGTGGATCGCATGGTGGACTAAGGCGAGCTCCGCGCTTGTGTGTTTGTGGTGACCATTAGGCGCGACAAGCCCCGTCCTACAGGGGGTAGGAGGATGTCAATTTTGCGCTGTCTGTAATTGGCCACGAGGAAACCGTCGGGAGTTGCCTATGGGCTTTTAGGACCGGATGGCGTCCGGCGACTCATTGCAAGGCCACGAGGTGGCATATGGACAACTGGATTGGATGCACATTGACGAGAGGGCTTGGCATACGCAGGTCTCGGAAGACACGGGCCGTCAAGGGGCCAGGAAGCATGGCCGTGGGTGCTGTGCTGGTGCTGGCGAGCCTTTCCGGCATTGCGCTTGCAGAAGACCCATGTATGGGCATTCACGTTACTGTTGAGGACATCCGTAATAGCACCGGTAAGGTGGCCTGTGCACTGTTCGAATCATCTGCGGGATTTCCGAAGGAGTTCGTGAAATCGGCTACCCATATCGCGATGCAGGAAATTCGGGAAACACAAGCGCGTTGCCATTTTCTGGGCATCCCGCCGGGAACGTATGCGCTGGCGGTCATCCATGATGAAAACTTGGACGGTAAACTGGCTACAAACTGGCTGGGGGTGCCCACGGAAGGTTATGGATTCTCCAATAACGTCACTGCAACACTGAGTGCGCCTTCATTCGAGGATGCTCAATTCGCCTACGAGGGCCAGAATCTGGACATGACGATCAGCCTGAATTACTAATCGGTGCAGTCTGTCATCGCAAGTCGTACCGCAAGACGCCCAGCCGATTGGCTGGGCGTCAGTCGTTTCGGCTACCGCTTTCTTTACGAGAAGAAGGCGGCGACCGCGGAGTCGAGGGTATCGCGCATGTCCGGGTCATCGGTGATCGGACGGACCAAGGTCATCGAGCAGGCGTCGCGCGGGTCGACGCCCTTGGCGATCAGCTGACCTGCGTAAACGAGCAGGCGGGTGGAGATACCTTCGTCCAGGCCGTGGCCCTTTAGATTCCGTGCTCGCTGGGCGATCTCGACCAGCTTGCCAGCAGTGTCGCGATCGACGCTGGTCTCGTGGGCGAGGATCTCGGTTTCGGTCTCCGGGTCCGGGTAGTCGAAGTCAAGCGCACCGAAACGCTGCTTGGTCGACTGCTTCAGGTCCTTCATCAAGTTCTGGTAGCCCGGGTTGTAGGAGATGACGATCTGGAAGTCGGGGTGGGCCTCGACGAGCTCGCCTTTCTTCTCTAGCGGCAGGACGCGACGGTGGTCTGTCAGCGGGTGAATGACGACGGTGGTGTCCTGACGGGCCTCGACGATCTCGTCGAGGTAGCAGATCGCGCCGATGCGGGCGGCCGTGGTCAACGGGCCGTCCTGCCAGCGGGTGCCGTCCTTGTCGAGCAGGTAGCGGCCAACCAGGTCGGAGGCGGTCATGTCCTCGTTGCAGGCCACGCTGATCAGCGGGCGCTGCAGCTTCCAGGCCATGTACTCGACGAAGCGGGTCTTGCCCGAGCCGGTCGGGCCCTTGAGCATCATCGGCATGCGGGCATTGTAGGCAGCCTCGTAGAGGTTTACCTCATCGTTGACCGTGCGGTAGTAGGGCTCGGTCGTGATGCGGTATTCGTCGGCGTTGGCATGGCTGTCGCTGGTGCCGCTCTGGGGGGATTGATCAAACAGCATGTTTCACTCTCGGATTCTGGTTGAATGTCGGGATCGGGGGGCGCCGGCCATTCGGCCCGGCGTGATCAGCTCTGGAACTTCACCAGGCGGCTGACCTGGATATCGGAGATGAAGACCACGCCGCTGTGCTTGTTGAAGAAGGGCGTGAAGCCCTCGAGGATCGGCTCGACGAGTTCCTCGGGTACCGCGGCGATGATCATGATCAGCACCTCGTCCTCGTTGAACATCAGGTGGCCTTCGTGGAAGCCCTGGCTGCCCTTGCCGGACAGGTTGCCGATGATGGTGTAGCCCTTCACGCCGGCTCGATCAAGCAGGTCGGTGGCGAAGGCCTGATGCTCGCCCTCGAGTATGATCTCGAGCTTCTTCAGCGGCTTGAGGTTCAGGTTATTCATGCAGGGATCTCCTCCGCAGCAGGTTGATCGGTCGCCTCTCGTCCGGCGGGAGGCAGGGGTTCCTGCCGCCAATCGCCGTCCACGAATCGGTGCAGTCGGCCAGTTTCGGGATCGATGATCACCGCCAGTACCCAGCCATTCTGCACGAGGCTCTTGACGCCGGAGACGCCGTCGATCGCCGCGCGAGCGTGTTCGAACGGCGCCTCGATGACCGTAAGCAGCCGGATTGGATCATGATACGGCAAACCATCGTAGAGCACCGTCTGCGAGGGCAGGCCGGTGCGCAGGTCAGACAGGTTGCCAGTGACCACGCCGAGGCGGCAGGCGACGTTGTGGTAGGCCTTGGATCCGGATCCATAGTGCTCGTTGTCGACCGCCGAGAAATAGTGCTCCATGTTGATCCACTGGCCAACGACCAACGGGCCGGTGAGGATGCTCTCCAGCAACCTACCCTTGGGGTCGACGCGGTAGTCGTAGGACTGTAGGAAGGTGCGCCCCTCCAAATCGGTCGCCTCGGTCATGTGGCGCCGACCGATGATGAAACCGGCGTTGCGCGCCAGTCCCCACTCGGGTCGAACTTGTGTCCAGTCGACCGTGTTGCGTTGTGCCTTGCGAGTTGCCTTGACCGCGTCGAGCTCCGGCACACCGTCCGGCTCAAGTGTCTGCAGACGCTCGGTGGCGGTGCGGCGCATGGACGCGCGTAGGCCGTTGCGCAGGCGCTCGAGGTAGACCAGGTGACTGGCCGGCAGCAGATCGAGGTCGTGCAGCTTGATCTCGTCCGAAGTGGTGTTGTGGAACGCCGGCAGGAACCAGGCATCGTCGGGGATATCCAGGCCTTCGTCGCGCAGGCGACGACGCACCTCCGGCTTGTTACCCATGTGGGCCAGTACCCGGGCGCTGACCAGACCGTGGCTGCCGCCACAGGCACCGCAGTCGAGCGCAGACTCGTAGGGGTTGTTGTCCGACTGGCTGCCGTGGCCGGTCAGGATGATAAAGCGGGAGAACTGCTCGGTTAGGCCGATCGAGCGAAGCGCCTGGGCGACGAAGAAGGTCTGCTCGTCGAGCGAGAAGCCGATCCGGCCGAGGCGCTCGAGTTGCATCTGCGCGTAGGAGCGATTGATGCGGAAGTCGTCCTGCAGCGTCTTGATGAACTTCGACTCGGCGCTTTCGCTCAGCGCGAAGTCGCGGGCAAAGCTTGTCTGGCCGACGAGGTTCCCCATCGCCGATTCGCGCAATTCGCGGATCATCGAATCGGTGATCGACTCGCGCTCGATGCCGAACTCGTGGTGGATCGCCTTGACGATGATTACCCGTTGCAACGCACGGACCACCGAGTCGGCCTGCTCGCGGGTGAGCTTGTCGACCATCAGTCGGGTCGAGGGCTTGTCCGACTCGATCTTGTTGCGCCAGCGGTTGTACGCCGACGGGGCGATGGTCTTGCCGATCATGTCGAAGCCGAACAGCAGGCCGATCGCCTCGACCGTGAAGTAGGGCGAAAGCACCGAGTGCTTGAGATCGTGCAGCAGATGCTCGGCGGAGGAATACAGGTCGGTGTCCAGCCTCTCGGCGCCGGTGGTCACCTCGAGCACGAGGTTCTTGGGCGTGACCACCACCGGGCAGAGGTGATCCTCGCTGCCCTTGCCCAGCGCAATGAAGCTCACCGGCACGCCGAAGAAGCCGGCAATGCCGTAGGTCTGGTAGTCACCGATGGTCTCGAGTTGGCGGCGGATGCGCTCGGAGCGTACGTCGATGCAGAACAGCAACTGCGCGAACGGGCGCTTCTCACGCGGCTCGGCGGTAGTCAGGCGCAACTTGCCGAGCATCGAGCGCCGATAGGTGGCCTCCATGGCTTCGAGCCATACCATGCCCTCGCGCTTCTCGAAGGCGGTCAGTTCGTCGAGCACCTCGGCCAATTGGTCTCGGTCGAGAGCGCGGAAGATTGACGGCGTGCCGGCCTGCTCGGCCAGTTCGTCGAGCGCGCGGGCCTGCCGCTCGCCCTCGGCGCGGCGCTTGGCTGGCAGGTAACGGGTGAGCAGGCTGGCCACCTCGGCGGGCTTGCCGCGGGCAACCACGTCCTCGACCGCCTCGGCCTGGGCCGGTAGCACGCCACCGGTGAACAGTTCGTGGCGCAGGTAGCACTCTGCCGGGCGCTCTGTGATCAGCGCCTCGAGTGCCTCGCGGTTGCCCGGCATCTTGCGTCGACGCGCGTGTTCGCGAATCAGTGACAGGGCCAGAACAAGGCGGATGGCGAGGAAGTCGACCAGGTCGGCCGGGTATTCTCTGGACCAGTGGTAATGGCCCGCGGTCGAGCGCCAGCGGATGAAGCCCGCCCAGCCGTGCATGTGGGTCAGCTCGCGGACGATCAGGTCCTGCCAGACGTCTTCCGGGATGCCCAACTCGTCGAGGATGAAGGCGATGATGCCCTCGGGCGTCTCGCTCTGTACGAGGATCTGCTTGATATGCAGCCCGCGCAGGAACAGGCGCAGGTTTCGGCGCGCCAGCGCGCTCCAGGCGGTGAACAGGCCCTGCTCGCGCCCCGGCATCTGCCAAGCCGATTGCCCCTCATCGAAGAAATCGAGGCAGGTCTTGATCAGCAATTCGTCGAGCGTCTCGCCGATGCGGGTGCCGTAGAGCAGGTCGAGCGCCTCGTAGAACGGGCGCTCGGCCGGGAAGCAACCGCGCAGGCGCTCAGCTAGCGTTTCGACGTCCATCGGTGTCGGTTCGCCGGACCGGTGGCGCAGGGTGGTGGCGACGTCGTCGACATCGGCGACGGTGCGCTTGGTGATCACCGGATCACGCCGCTCGGTCAGCAGCGTGCAAAGCAGGCTCTGCCCACCGATCGCCTCCAGAGCGGGGCGCTTTTCGAGCGCCGCAGCCACGCTGGCCTCGATAGTATCGCGATCGACGCGGCCCTCGTTGAACAGGCGTTGGTAGTCGGAGCGCGGCAAAAAGCCGCGACCGTGGAACAACTCCTCACCACGCTCGACCGCCTCGGGGAAGGGCAAGTCCTCCAGGCCGTGAAGCGGGTTGTGGTGGATGAAGGTGCGCATTGGCCAGAAATTCGGGATCGGCTCGGCAGCCATGTGCACCATCGAGCGGATCTTGAGACCGCGTCCGAGGGATAGGGTCATACAGCACCTCCAGTCCAGATCAGGCCGGCGGCCACCATCACCACGACCAGCCCGGCGACCAGCCATGTGGATGAGCGGGGCAGGTCGTCGGCTATCGGGCCACAACGCGGGCCGAATATCGTGCCCTGCAGCAGGCGCGCGCCGGCCCAACTCCACAGCAACCAGGTCAGCAGGATGCCGAGGGCAACCCCGAGCGTGGCACCGCTGAGCACGGCCAGCAGAGCGAAGAACCCCGGGAAAAGCGGCAGGGCCATCGCCGCGAGGGTGACCACGGCAATCACTCCGGACAGCCGCGGCAAGTCGCGCGCCAGCCCTCCGTGAAGGCCCGTGTAGGCCGCATCCAACCGGCGGGCCAGCGCATCGCGAACCAACAGCATCAGGGCCGGTGCGACCGTCATCGCGAGCGTGAAGGCAATCAGGTTGGCCGCGGTTGGTTCCTGCATGACGAACAGCCACACCAGCGGCCAGGCGGAACTGGCCAGCATGGCAGCCCAGCGGCCGACCTCGCGCACCGTGAGCATCCGGAAGGCATAGAAGAGCGCGCTTAGGGTCGCCCAGGTGGCGAGCACCGGCCCGGCTGGGGCGAGATCGCCCAACAGGATCAGGGCAACGCCGATCTGCGGCCAGACGGCGAACAATGCCAGGCGAGCGAACGGGTTGGCAATGCCGGCGGCAAGGCGATTGAACACGAGGCTAGCCGGGAATAGCGGCAAGAAGAACGCCGCGATGATGATCAGCAGACCGGACATATCAACTCCACTTAAACCAGACGTTCAGGCGCTTGGAGAGGTCAAGCAGGGAGACCGTCATGCGGTCGTAGACGTCTGCGACGTAGAACTCGCGCGAGAAGAGTGAGTACAGCGTCAAACGGGTGTTGCCGTGCCCCTCGTCGACCCGTTGGCGACGCACGTTGGTCAGATAAGCGCCCATCCAACCGAGCACCACGATCAGCGCGAGCAGGATCACCAGCATGTCGAAGGTGACCGCGTCGATGCCCGCGGCGGTGTAGAGCGCATCACGGAATGCGGCATCCGGGTAGAGGAAGGTCTCGAAGCTGTGGCCTACGAAGCTGTACCCGACCACGATCAGCGCGAATGACAGGATGATCAGGGCCATCATGCGGATCGGGTTCTCGGTATCCAGCCGATGCGTGGCGAACAGCACCTGCACGCCGGTGATCCAGCCGAAGAACAGCAGCACGATCGCGCCCTGTTTCTGGAAGAAGTCCTCGGCTACCCAGGCGTGCGCCATTACGAGGATAGCCAGCGGGACGATCAGGGTCACCGCACCGATGATCAGCCAGGGCAGGCGTGCCGGCGCCGACTTGCGTTCGACCAGGAAGTCGTAGAGCGGATCGTTGGGCACGCCGTCGTGCTTGCGCGCCGAGCCGATCACGTTGCCGGCGCCCAGGAACATGGTGCCCTTGAACAGGCCGTGGGCAATCAGGTGGAAGATCGCCAGGGCAAAGGCGCCCGCACCGGTCTCCATGATCATGAAACCCATCTGGCCCATGGTCGAATAACCCAACGACTTCTTGATGTCATTCTGCGTAAGCATCAGCACCGAGCCGATCAGCGCCGTGACCAGGCCGACCACGAACAGCAGGTGGAGGATCTCGCCGCTGTGGACGAAAACCGGCGCGAAGCGGTTGATGATGATGCCGCCGGCGTTGACGATGCCTGCGTGCATCAGCGCCGAGACCGGCGTTGGGCCTTCCATGGTGTAAGGCAGCCAGGTGTGCAGCGGGAACTGAGCGGACTTGGCGAATGCCGACAGTGCGATTAGGAACGCCACCGTGCCAGTGACCGGCAGGTCCATGAACGTGCGCACGTCCGGCATCTCGGCGATGCGTTCGAACAGGGTGGGGAAGTCGAGCACGCCATAGGCCTGGAACAGGATCACGGCGGCGAGCACCAGCGGCAGGTCACCCAGGCGGTAGGTGATGAAGGTCCAGAAGGCGTAGCGCTGCGCGGTGGGTGGCTCGGTGTTGTGAGCGAGCAAGAAGTAGAGCACCACGCCGATGAGGTGCCAAGCGATCAGCAGGGTGATCAGGTCGCCGGCCATGACCATCAGCAGGATCGAGCCGGTCATCACGTCGAGCAGCATGAAGAACCGTCCGTAGCCCGGCTCCTCGATCATGTAGCGGACCGAGTAGATGTGGACCACGAGACTGATCCCGGAGACCACCAGCGCCATGATCGCGCTCAGCGGGTCAAGCTGCAGGCTGCCCCAGCCACCGGCGAGGTCCATCCACTGCGGGCCGGTGTCTCCGGCGATGTAGGCGGTCAGCTGGAAGGCGGCGATTATCACGACCAGCAGGTTGATGCCAACACTCAGTCGCGCCACTCGCTTGCCCATCCGGCCGCCTAGCAAGTGCACCAGCAGTGCAGCCAGGAAGGGCAGTAGGGGTATCAGCCATTGCAGTTCGATCATCGTCTCATCCTTTAGGCTGCCATCGGCTGATTGCCGGGCCTTTCATTCCAGATGGTTGTTATGCCCTCAGGCCCATGAGCGGCAGGATGAGCCAGACAGGGGCGGGGCGAGGGCGCGGCATCATTCCGCGTCGTCCGTCTTGGTGTGCGCTACTTGGTCATCGACAGGTACAGCGCCGGCAACTTCTCCGGCAGCCGCGAGACGTGGTCGAGCACCATGAAATTCTTGGGCCCGAACACGCGTGAGACGTACTCGTCGGCATGGGGATCGAGCGTCACGCAGAAGGTCTCAACGCCCTGTCGGTGGAGTTCCTCGACCGCCTTCTTGGTGTCGTGACGCAGGTACTGTGGATCTCGAACGTCGTTGTCCGATGGTTCGCCGTCACTGAGCAACAGCACGAGCTTGCGTTGGCTGGGCCGCTGGCGCATCACGGCACCGGCGTGACGCAGGGCGGCACCCATGCGCGTCGACAATTGCCCGGTCATGCCGGCCAGCCGTGCCTTGGCCTTGTCGCCGTAGATCTCGCCAAAGTCCTTGAAGCGGTAGTACTCGACGTCGTGGCGGCCGTTGGAATCAAAGCCGTGGATGGCGAACGGATCGCCCACCCGGTTGATCGCATCGGCCAGCAGGGTGGCCGCCTCGCGGGCGAGGTCCAGCACGGTGGTTTCCTCGTCGCCGCGGCCAATCGCATCATTGGTCGATTCGGACAGGTCGATCAGCAGCATCACCGAGAGGTCGCGGACTTGCAGGCGGGTGCGGATGCCGATACGAGGATCGGGCGTCTGACCCATGCGGATGTCGATCATCGCGCTGATCGCGGCGTTGATGTCGATCTGGTCCCCGTCTTCGACCTTTTTCTCGCGTACCACGCCCTGCGGCTGGATGCCCTCGATCAGGTACTTCAGGCGCCGGACCAGCGGCTTGTGACGGTCGAGGATGGCGTCGATCGACTCGGGATCGCCGTCGACCGGGCGTTTCTCGTTGATCGTGGTCCAGTACGGGCGCTCGAGCTGGGACATGTAATCCCACTCGTGATAGTGCACCGGCGAGGCGGTGCGATCCTCGGCGAAAAGCTCGGAGTACTTGCGCCCGCGGTTGTCGTAGAGCTCGGTGCCTAGCACCCAGACCTCGTCGGCATCCTCGGCCGAAATGTTCTCGACGTCGAGTTCGTTGAGCATTTCCATCAGCGAGACGTAGCGTCGCTTGTCGTCGACGCTGCCCTCGCGCGGGACATCGAACGCCGACTCGGGCTTTTCGAACAAGAAGCGGTTGTCGTCGCGATAGGGGATGCTGGGTACGTCCTGGCTGGGGCTGAAGTGCAGACCCATCTGCTCGGCACGATCGGCCAGTGCCAGGCCTGCCTCGCGGACCCGCTCGTAGTCCTCGAGATCCTCGCGGATCGAATTCACCGCCTCGCGCGCCTGGTTGATCAGCGGATGTTCGTCGGCGTAGTTCGTGTCGAGCAGGGCGAGTGCGAGACGGTCGAGCAGCGGCCCGACGCGTTCGGCATCGGTTTGGTCGTGACGGTTGACCGCGATGCGAGCGATACGCGTCCACAACGGCGCCAGGCCGGGGAAGTCCTTGCCGGCGAGGGTTTCGACGCGCGCATCCTCCATCAGGCCGATGAAGGTCTGCTGGATCTTGGTGGCCTCTTCCGACTCGGCATCGAAGGCTGAATAAATCATGTGCGCGGCGGCGTGGGCCGCCGAGGCGCGGTAGAGATTGACGCCGTCGACGAGGGAGTCATCGCGGTCAACGTAGTCGTCGAAGGCATCGGGTAGGTTGATGAACGGCCCTTCGATGAACGGCCGGTAGCCCTCTCGGCTCTCGAAGTCGCCCGAGGTGGGACGCAGCAGGAAATTACGCGCCCAGAGCGCGCGCAGATACATCACCAGGCGACGCTGGACGTCGACGAAGAGGGTGCCACGGCGCTCTTTCTGCAGGACGGCCTCGGCATCGTGACTTGCCAGGCTGAAGTAGGCGTCCAGGGCCTCAAAGTCGGTTCGGTGGGCATTGATGCCCCAGGTAGCCCAGCGTCGCAAGCCGCCGAGCGTCAGCACCTCGAGCAGGTGGTCGAGCTGCGTGAGCATGGGGCGCAGGGCACGCGGTGCCTGCGCCAGTACGTAATTGACCAGCGACAGGTACTGCTGGAACAGCGAGGCCTCGCCCAGGCGGTTCGCCGCCACCGGGGCGGTGGAGAACAGCAGGGTGAGTACCGCCGCGCTGGTCTTGGAGAACATCTTGATCGACATCGAGAGCAGTTCGAAAGCGGCGTCGGTGCCAAGCTCCCGTGCCACCTGGGGTGTGCTCTCGATGTAGGCGAGGACCAGTTCCTCGCCACGCCCCAGCGACTGCAGGCTGATCGCACCTTCGAGATAGGCCTCGAGAGCACGCGGGGCGAAGACCCGCGAGGCGTCCACCCAGTGGATCTCGAGGATCTCGCGTGCGGATTCGCCCAGTTCGTCGAGGCGTTCCTGGTCTTCTAGCCGTGCACTCGTCATGACGTCGATCGTGGCTCTGCTGGTGACAAGGAATAAGGTTGGCCGGCGCTGGGCCGGCCGAAAGGCGGGATCAGTCCGGCCAGACGCGGCGCGGGTGCAGCGGCTGCTCGCCCAGACCCGGTGCCTTCTTCGGCTTGGCGGCCGGCTTGCGCGTGGTCGAGGACTTGGTTGCCGTGCTCGACTTGGTGGCGGGCTTGTTAGCGGTTGCCTTCGTCGCCGGTGCCTTGCGGGCCGGGGTGGCCCGCTTGGCCGGCGCCTTGCGGGTGGTGGCGGTGGACGCCGCCGGCTTGCTGGCCGAGTTACTTGCCGCCGGGGTCTTGGAAGCCGTGCTGCGGGTCGCGGCCGGCTTGGATTCGGTCTTTGGAGTCTCGGACGGCTTGGCCTGGGACGTCCCTTGGGACTCCGACTTCACGCTTGCGCTCAGCTTGTCTTCCAACTTGCTCATGGTGACGTTACCTCGTCGATGATGTTCTCGATTTCGTCCACCGCCGCACGACCACGGCCGCCAAGCTGGTAGACGCTCACTCCCTCCACGACCGCCGTTCGATAGGCGGCCCGACGGCGGACGGCCGCCGGGAGGACGGGCAAGCCAAGTCCCGCCACGGCATTCTGCATGGCGCGGGTCATG
>JAWLFB010000138.1:0-2957 GCA_041685825.1 Guyparkeria sp. | reverse complement strand
CTAGGGGAAGGCCCCTCTTTCGTCTCGGCCGATACTATACGTCCACCGACCATCAAAGCAATTCAAAATAAGTGATGTTCACCATAAAGAAAGGCTTATGGGTTAGCAGATGATTCGTTTCACATTGCACCAGCTTCGCGTCTTTAGCGCCGCGGCCGAGCTCCTCAACTACACCAAGGCAGCCGAGAAGCTGCATCTTACCCAGCCCGCGGTTTCGATGCAGATTCGTCAGCTCGAGGGCAATGTCGACCTGCCTCTTTTTGAGCAGACCGGTCGGCAACTGTACCTCACGGATGCCGGAAAGGAACTATATGGATACGCGCAGCGCATCCTTGAGGTGATCACCGAGGCCGAGGAGGTCCTCGAGGGGATGAAAGGGGTGCACCGTGGGCACCTCCGCGTAAGCGTCGCGAGCACGGCGAACTATTTCGTCGCGAGGCTCATGGCCGATTTCTCCAAGCGCTACCCGGGGGTGTCGATCAGTCTGGACGTGACCAACCGGCAGAGTCTGCTGCGGCAACTAGCTCACAACGAGGCCGACATCGTGATCATGGGCGAGCCGCCGACGGATGCCGACCTGCACTCCGAGGCGTTTCTGGAAAACCCGCTGGTTGCGATCGCTGCGGCGGATCACCCCTTGGCCGGGCGCGAGTCGATCGCGCTCGAGGAACTGGGTCAGCACCGATTCGTGCAGCGCGAATCGGCTTCGGGTACGCGGGCGGCGATCGAACGCTTCTTCGAGGAACACGGTTTGGCCGTCAAGCCGGGACTGGAAATGCGCTCGAACGAGGCGATCAAGCAGGCGATCGAGGCAGGTTTGGGTGTGGGGATTGTCTCGCAGCACACCCTGGAGCTTGAACTGGAGACCGGCCGGCTGGTGATTCTAGACGTGGATGGACTGCCCATCATCCGGCACTGGTACATGGTCCAGCGCCAGGGTAAGCGGGACACGCCGGTGATGCGTGGCTTCCATGATCACGTGCTCGAGCAGGCCGAAAAGCAGGTGCGTCTTCCAAAGACGACGTGAGATCAGCGTTGCTGGCGCTCTTCCTCGCGCACCAGCGGCGCCCAGAATTCGCGCAACGCACCGACAGGAACGGGCTCGCGCGCGTTCAGGAAGGGCTCGGCGCTGGAAACCAGCACCGGATGGCGCTCGGTCATCTGCTGCATCCAGTGGATATCGCGGTAGGAGAGGTAGTCGCGGCTGAAATGGGCCGGCAGGGCGACCCACTT
Source organism: Guyparkeria sp. (assembly GCA_041685825.1). Classification (GTDB taxonomy): domain Bacteria; phylum Pseudomonadota; class Gammaproteobacteria; order Halothiobacillales; family Halothiobacillaceae; genus Guyparkeria. The sequence continues at coordinate 1,724 of JAWLFB010000138.1, read as the reverse complement.
GGCGATGGTTGCCGCCGGTGCCAGTGCGAGCCAGACGGCTACGCCGATCAGCGGCACGCCCACCCAGGGGTGCCCGTATTGCGCCGTGTCGGCCAGCAACGACCACTGCAGCATGAAGAAAGCACCGGTGAGGGCGATCACGCTGGCGTAGATCCAGCGATGGTTGCGGGCGATATCGTAGACGTCCACGAGCCGGGCGATCAGCTCGGGCTGGTAGTCGAATTCGTCGCGTAAATCGAGTGACGGCTGGGTCATCACGGACTCCGGGTTACGTGTTCCCACGGGGTGTGACAGTCAACACCCCGCAGAATTCGGGAATCCCTTCACCAAAACCATAGTTGATTGGTGGTTGCTCGTCAGGCCGGAATGCGATCGAACACCAGGAACTGGTAGGCGTAGGGGTTCCGATCGTCCGGGTCGTGGCGCGCGGCCTCCGTGAGATCCCACTCGTCGGGGACGTACACCGGGAAATGGGCGTCGCCCGCGACCTCCAATTCCACCAGCGTCAGGTACATGCGGTCGGCCCGGGGCAGGTACTGGTAGTAGATGTTCGCCCCGCCCATAATCATGGCCTCCTCGCTCTCGTCAAGGTGCACCTCGGCCTCGGCCAGGGCGGCATTGAGCGAATGCACCACGATCACGCCCTCGGCAGAGAACCCCTCGTCGCGAGTGACCACGATGTTGGTCCGGCCGGGCAGCGGCTTGCCAATGGACTCGTAGGTCTTGCGGCCCATGATCAGGGGCTTGCCCATGGTCAACTGCTTGAAGTGCTTGAGATCGGCCGGCAGCCGCCAGGGGAGTTGGTTGTTGCGACCGATGACCTGGTTGCGGGCCATCGCGGCGATGAGACTGACACGCATGCGGTTTCCTGCCTCGCGGCATGGTGGTTGAGAGAGATTAGCCGGGAAGTCTAGCCCAAACGCGGGGGCAGATCACCTGTATCCGCCCGTCGCGCTGCGATTCGACGCCAACGTTGCTACACGGCGACCTTAGCCTTGATGTGGGGGTGCGGGTCGTAATGGGTCAGCTCGAAGTCATCGAAGACGAAGTCATCGATCGAACGTCGGTCCGGGTTGATGCGCATGATCGGCCGATCGCGTGGTTCGCGAGTCAGTTGTTCGCGCGCCTGGTCGAGGTGGTTGTGATAGAGATGGGCATCGCCCAGCGTGTGGACAAACTCGCCCGGCTCGAGATCGCACACCTGCGCGATCATCATGGTCAGCAGGGCGTAGCTGGCGATGTTGAACGGCACGCCAAGAAAAATGTCGGCGCTGCGCTGGTAAAGCTGGCAGGAGAGCTTGCCGTTCGCCACGTAGAACTGGAACAGAAGGTGGCAGGGCGGCAGGGCCATCTCGGGGACGTCGGCCGGGTTCCAGGCCGTGACGATCAGCCGGCGCGACTCGGGGTTGGTCTTGATCTGCTCGATCACGCCGCCGAGCTGGTCGATGGTGCCGTTGGCGCGCGTCGGCCAGGAGCGCCACTGCGCGCCGTAGACCGGGCCCAGGTCGCCGTTCTCGTCGGCCCACTCGTTCCAGATACGCACGCCGTTGTCTTGCAGGTAGCGCACGTTGGTGTCCCCGCTGATGAACCACAGCAGCTCGTGGATGATCGAGCGCAGGTGGAGCTTCTTGGTGGTCAAAGCGGGGAAACCCTTCGATAGATCGAAGCGCATCTGGTAACCGAAAACGCTGCGCGTACCGGTGCCGGTGCGATCGTCGCGATCC
>JAWLFB010000051.1:0-12261 GCA_041685825.1 Guyparkeria sp. | reverse complement strand
CGCGAACCGTACGATTGCACCCAGCCGGCGCGGCTGAACGCAAAGCCCTCGAGCTGCTGCCCGAAGTACTCGACCATGTCGTTGCGCTCGGGCTCGCCATGCACCAGCAGGTCCAGCCCCAAGTTCTCCTGCTCACGAATCGTGTCGGCGATCGCCTCGCGCATCGACTGCTCGTAGGCAGGAGTACCGATTTCGCCGCGACGATACTCACGGCGTGTTGCCCGGATCTCGTCGGTCTGCGGGAACGACCCGATGGTCGTGGTGGGCAGGATCGGCAGGTTCAATCGCGCCCGTTGTGCCGTCACACGATCGGCATACGGGCGAGCCCGGGCCGGCTCTTCGGCGAGTGATCGGCCCAATTGATCACGCCGCTCCGCATCCTGGCGGCCATCCAATGCCTCCAGCTGTTTGCGGGCTGTGATACTCGCCTCGAGTGCGTCGGCGATCGCCTCACGGCCATCGGCCAAGCCGCGCGCTAGCAGTGACAACTCGTCGAGCTTCTGTCGGGCAAAGCTCAGGTTGGCAGCCAACACAGGCGGCAAATCGTTCTCTTCGCCGGCATCTAGCGGCAGGTGCAACAGAGAGCAGCTAGGGGCCAGCCACAGACGCCCGCCCAGTCGCTGGTGGAGTGGCTCGAGTCGATCGAGGAGTGCGGATAAATCCGCCCGCCAGATCGACCGACCGTCCAGCACACCCGCGGAGAGCACCTTGAATGTCGGCAATCGATCGGCCAACGCCTCGAGGTCGTCCCCGGCGGATACGTCGACGTGCACGCCATCCACCGGCAGGTTGGCCAGCAGGGACAGGCGCCCGTCCACCGGCGAGAAATAACTGGCCAACAGCAGTCGCAAGCCGGGTGTTTTCAGGCGGTGATAGATAGGCTCGAATGCCGCCAGCCAATCGGTTGGCAGGTCTAACCCCAGGATCGGCTCGTCTAGCTGGACCCACTCGGCCCCGAGGGAAGCGATCTCGTTCAATAGCTTGCCATAGACATCGGCCAGTTCCGGCGCAAGCTGGAGACGTGTCTCGCGATCGACGCCACCGCTTAACCAAAGGAAGGTCAACGGTCCGATCAACACCGGTTTGCTGGCCGGGTTATCGGCGAGCGCTTCGCGAATCTGGGTCAGCAGCCGGTCGGCATCGAGTCGGAATGGGCGCTGCGCATCCAGTTCGGGTACCAGGTAGTGGTAGTTGGTATCAAACCACTTGGTCATCGCCAGAGGCGCGACACTGCCCTGCTCGGACGGCTTTCCCCGAGCCATAGCGAACAGCGCGTCGAGATCGTCGGCCAAGTCGCCGAAGCGCCTGGGCGCTTGTCCGAAAAGCAGGCAGAGATCCGCCATACCGTCGTAGAAGGTGAAATCACCGCAGGCCGGTCGCCCGACACTAGTCTCGCGGTGCCACTGGTGGGATTCGGCCCGCACCTGACGGCCGATCTGCAGCAACGCGTCGGCGTTCGCTTCGCCGCGCCAATGGCGTTCCAGGGCCCACTTCAGGGCACGGTCACTCCCGATACGGGGAAAGCCCAGAGTATGTGTGACGGGGTAGTTGCTCGCAATCGGCATGTCGATTCCTCTGTGTTTCGGATGATAGATTCACCCTATCGGAATACAACATGCATTTCGTCGCGCCTCATTGCTTTATTACATTACCCCGCCTCATCATCTGATGAGGCGGTTGTACCGACGAGATCCCGGTGGAAGACGACCGTGGCAGATCTCGTTTCTTTTGCACGATACATGGCCGCATCGGCACGCCGCATCAGGCCATCGAGGGTGTCGGCATCATCAGGAAACCGGGCGAATCCGATCGATGCCTGGACGTGAACCAATCTGGCCGCGCCACTGAGCATCATGGGTTCATGCAGCCGCTCGAGCAACGTATCACCCAAACGGACCATGTCCTCGTTGCTGCGCACACCATAAAACGCGACCAAGAACTCGTCACCGCCGAGGCGCGCAACGATGTCCTCCCGTCGACCCACACTGGATAGACGCCGAGCGACCTCGCGTAGCACCTCGTCACCGACATGATGACCGAGGGTATCGTTAACGGGCTTGAAACCGTTGAGATCGACAAAGGCCAAAGCAATGCCCGTGCCCTCGCGGATCGCGTGCTGGCGAGCCTGCTCGAAACGCTCATCAAGCCCGGACCGGTTGAGTGTATCGGTCAACGGGTCGTGGAATGCACGATGGTGCATGGCCTGCATGCGGCGGTGCCGTGTCGTTACGTCGCTGATCACGGCGACGTAACGACTCACGCGACGGCGATCGTCACGGATCAGGTCGACCGACCAGCCGAGGACGCGCTCTCGACCATCCGGCAAGCGACAGGCCAGTTCTTCGTTCCAGCGGCCACGTTGGCGAAGCCCGCGCGCACAGGCCTCCAGACGTCGGCGGCTGCAATCAAGCGGCTCTGGAATGGTCAACCGTTCAGCCACCAGTTCCTTGGACGAATGGCCCACCAACCGCTCGAAGGCCGGATTGACCGCCAACACGCGGCGATGGCGATCGAGAATGACAATGGCATCCCCGGCGCCCTCGAACACCGCCGTAGCTAGCCCTTCGAGTTGTTCGAAGGCCTGGCGATCTGAAAGATCGGTCATGGTGCCGACTAGCCCGGACACCCCTTGGCCGGCCATGATCACCGGCTCGACCCGCACCTCAGCGGGAACTTCCGTCCCGTCGCTGCGAATCAAACGTACGGCCAAGACCACTCGATCCCGGCGAGAGACACCGGATGATGCCCGTCCAGGTTGCTGGAGCCGGTCAGCGGCCTCGCGAATCCGCCGACGCTCGTCTTCGGGGAACAAATTCAGCCATGAGGCGCCGACTATGTCTCGTGCCGAGGGGCCCACCATCCGCTCATACGCCGGGCTGACGTAGATGAGTTCACCAGTATTGTTCGCGCGGAAGACCACATCACTGACGTTCGACGTCACATCCCGGAGCACACGTTCGGAATCGACCATCAGGCGTTGTTGAGCCTGCCAACGCATGGCAAGCCACATCACTAACAGTCCGGCGAACAACGCCACCAATTCTGCGAAGCCGGTCAACCCCACGACCATCGGACTTGGTTGACTCGGTTTCATGGCAAGTTGCCAACGTCCGTCCAGAGCAACCACGGGTGTTTTTAGCGTATCGCGTTGCTCGAACAAACCGGCATGACCCAGAAAGACCGCCCCGTGCTCGCCCAGACCATCCGTGCCACGAACGGCCAGCGACCCTTCGTCAAGCTGATCGCCCACTCCAGCCGCGTCGAAGAGCCCCATGATGTCGATCGGCGTGGAAACTACGCCCCAATATTCGTCCGACTCGTCACCGTCCTGATCGAAGCGCACCGGCACCCGGTGAATGACCGCGTATCCCCCCTGCACCAGTTCGTAAGGTCCACCAAGAATCGGCTCACCCGACTGCATCGCGCGGCGTAAAGAGGCACCCTGCTCCGGGTGAGCGGCGAGATCCACCCCTATGGCGGCCTCGTTACCTTCAAGTGGAATGCTGAACTGAATAACGTTATCGGGCGCAATCGCAATGGAACGGATCACCGGGGTGCGTTCGAGCATCCGTTCTGCAACGGATCGCAGGCGAGATTCGTCCAATCCCCGGTTAACCTCAATCATCGCCCCAACACCGTCAGAGACGTTGGAAGCTTGGTTCAAATGGGATTCGATACGGGTGCGAATCTGGGCCAAGTTGTCGAGATCGGCCTGCAGGACGGCCGTAGTCAACTGTCGTTCGACCACCCAAGTGGTAGCGAGCAACACGCCGCTGACCACCAGCCCAGCCGCCAGCGGCGGGACAACCTGCTTCACGCGGGTGAACAAGGACAATGAACCGGGTGGAGACGGCTCCGAATTACCCAGCTTTTCGGCCGACCGGCCAGTGTGCGGACTACCCACTACCGATTTCCCTGTTGATGCGAATTAGTCCTGCGACAGAAGTTTAGCTCAGAGCGACGGTGCCAATGATAGCCTGACTAACCAAGTGGGAATTGGTTACCCCCTGCGGAATTAACAAAGCCGACGCCTAAAGGCGCCGGCTTTGTCCACTTGCAACCTACACACTGAAACAAACAAGCCTTGGCAGGCTTGAAGTGAAGCGATCAGGCCACTTGATCTGCCTCTCTTGTGTCGACCTCAGCTGTGCTGGTGCCGGTGCTGCTGCTTTTCCTGAGCGTGCTTCGCATCACCGGACTTCTTCCAGAGCATCCAGAACGCGTACAACGGCATGCCGACGATGCCAATCATGGCGATAATGCTGATTAGCACGATTTGCAGTTCAATGTCCATGACAATCAACCTCCGGTTGTTTGATCGCATGACCGCCTTGGGTCAGGCCAGGTCATGGGTTCAAATTTAGACCCTCCTTATGTACCTATCAACCCAGTGGATCACTCTGGTATTCGATGGCGGCCTTTGAGCCCGGGACTCGGCATCAGCGCAGACGTTTGTCGGTCGAATCATTCAAGAACGCCGCCCCGCGCACACCGCTGGAATCTCCGAAGCGCGGCGCCACCAGGCGGGTGGTGATCGGGTCGGAAAAGACGAACTCGTCCCACTGCCGCGGCACACTATGGTAGAGCCGTTCGACGTTCGACATCCCGCCACCAAGCACGATCACGTCAGGATCGAACAGATTGACCACGTGTGCCAGTGCACGGGCCAGTCGCCTCTCGTACCGAGCGAGGCTGGCACTGGCGACTTCATCTCCGGCCCGCGCTCGAGCCACGATGGCCTCGCCCCTCAATGATTCACCGCTTTGCCCGGCGTAGTCCGACTCGAACGCCGGGCCGGAGAGCCATTGCTCGATACAACCTTTCAAGCCACACCAGCAAGCCGGGCCGGGCAACTCTGCCTCGCCTGCCCAGGGCAGAGGGTTGTGACCCCACTCGCCGGCAATCGCGTTACGACCAACCAGAACCCGACCATCGACCACCAACCCACCGCCCACGCCAGTCCCGAGGATCACACCGAACACCGATTCGGCACCCGCCGCGGCCCCGTCTTCCGCCGATTCGGACAGCGCAAGGCAGTTGGCATCGTTGGCCATCAGCACCTCACGCCCGAGGCGGGCCTCAAGGTCTGCTTTGAGCGGTCGATCATTGAGCACCACCGAGTTGGCGTTCTTAACCAGACCGGTGCGCGGCGAAATCGTGCCGGGTGTGCCCACCCCAATGCCGTCGGCCCCCCCACACTCGCGCTCTGCGCGCTCGATCAAGGCAGCGATGGTCTCGACCGTGCCGGCGTAGTCACCCTTTGGCGTAGGCTCACGTTGCCTCCAGCGAATGTGGTTATCGGGGGCCAGCACCGCGACCTCGATCTTGGTGCCACCGAGATCGACACCCAGTCGGTTACTCATCGGCTCGTTCCTGTGGTTCGAAAACAAGTCCGCCCGGTCGCGACCCGGATTGTCATCCGCTCACGCACCGGGCCGGATATTAGCCAAGAGCCCGGTCGATGCCGGACGCGGGCTGACTCAAATCAGAGCGCGCCAAGGGCGGCCTCGTAATCCGGCTGATCGGCGATCTCACCAACCTGTTCGACGTGACGCACAGTGTTGTCCATATCCAGCACCACCACGGTGCGGGCGGCGAGGCCGGCGAGCGGACCGTCCGCGATGCGCACCCCGTAATCGTCGAGAAATTCCGGATGACGGAAGGCCGAGAGCATCGCGATGTGATCCAACCCCTCTGCCTCGGCGAAACGCCCTTGGGCAAACGGCAGATCCATGGAGATACCGAGCACGACCGTATCGTCAAGCTCGCCGGCACGACGATCAAACTCGCGCACCGATTTCGCACAGGTGCCGGTATCTAGGCTCGGGAAGATGTTCAGCACCTTCTTCTTGCCCGCGAACGCGTCCAACCCCTCATCGGAGAGATCGCTCGCGGTCAGCGAGAACGCGGGCGCCTTGTCACCCACGGACGGCAGCGCGCCGGCAACTTTGACGGGCGTACCCTTGAATGTGACTTGGGACATGGATTGCCTCCTCTCTCTTGAGCCAGTGGAACTGGCTGAAATGACTGTCGAAATCGTTCGAAACGGCGGCCCGGTTCGGGGCTGCCTGCAGGTATTAGTTGCGCAGCGTCGCGATCAACCGCTTGGGTTTCAAGAGTAGATCAAGGGCGCTGTTGATGTCCGGGCAGATCACGTCGCAGGCGTCCAGCGAGTGGCGCGAGAGCCCTTCTGGCTGCATCACGCCAACACCCAGCACCGCTTCGGCCAGCATCAGGGCATCGTTGCGGCCATTGCCGATAGTGACGCACTCGCGGGCCGAGAGCGTGCGCACGTACCGCTGCTTGGCTTCATCCTGGAGATGATCGGAAAGCGTCGAGAGCGTTACCGGCAAATCCACCAGTCGTCCTTCGACGTCACCGTAGGTGTCGGCCGTGATCACGTGGACATCCACGTGCTTAGCCAGTTCGCGCAGACGCTCGCCCACGCCTTCGACCAAGGCACCGTCGAGTGCCAGCGTGCCGTTGTAGTCGAGCACCAAGTGTGACAAATGCAAGACGCCCCGACTGGGGATGGTGATTTCCAGCATAGTTTACTCCTCGATGACGATTTCCGGTCCAGCCTGCTCCTGCGAGCGCACGGCCCGCCCGAGACCCGCGGCCAGGCGTCTTGCCGCCTGCCGGTAGGTACCGGCCAGGGCGCCGGTCGGGTCGTTGGCAACCGTCGGGGTGCCAGCATCCAGATCCTCGCGGATCCGTAGGTCCAAGGGCAGACGGCCTAGCAACTGAGTGCCGTACTGGCTGGCGATCGATTCACCGCCACCCTCGCCGAAGATCGCCTCGACGTGACCGCAATTCGAACAAACGTGCGTCGCCATGTTCTCAATCACACCGATGATCGGCACGTTGACCTTGTTGAACATGTTGATCGCCTTGCGCGCATCCAAGGTGGCGATCTCCTGAGGCGTGGTGACGATCACGCTGCCGGCCACCGGCACCTTCTGCGCGAGTGTGAGCTGGACGTCACCGGTGCCCGGCGGCATGTCCACGATCAGGTAATCCAGGCCATCCCAACGGGTGTCGTTGAGCAGCTGCATCAGGGCCGAGGTGACCATCGGGCCACGCCAGACCATGGCCGATTCCTCGTCAACCAGGTAACCGATCGACATCGTCTGCAGGCCATGGGCCTCGACGGGAGCCATCGACTTGTCGTCGACCTGGCGTGGCTTCTCGTTGCTACCAAGCATACGCGGCTGGCTCGGGCCGTAGATATCGGCATCCAGCAGCCCCACCTTCGCACCATCGGCCGCCAGGGCAAGGGCAAGGTTGATGCTGGTGCTGGACTTGCCCACACCACCCTTGCCCGACGCCACCGCGATGATGTTCTTGACGCCGGGCAGCGGCTTGCCATGCATGGCCGAGCCCTCGGGGGCGACGAACGCCACCGTGATGGCGGGTTCGAGCGAGGCATCGGCGCTCGCGACTGCTTCGCGAACCCGGCTGGTCAGGTCGGCCTCCCAGTTGCCCGGCGGGTAGTCGAGCACGATATCGATCTGGCACGACTTGTCGCCGCATTCGACACGCTCGACCGCCCCCGCCTCGGCCAGCGTCTGATCGTTGTTGGGATCGTGAATCGCCTCCACCGCACGCTGGATCTCGGCGTTTCGTTCGTCGTTCGCGTTGCGCTTCTTGCCGAACAGGCCCATCAATCTCGTCACTCCGCTATTGGCTTAGACCCGTAGGGTAGCAAAATCGGACCATTTTGGTCTGATTAGGAAGTGGCCTGACGTCCCAGGCGCCGCTTCTCGGCCTCGAGCACCGTTTGCTGCATGGGCAGCAGGCTGTCGGGGTTGAGCGACAGGCTCGAGATGCCCTGCTCGACCAGCCACTCGCTGATCTCGGGGAAATCCGAGGGCGCCTGACCGCAGATACCGATGTACTTGCCCTGCTCGCGGCAAGCGGCAATGGCCATGGCCATCAGCTTCAAGACCGCCGGGTTGCGCTCGTCGAGCCCCTCTATCAGCGAGGAGTCGCGATCGACACCTAGGGTCAGTTGCGTGAGATCGTTCGAGCCAATCGAAAAGCCGTCGACGTGCTTGAGGAACTCCTCGGCAAGCAACGCATTGGCGGGGATTTCACACATCAGGTAGACATCGAGGTCGTGTCGCCCGCGCTCGAGACCGGCCTTGCTCATCAAGGCGAGCACCCGGTCGACCTCCTCAACACTGCGCACGAAGGGCAGCATCACCTGGGCATTGGTCAGTCCCATTCCCTCGCGCACGCGCCGCAGGGCTTCGCACTCGAGCAAGAATGCCTCGGCGAACGACTCGGCGTAGTAACGTGACGCACCACGGAACCCGAGCATGGGGTTTTCCTCGTGGGGCTCGAACCCCGCCCCGCCGACCATCGCGGCGTACTCGTTCGACTTGAAGTCGGACAGCCGCACGATCACGGGCCGGGGGTGGAATGCCGCGGCAATCGTCGCCACGCCTTCGGCGAGCTTTTGGATATAGAACTCGCGGCGATCGGAGAAACCCACGGTGTGGCGATCGATCTCGGCTTGGGTTTCGGCATCCAGTTGGTCGTATTCCAGCAACGCCCGTGGGTGAATCCCGATGCGGTTGTTGATGATGAATTCCAGTCGCGCCAGGCCCACGCCCGCCGCCGGTAGCGAGGCCAGCCGAAACGCCTGCTCGGGATCGCCGAGATTGATCATCAGGTCCGTGCGTGTTTTTTCGGTTCCCGACAGATCGAGCCGCTCGACGGTGAACGGCAACACGCCGCGGTAGACATGACCGGCACTGCCCTCGGCGCAGGAAACGGTCACCTCCTCGCCATCGAGCACGCGCTCGGTGGCATCGCCGCAACCGACGATCGCCGGAATGCCCAGTTCGCGGGCAATGATCGCGGCGTGACAGGTCCGTCCGCCCCGATTGGTCACGATCGCGCCGGCCCGTTTCATGATCGGCTCCCAGTCGGGGTCGGTCATGTCGGTGATCAGGATCTCGCCGTCGTCGAGCTTCGCCATTTCCGCCGAGGACTCGATCGTGCGCGCCCGGCCGGCGGCAATGCGCTCGCCAACGCTCTTGCCTTCCACCAACACCTCGCCCCGTTCTTCCAGCCGGTAGGTGGCGTGGGTGGCGGCCTCACGCTGCGAGTGGACCGTCTCGGGACGGGCCTGGAGGATGAACAACTCGCCACTGTCACCGTCCTTGGCCCACTCGATGTCCATCGGGCGGAATTCGCCGGCCTGCTCGCTGTAGTGGCGCTCGATCTCCACGGCAAAGCGCGCCAGTGTCAGCACCTCCTCGTCGGTGATCGCGAAACGTTGACGCTCCTCGATCGGCACGTCGACATTGCGGGTCGAGGCACCGTGGCGGGCATCTTCGGTGTAGATCATGCGGATGGCCTTCTCGCCCAACTGGCGCGAGACGATCGGGCACAGCCCTTCCTTGAGCATCGGCTTGTAGACGTAGAACTCGTCCGGGTTGACCGCCCCTTGCACCACGTTCTCGCCCAGACCGTAGGCCGCGGTGATGAACACGGCATCCCGAAAGCCCGACTCGGTATCGATGGTGAACATCACGCCCGAGGAGGCCTTGTCCGAGCGCACCATCTTCTGCACCCCGGCCGACAGGGCCACGGCCATGTGGTCGAACCCCTGGTGCACCCGGTAGGAGATGGCCCGGTCGGTGAACAGCGAGGCGAACACGTGCCGAATGCTGTCGATAAGGGCCTCTTCGCCGGCAATATTGAGATAGCTCTCCTGCTGGCCGGCGAACGAGGCGGTAGGCAGGTCCTCGGCGGTGGCCGAACTGCGCACGGCCACGTCCGTGTTCCCGCCGTACTCCTCGCCCAGTTCCCGGTACGCGGCAACGATCTCCTCGGCGAGATCCTCTGGCATTTGGCCCTCGGCAATCCAGGTACGGATCTGCCGACCGGCCTTCTCCAGTGCCGCGACGTCGTTGGTGTCGAGCGAGCCGAGCACGTCGCTGATCCGATCGCTCAAGTCGTTGTGCCGCAGATAATGGCGATAGGCTTCGGCGGTAGTCGCGAACCCGTCGGGCACCCGCACGCCACGCTCAGAAAGCTTGGCGACCATCTCGCCCAACGAGGCATTCTTGCCGCCGACCGTGGTCACGTCGTTCATACCCAGTTCGGAAAATCGCCGCACAAAGCGCATCACTGCCTCTCCCTTGGTCGTTTCTGGTCGCCGATGTAGGGATTGGCGACCTTCGTTCGAGCTTAGCACCGGCCGAGATTCCGTTGGAGGAACCTTGCTGCCAATATTCGGTCAATCGAATGTACAATGGCTCGCACTCAACAGAGGAGATCCCCATGCAACGAATCACTGCCCTGATCACCGGCGGTTTCGCCCTACTGGCCACGGCCATCGGCCATGCCGATGCCGGAGAAACCTACCAGCCGACCGCCGAGCCGGTCACCAATGCGGTGTACGCCATCATCGGGCCGACCGATGCCCGCACCTACGAGAACCATGGCATGAACGCCAACTACGGGGTGGTCGTGACCGATGAGGGTGTGATCCTGATCGACTCCGGCCCCGGTGCGTTCAGTGGCCCGCACATCGAGCGTGCCGTCGCCGAGGTCAGCGACCAGCCGATCCGCTGGGTGGTCAACATCGGCGTGCAGGACCACCGCTGGCTGGGCAACGATTACTTCCAGCAACAGGGCGCCGAGATCATCGCCTTCGAAAAGACCGTCGAGTCGCAGAAGGAATTCGCCGATCGGCACATGGAAGGCCGCCTGCCCGAGGCACTGGAAGAGCGCTTCGAGGGCACCAACCCGGCCTACGCTGAGCGGACACTCGAAGGCGAGACCGCTGCCATTACGCTGGGCGGCACCGAGATTGAGCTCTCGCTGACCAACGCCCACTTCCCCGGCGATGCGATGGCCTACCTGCCGGCGGCCGACGTGATGTTCACCGGTGATCTTGTTTATGTAGACCGCCTGCTGGGCATCCACCCCTGGTCGAACCCCCAGAACGGCCTGGAGGCCTTCGCCCGACTCGAGGAAATCGATCCCGAATACGTCGTCCCGGGCCATGGCCGCATAAGCGACATGGAACGCGCCCGTCGCGACAGCGGTGACTACTACGATTTCCTGGTCAACACCGTCGGCGAAGCGGCCCGCAACTTCGAGGCCATGAGCGACGTGATGAATGCCAATGAAGACCTCGAGGCCTTCAAGCACCTTGAGCACTACGACAGCTGGCATCGCACCAACATGAACCGCACCTTCATCCTGTTCGAAGGCATGTAAGGAAACCGGAATAGCCCCCGATCGTATCGGCCGGGCGCCTGCAACAGAAAACGGGGCATTGCGCCCCGTTTTTTTGTGCCTGACGCGAACTCGTCCACTCAATCCTTGGCCGGGTGCGCTCTCTCGATCCGGCCGACCGCCAGCCGCTCATCACCGGCAAGGATCGCCCAGTCCTCGCCGCGATCGGTGGCGACATCGATCACACGGACGCGCCGCCAACGGCCATCCACCTGCACCTCGACGTGGCACTTGCGCAGCGCCGCCCCCTCCAGAACATCGAGGATGCCGCAACGAAAATCGGCCCCAGGCTCGTCGATCACGGGCGCTTCAGCCCCTGGCCGTGGCATCGGCACTGCGGCGGTCGATCAGGTACAGCGCCAGCGCGACCAGGAAGATCAGCGGCAGCGCCGCCTCGAAACCTTCTTCCAGAGAGAGCATCACCATGTCGATGTTATCCGGCAAGGTGATATCGAAGCGTACCCGCAGGATGGACGGGCCGCGGTCGATGGCCTTGAGGATCGGCGAGATCGCCACCGCGAACAGGGCCAGCCACCCCCAGGGACGACGCCAACCACCGCGGGCGAGCACCTCACGTCCGCCCAGCACCAGCAACCAGATCAGCGTGATCGTCAACCCCACCGCGATCGCACCGGCGACCATCTTTTCAGCCAACGGCACACCGGCCATCTGGTAATAGTCCGATTTGAACAGGCTGTCGGTGGTGAACTTCTTGTGCCAGCCCTCCTCGCGCGCCGCCAGCGCCGCGGCGATCACGGCCATACCGATACGCCGCGATAGACGGATCGGCTTGGCGAACAACAGCACCGCCCCCAGCCCTAGCCAGAACACGGGGCTCAGGTCCTCGAACCACCACTCTTCACCGAAGACCACCTCGGCCCGTTCGGGCGCGAGCGTGGTGAGGCCGAGCGTGAAGAGCAGGATGGTGTAGAGGACCAGGATCACTCCTGTGACCACGACAATGGCGCGTTGACTCATGAAGTTTTCGTCCAAAGGGTGGGG
>JAWLFB010000050.1:0-12527 GCA_041685825.1 Guyparkeria sp. | reverse complement strand
CAGCCAGGCAGTGGAGTACGTGTTCGCCTTCACGCTCGCGGCCGGCCTGGTGGTGCTGCTGGCCGCCTTCGGTGCGAGCGAGCGCCAGCGCATCCATGACGCCGCGGTGCTGCGGGTAATGGGCGCGAGCCGCGGCAAGGTAGTCGCCGCCCTGTGGATCGAGTTCCTCACCCTTGGGCTGCTGGTGGGAATACTCGCGGCCGTTGCCGCCATGGCCGTCGGCGCCACGCTCTCGGCCCGGGTATTCGACCTGCCGCTGGCGTTCAACCCCGGCTTGCTCCTTTGGGGGCTGGGCGCCGGCCTGCTGCTCGCGGCGATAGTAACGCCGCTGCTGGCCCGGCGAATGACGCGCATTGCCCCGGCCAAGGCTTTACGGGGCTGAGAGCGAACCTGCCGTCCCAACGTGGCACAATCGGTGAACACGGCCCGCTGTGGGTTGGACTTCAGCCCAACGTCGGCCGGAAGGCCGATGTCTTCCTCGCCACCCATTTGATATGGATTGGACCCGATCCACCGAAGGCGCGTTTCGTTCGCGGACAAAGCCCGGTCGCACAATGATGTCGGGGTCAGTAGCTCAAGCGAAAAGGCTGTCGATCTCGTCCCAGAGGGCGCGGTAGGCTTGGTTGGCCGGGTGGCGTGATTCGCGGTAGACGCTGGGCTGCTGATCCTCGCCCATCTGCTCGACGATCGAGGCGTAGGGGATCTCGCTTCCGAGCAGCTCGGTGATGTCGTGACGATGGCGCTCGGCAAACTCGCGGTGCATGCGCCGGCGACGGTCGACCAGGGAGAGGAACGCGCGCAGGCGCTCGGGATGGATTTGACGCTCGTCGAGGTGTCGTTTCAACTGGAACCAAGTGCGTTCGGACAGGTGCGTGGGCACCATCGGCACCAGCACCATGTCGGCCGCACGCAGCACGTTGTCCGCCAACAGCGACAGCCCCGGCGGCGCGTCGATCCATATTTCCTCGAACTGCTCGGCGAGCGGATCGATCAGCTTGGCCAGCCGGTAGCCGGCATCCTTCTTGTCGGCGAGATGGTGCTCGATCGCCTGCTGACCCGGCAGAGCCGGCAGCACCCAGAGGTGGTTGTGGATCGTGGGCCGCACCGAAGCAGCCAGCCCCTTGGGCTTGAGGAGCTTCTTGACCGACCGCTCTGCACCCGCTTCCGATTGCAGGTACCACGACGCGGCGCTCTGGGGGTCGAGATCCCAGACCAGCACGCGCCGACCGGCCGCCGCCGATAACGCCGCCAGGTTAACCGCGGTGGCGGTCTTGCCCACCCCGCCCTTGACCGAATACAGCGCCACCGTCTGGGCCATGCCTTGCCTGCTCCTGCCTCGATTGAATGTCAGGCCGAGCATAGCATCGGGCGGGGGCGGATCTTGTGACAGTCCGCACGGACTTGTCTTCGTGCGTCGGTCCCAGTGTGGTCAGACCTGTCTCACCACGACCCGCGCGTTGCCCCTCATTGCTCGCCCAACTCCTTGAGCTTGCGCGTGACCGTATTGCGCCCCCAGCCGATCAGCGCGGCGGCCTTCTGCTTGTGCCCGCCGGTAAAGGCCAACGCGGCCTGCAGCAAGGTGCGTTCGAAGGCGGGGCCCGCGGTGGCGAGCAGGTCCTGATCGCCTGCCTTGAGTCGTGCATCGGCCCAGCGCGACAGGTCGCTGGTCCAGCGCGAGAGCATTTGGTCGTCGCCCGCGGCGGCGTGCTCGCCGCCCAGCCCCTCGGTGATGGTATCGGGCAGATCGTCGATGCTGATCTCGTTGCCCGGCGCCATCACGGTCAGCCAGCGGGCAATGTTTTCCAGCTCGCGGACGTTGCCCGGCCAGGGGTAGTCGCACAGCCGGGTCTCGGCGGCGCGGGTGAGGGTCTTGACCGGCACGCCCAGTTCCTCGGCGGCGCGGACTAGGAAAAAGCGCATCAACTGCGGGATGTCCTCGACCCGTTCGCGCAGGGATGGCAGCTTGAGGCGAATGACATTGAGCCGATGGTAGAGGTCCTCGCGGAAACGCCCATCCTTGACCAACTCCTCGAGGCGCTGGTGGGTCGCGGCGATCACGCGCACGTCGCTCTGGATCAGCGAGGTGCCTCCGACGCGGTAGAAATGGCCATCGGAGAGCACCCGCAGCAAGCGAGTCTGCAACTCCAGCGGCATGTCGCCGATCTCGTCGAGAAACAACGTGCCGCCCTGGGCCTGCTCGAAGCGGCCACGCCGCTGAGTGGCCGCGCCGGTGAACGCGCCCTTCTCGTGGCCGAACAGTTCGGATTCCAACAGGTCCTTGGGAATGGCGGCGGTATTGAGCGCGACGAATGGCCCCTCGCGACGCTGGCTATGGCGATGCAGGGCCCGGGCGACCAGTTCCTTGCCGGTGCCGGATTCGCCGTTGATCAGCACGGTCACCGCAGAGCGCGCCAACCGGCCGATGGCGCGAAAGATCTCCTGCATGGCCGGGGCGTTACCGATCAACTCCGAGCCGGACTCGGCCTCCTCCGGCACGGCGGCATGCTGCGCGCGTTCCCGCGAGGCGTCGTAGGCGCGCTCGGCCAGGCGCACCGCCTCGTCGATGTCGAACGGCTTGGCGAGGTAGTCGAACGCTCCCTTCTCGAACGCTCCCACCGCGCTCTCGAGATCCGAATGTGCGGTCATGATCACCACCGGGATGGCCGGGTATTCGACGGCCAGCCGGGTCAGGAAGCTCAGGCCGTCCTCTCCGGGCATGCGAATGTCCGAAAAGATCACGTCCGGCAGGTCACCGCGATCAAGCCGGGCCTGAGCGCTCGCCACCTCGTCGAAGGACTCCACGGCAAAGTCGGTGGTGGCCAGCGCTCGCTCGAGCACCCAGCGAATGGCCTGATCGTCGTCAATCACCCACAGGCGAGGGATGGGATGTCCGGTGTTCGGCTTGTCGGCGGCTTGCATGGTCGGAGATCACTCGTTCGGTAAAGGGGACGCTTTCTTCCATCCCGGGGCATCGTCGCCGTCGGGATGGATGGGCAGGATCAGGGAAAACCGGGTCAGACCCCGCTTGGGCACGAACTCGATCATGCCCTGGTGGCGCTCGGCAATCGTCTGGGCCAACGACAGCCCCAGACCGCTGCCCCCGGCCCGGCCACTGACCATCGGCAGGAACAGGGTCTCGACCAGGTCCTCGGGCACACCGGGACCGTTGTCCTCGACGTCGATACGCACGGCCAGTCGATGGCGCTTGCCGTGAATGGTGAACTGGCGCATCACGCGGGTGCGGAAAGTGAGCCGAGGCTCGACGGTGTTGCCCTCGCGCATTGCCTGAACAGCATTGCGGGCAAGATTGAGCAGCACCTGCACCAGCTGGTCGCGATCGGCCCAGACGTCGGGAATCGACGGATCGTAGTCCAGCCGCCAGTCGAGGGGACGGTTCGCCGCCTCGATTCTCAGCAGTTGGCGCACCTGCTCAAGCGGCTCGTGGACGTTCACCCAATGGCAGTCCGGGCGGTCGATCGGCCCGAGCATGCGGTCGATCAGCCCGCGCAGACGATCGGTCTCCTGCAGAATGATGCGGGTGTACTCGGTCAGGCGCTCATCCGGCAGTTCGCGCTCCAGCAACTGCGCCGCCCCGCGCAGGCCACCCAGCGGATTCTTCAGTTCGTGGGCCAGCCCGCGCATCATCTGACGTGTGGTCATTTGCAGGGAGTTGATGCGCGCGTCGCGGGAGATCCGCAGGTGGCGCTCGATGTCGTTGAATTCCAGCATAACCCGGGCGCGGGGGTAGTCCGGCCGCGGCGTGATCGCGCAGTCGGCGACACGGGTGGACTCGTGGGCCAACACCAACTCGATCTCACGCAGGGTCATGACCTGCTGGGAGACCAGCGCCTCTCGGATGGTCTCGGCAAGCAGTGGATTGGCGCTGAACACCGTGTCGAATCCCGACTTGAGCGCGGCGCTGTAGCTGGTGCCGAGAAACTGCTCGGCGGCCGAGTTGAGATAGATCGGCCGATTGCGCTCGTCGAGCACCACGATCGCGGTGTTCAGGGTATCGGCAAGCCGAGGTTCGGATCTCGGGTTCATTAACTACTCCACCGGACGCGGAACGGTCAGCAGGCCAGGCCTGCTAAACGGCTGACGATTTTGGTGCAAGTAGCGTGCCCGACCAAGAATCGGCGGGCAGACCATGACAGATCGCATGGTGACGGGGTTTTCTTTGACTCCCAGGACAAGGCGACGAGTACGACAAGGGAACCAATGCACCTAATAAGTGCACTAGAGTAAACGATCGCACCGTTATTGGGAGGGCGTCATCAATTGAAATCGCACTGGCGCACTTTCCTTGACCACCTCGCCGTTGCGGTGGATCTGCGCGACGAGCACGTGCTTGCCGGGCGTGAGCCCGTTGATCAAATGACGACGCCCGGAGGAGTCTCGCACACGCGGCTCGCCATCGACGAGGATGCGTATTCGATCGCCGCCCTGCAAGTTCGGTTGCATCGCCAGCTCGACCGTGATGCTGCCCTGCAGACGACTGGCCACCTCGCCATCCGCCGGTTCGACAATCGACAGATGACGATAAGCGGGCTCCTGCGCTTCGGCCTGCCCCTGCCGATCGGGCGTCGATGCCGCCTCACCGTTATCGACGGACATTCCCGCGTCGTCATCCTCGTCCGAGCGGGACTCAGCAGCCCCCTTCGGACTTTCCGCCGGCTCGGAATCAGGTACCTCGACCGGCTCCATCGGGATGACCGGGGCATCCTCGACCTCGTGGACGGCCGCGCCCTCCACCGGCTCGTCGGTAAACACCGTCTCGCCAGCGCTGTTGGTGTACTGGTAGATCTTGGCGGCCGCCAACGGCTGGGCAAGCGCAAGCAGCAGGGGCCAGAGCAGGTGGACGCGATGCGGCAATCTTCCAGTGACGACTCGCATGGACATTCCCTCGTGGTGGGCGGCGGATTACGCCCCAGGATTAAGACTCGGGGGGCCGGATAACGGCCCGCAGGCGGTCCAGGCGGGACTCGAGTGCGTTGCGATCCGGCGCGGTGACCGTGACATGGCCGAGCTTACGCCCCGGACGCGGGGTCTTGCCGTAGTCGTGCCAATAGGTACCCGGCACCGCCAGCACTGCCGCCGGGTCGGGCAGGCTGCCGACCAGGTTGAGCATCGCCACCTCGCCCAGCGGATCGGTCTCGCCCAACGGCCAGCCGATCACCGCGCGAATGTGATTCTCGAACTGCGAGGTACGTGCCCCACCCTGGCTCCAGTGACCGCTGTTGTGCACGCGCGGAGCCATCTCGTTGATCACCAACCGGCCGTCGACGACGAAGAACTCGATCGCCAGCGCGCCGACGTAATCAAGCTTTTCCATCACCAACCGGGCGGCACGTTCGGCATCCGCTTGCAACGGATCGGCGGTGTGGGCAGTAGTCTGCCAGAGGATACCGTGGCAATGCTCGTTCGTAACCAACGGGTAAACCTGCGCCTCGCCATTGCGACCGCGCACGGCCACAATGGAAACCTCGCGCTCGAAATCGAGCATCCTCTCCAGCACCGCCGGCGCACCGGCCAACGCCTCCCAGGCGGAGGCGGCTTCACCGGGGTTGCCTGGCCCACCCTCGTGGGCGGCATGAGCGGGATCGGCCAATCGCACCTGACCCTTACCGTCGTACCCGAAACGTCGGGTCTTGAGGATCGCCGGAGCGCCCAGGTGACTGATGCCATGGACGATGTCGCGAACCGAGTCGACCTGCACCCAAGGGGCGACCGACAGCCCCAGCCCCTCGAAAAACTGCTTTTCCTCGGCGCGATCCTGCGACACGGCCAGCGCCTGCGGATTGGGCACTAGGCAATTGCGTGCCGCGACGCGTTCGGCGGAGGCCAGGGGCACGCTTTCAAATTCGAGCGTGACCAGGTCGCACTCGACCGCTAGGCGCTCGAGCGCCTCGGCATCGTCGAACTCGGCGCGCAAGTGGCGACCGACCGCGGCGGCTGGTGGCTCCATCGCCGGGTCGAGGAAAGTAAAACGGTGCCCCATCGCCACCCCGGCTAGCCCCAGCATCTGCCCGAGCTGGCCACCGCCGATCACACCGATGTGCAGACCGGCCGGCTCGCCGATGCGGCCCTCGACGCGCGGCACATCACATTGAGCCTGAACGCCGCCCATCGGCTCAACCCTCGCCCGGCTCGGGCTTGTCGAGCACCGCCTGAGTCTGGCGTTCGCGCCAAGCATCCAGCCGCTCGGCCAGCGCCTGGTCTTGGGTTGCCAAGGTAGCAGCAGCCAGCAAGGCGGCATTGATCGCGCCGGAACGGCCGATCGCCAGCGTGCCCACCGGTACGCCGGCCGGCATCTGCACGATCGACAGCAGCGAGTCCATCCCCGAGAGGGCCTTGGACTGCACCGGCACACCGAAAACCGGCAGCCGCGTCTTCGCCGCAACCATACCCGGCAGGTGTGCCGCACCGCCGGCCCCGGCAATGATCACCTTCAAGCCCCGGCCGACGGCCGCATCGGCGTAGTCGAACAGCTTGTCAGGGGTTCGGTGCGCGGAAACCACCTCCTTCTCGGAGGGCACACCCAGCGCCTCGAGCGTTTCGCATGCATGGCTCATGGTTTCCCAGTCGGACTGCGACCCCATGATCACGCCGACCAGCGGTTGCGCACTCATACGCCCGTCACCATGGCCGGCAGGACGTCCTGCAGTTGCGGGTGCGTGTTGGCCACGCCCACGGCGGCGACGTACAGGAAGACCAGGATGGCCAACACCCAGGCACTGGCGCGCAGACCGCGCGTCTTGCCAAAGCGCATCGCCACCAGGCCCAGGCCGATGTAGACGATCAGCCCGACGATCTTGACGGTCAGGAAATCGGGGTGGACACCATTACCCCAAAACAGCAGCCAGGCCGCGACCAGCGCACTGACCAGCAGCACGGTGTCGACCACGTGCGGGGTGATCTTTACCCACTTCTTCTTGAGCATCGACGAGCCGGAGAGCATCCAGATGCCGCGCACGACGAATCCGGTGAGCGACAGCACAGCCGCCAGGGCATGCAGGTGAATCCAGAGTGAGGCGTTGGCCATGGTTGATCGTCCGTATCGTTGGTGAGTCTTGCGAATCGCGAATCCCGCGACAGAGCCGTGAGCGGCCGACCTGAGTCGGTATCGGCTCCATCCGGGTGAAAGCGAAAGCATAAAGCAAAGCCCCGACGCCCCCAACACAACGAGTCATCACTATTCTGGCTGGCAGACCTCTCCCCGCTTGACTGCGACAAGCGTTCGGCCGACCAGACCGGCAACCAGAAGCACGGTCACCAGGGCCAACAGCACACCCAAACCGCTCCAGAAAGGGTTCCCACTGATCTCACCCATGCGGATCGTGGCCAAGGTCAGCGCCGCGACCGGGAAGGAGTAGGCCCACCAAGAGAGTGCGAACGGCAGGCGGATGAATTTGCCCGCCTGCCACAGCAGCAAAAGACCCAGAAAAAGGCCAAAATTGAACAAGATCAGGGCGAACCCGTCCGGTGAGGCTCCCGGGTGAAGTGCCAGCCAGGAAAGAAAACCCACCGCCGGCGGCGCGATTAGAATGAACAAGGTCGGCATCAGCTTGCCCGGCATAGGGGCATGAAAGAAGTAGCGATACAGGAGAATCGCAAACAACACCGGCCAGAACACCAGGCCGATGGAAAAGAAGAACCACGAGACCTCCGCGTGTCCAAGTGGGACCCCGGCAATCGGCACCAGGATGTTGCCGACGATCGGGATGAACCATGCCGGGTTGGAGTGATGTATCTCGAAATGGCCCTGATGCATCCAACGGCTCAGAATCGACAGGGTCAACACGATGTGCCCGACCGAACCGATCCACCACAGCAGGTGGGCAAGATCCGGCCAACGGGGGAGAGACGCCATGGCGAGGAGGATCAGACCGATGGTGATCGCGGGGAAGAAGCTCAATTTGACCGGGTGGTTAAACTCCGCCATAACCTCGCCCGGGTGGCGTCGAGCCTTCAACAGGTAGATCGCGGCAATTGATCCATAGACGAGAAAGTCCACGACCAGCAGGACACCACCTGCCGCGGCCAACCAGGTCCCCGGGGTTGCTATCGCATCGATCACCAGGGTCACGCCAACCAGCCCCATCACGATCGCGAACATGGAAATGGGAAAATGCTTGAGCCGATCTGTTTGCATCTCGATTTCCTCCAAAACGCTGAGGCCCAGCTCAGGTTATAGTTATTTTTTATGCAGCATACACAAACAAAAAGGCAGGCCATAAACACACCGTCGAGAAAGCCACATCGCATCAGGAGAATTCATGCAATTACCCAATCACTTGATCGGCCTACCGATTGCGTCGATCGGCTGGCTGCTCGCCGCCATCCTGACTGGCTGGGCAATACGCGCCGCACCGTGGTCCGCGTTGCGTGCGGCGCCAACGCGTATCCAGCTATTCCTGGTCGCCACCATCTTCTTGATCGGCATGTGGTCGCTTTCCGCCACCCTGATGCCGGGGCTGACCCTGCACTTTCTCGGAGTGGCCACGGTCACGCTGGTGATCGGGCTGGAACTGACCCTGATCGCCGGCCTGATCGCGGCCATTCTCTCGGCATTGCTGTTCGGCCATGGCCTGGCCATCGCCGGCTGGACGTTCCTGCTCAGCGCCGCCCTGCCCGCGGCGATCACGTATGGCATCACGCGCGCCTCTCAGCGGTTCCTGCCGCCGAACTTCTTCATCTACTTGTTCATCGGCGTGTTTCTCTCCGCCGTGCTCGGGGCCTTGGCACACGGTGGAGCGACTGCGATACTCATAATGGCACTTGGCCTCTACGACTCCGACATCATATGGAATAACTACCTGCGCATCCTGCCGCTGCTAGCCTTCCCGGAAGGCGTGATCAACGGCATGCTCATGACAGCCTTGGCGCTGGTCAGCCCGCAGCTAGTGATCTCTTTCGACGACCACCATTACATCGACGGCCGGTGAGACGGAACCGGCCTTGGGCCCCGAACCGGAGCAGCCGGCGGATTGCGTCCTGATGTCGTTCATTTGCAAGATGCAATTCCCTGCACCGTCATCAATCGAACTGAGTTCAGGTAAGCGTTTGTTTATGAACGACCGCCGAAGCGCGCGGGGGTGGCATGGAACCTGCTTCAACACCCCTAGCCGAGCAGGAGTGAGCTCGGGTAACGAAACGACACGAGATATCAGGAGTTCCTCATGAAAAAACTGACCGCGATCGCATTCGCCTCCGGTCTGGCCGTTGCCTCCGGGCAGTCCATGGCCGCCGACGTTGACGCTGGCAAGAAGCTCTACGAGCAGAGTTGCGCCTCCTGCCACGGCCAGAAGGCCCAAGGCCAAGGCATGTTCCCGAAGCTAGCCGGCCACAGCGCTAAAGACACCGTTCAGACGCTTGGCTGGTACAAAGATGGCAACCAGGAAGCACTCAAGGAGTACGACGACTCCCTGGGCGGCTCCAACTTCTCAATCATGGCCCCGAACGCGGCTGGCCTGTCCGAGGGCGATATGGAAAACTTGGGCGCCTACATCGAAACGCTCTAAGCGTCGACGCCCGACACGTAAACCCGGACCAAGCGGTCCGGGTTTTTTTGTGGCCGATGACAAATCACCTCGATCCAACCGTGGCTATTCGCGGGCGAACCCGCGTCCAGCACGCCACGAGGCATTGGCAGGCCAAGCGTTGTCAGCGTCCGCTGCGCAGTCGATCCAGCCGCAGACGATCGCGCGCATCGAACAGGCGCCGCGCACCCAGTTGCACCGCCACCAGCGAGCCGAAGCCCGTCGCCGCGGTAATCAGGAAAATAATCAGGATCTGGTATTTGACCGCTTCAATCGGCGGCGTGCCGGCAAGGATCTGTCCGGTCATCATCCCTGGCAGGCTGATCACGCCGGCCGCGGCGAGCATGTTGAGCGTCGGGATCAGACCGGCACGCATCGAGTCCGAGCGCAGCTCGGCGGTGGCCTCGCGCACCGAATGACCCAACACCAGGCGGGCCTCGATCTCGCGACGACTCTGCCATGCCGTCTGCGTGAGGTTATTCAGCGCCAGACCGATACCGGTCATGGTGTTGCCGAGAATCATACCCAACAGGGGAATCGCGTACTGCGGCGTGTACCAAGGGTCGGTCTCGATCACGAAGGTCAGGGCCAGAACGGTCACGATCAACGCCGTGGCACTCATGGCCGCCAAGCCAATACCGTAACCATGCCAGCCTCGGATGGCGCGCTTCTGTCTGGCCACCACCTCGTACCCGGCAAGCGCCATCATCACCAACGCGATCAGCGCGATCCACGGCAAGGTCGCCGCATCGAAGACGGCCTCGAGGATCACGCCGACCAGGATAAGTTGCAACACCATCCGCACACTGTTCAACGCCAGGGTGCGGAACAGGCCGAGCCCCAGCAGCACCTGCACCAAGCCCAAAGCCAGTACCAGACCGGCCGCCAGGGCAAGATCGAACGGGGTGAGGCTATACAGCTCCATGCAGCACTCCTCCTTCGGAGGTTATTTCCAGCCAGCGATCGCCGTGGGCGTCGACCTCGCGCGGATCATGACTGATCCACACGGCCCCCGCGCCGTGATCGCGCAGGTAGTCGAGCAGCAGGCCTGCCATCGCCTCGGCGTTGTCGCGATCGAGGTTCGCGGTCGGCTCGTCGAGCAACAGGACGCGCGGTTCGAGCGCTAGTGCGCGCAGGACCGCCAGCCGTTGGCGCTCACCCGAAGACAGCCGCTCGACCGGCGAGTCCCACAAGGCCGCCCTTAGGCGCAGGCGTTCCCACCAGGCCTCGAGCGGGCGAGACGGGAAGTGCTCGGCCACCGTGTCGGCCCACCAGCCGGACTCCGCCGGCACCAGCGCCACCTGCCGGCGCCAGTCGGTCGCCGACATGGATTGCTGCTGGACGCCCTCCAGGCTGATCTCGCCCTCGTGCGGCGACAGATCGGCCAGCGTGCGCAACATCTGGCTCTTGCCCACCCCCGAGTCACCCCGCACCGGCAGCACTTCACCAGCGTCAAGCGCGAACGAGACCGGCGGCACGTTCGGCCCGCACAAATCCTTCACCTCGAACAACATTCAGATATCCTGTCGAAAAAAACGCGCCCACAAACAAAACGCCGGCCCGAGGGCCGGCGTCATTGCATCTCCCGGGCCGGCGCAGCGTCCCGGTTGACTGCTCTACTGGGCTGCGGCACCTGTCGGTGCGTCCCCATCGGCCTCGGCCGGGAGGTCTTCCTCCTCCATGACCTCGATGTAGGCACCCAGCGCCTCGATCTCTTCGTCATCCAGGTGCGTGGCCTGCGCGATCATGACGTTCGAGTTCGGACCCATCTCCTGACCCTTGCGGTAGATGTTCAGCAGGCTGATGGTCTGGTCCATCTTGGTGCCGGCCAGCTTGGGTGCGTTGAACAACTCGCCACCCTCGCCCTCGGCACCGTGGCAGATGGCGCAGGAAGAGTACAGGGACCGACCTTGGTTGATCACCGACTCGCTGACGATGCGCGGCTCAGCAGACTTTTCTTCCTTCTTGGCTTGGTCATCCTCAGACTTGGACTCATCACCACCCTCGGACTCATCACCACTTTCGCTAGCGTCACCGCCACCGTTGGTGCCACCGAACTCGTCGGCGATGTAGACCGACAGGTTGGCGATCTGCTCGTCAGAGAGGTCGGCGGCGTTCGGCGCCATGGTGCCGTATCGGTCACCAAGGCCAACCGACTTCAGATACTCCTGATCGCCGTCACGATAGGCAGTCAAGCTCTTCTGCACGTCGGCCGCGTCCATCTCGGTCAGCACAGGGAAGGCGCCGCCCTGACCTTTGCCGTCGGCACCGTGGCATGCGGCACAAGAAGCATAAGCTTCCTTGCCGGCCGCGACGTCGCCTTCGACCGCACCGCCGCCGTTGCCGCCAGCGCTGTCTCCAGCGTCGGCCGCACCGCCGGCACCACCGCCGAACTCGTCACCAATGTAAGCAGCCAGGTCAGCGATGTCCTCGTCGGACAGCCCGGAAGCGTTCGGTGCCATGGTGCCGTACCGGTCGCCCAGCCCCTGCTCCTTAAGATAATCCTGATCGCCATCGCGGTAGGCGACCAACTTCTTCTCGGCCTCGTCAGCCGGGATGCCGGTCATCGCAGGGAAGGCGCCGCCCTGACCCTTGCCGTCCGCGCCGTGACAGGCGGCACAGGACGCGTACTTCTCCTTGCCGGCGGCAATGTCGCCACCTGAGGACTTCTCGTCGCTGCCCTTGTCCGCCTTCTCATCCGCATCCGACTTGTCGTCTGCAGAGGCGGTCTTGGTTTCCTCTTCCTTGGTTTCCGGCTTCTCGACCACCTGCCCCTCGAGGGCGTTATCGCCCGCGGTGTTGAAGAGCGCGTTCACGAGATAGAACACGGCGACCAGCAGGACCAGCGCCGAGACGAAGCCAACCAGCTTCGACATCGGATCGACCTTAGGGGTATGTTGAGCCACGAGAGTCCTCCAGAATCTTTATCGTTTTAGCATGCGCAACGGCGCGTAGTATATCGGCAAAAATCCTCGTTTGACAGAACCG
>JAWLFB010000137.1:0-3068 GCA_041685825.1 Guyparkeria sp. | reverse complement strand
GTCATTCGGCGGTGAATTGGGATTCTGCTGGGTTGCGGTGGTGATCTTGCCGTTCAGCTCGGCCACCTCGCTCGCAAGTGTGTTGACTTCGCCTGCCATGGAGCTCGCCTGACGCCCGACACCGTCATCGAGCTTCGCCAATTGCGAATCCATCTGGTTGAAGCGCCCGGCAAGCGCCTCTGCCTCGTTGAGGAAGGCATTGCGGGCGGTGGTATCGGTAGGGTTAGCGGCCACGTCACCGGCGGCATCAAAGAACGCCCCGGTTGCTTGCGAGATGCCCGACTCGCTATCACCGAGCACACCGGTGACCTGCGAGGCAAAGTCACTCACGAAGGTCAGGCGGCTCGAGTCGCTAGTGGCGTCCCGCAGTTGCGATTCGACGAACTGGTCGAAGCTGCGCGTGATCGACTGCACCTGTGTGCCCGTTCCGACGTAGCCATTGCCCACGAACTGGGGATCCCGGGCACTCATGTTGACGGTCTGACGCGAGTAGCCCTCGGTGTTGGCATTCGAGACATTCTGCCCCGTCGTCGTCAGTGCGCGTTGCACCGCGAGCAGGCCGCTGACCGAGTTGCTGAGGATGTCCGCCATGTTGAGGCCTCAATGGGTTTACTGCCGACCTTATCGGCCGATTAAGGGAAAACTTGAGCACCGGCTCGGCTCGATCACACCGCGTCCTTCATTGCCGGCGAGTTCATGATCGAGATCAGCTTTTCGGCATATTTGGGATCGGTGGCGTAGCCGGCTTGCTGCAACTCACGGGCGAACTGCTCGGGATCATCACGGGCCTCCAGCGCCTTGCCGTAGCGGGGATTTTCCTCGATGAAGCGGGCAAAGTCGTTGAAGGAGGCGGCCATGGAGTCATACTGGCGGAAGGCCGCCTGTCGGCGAACCAGGCTGCCGGATTCGAACTCCAGCGTCCCATGTACCTGACGCTCGCCGTCCCAGCTGCGATCGGCCTTGATGCCGAAGAAGTTGTTGCTCGCCGCTCCACCACCGTCATGTGGCACGTGCTTGCCCCAGCCGGTTTCCAGTGCCGACTGTGCCACCAGCACCTTCGGCGAGACGCCCAATTTATCGGCCGCCTCGCGCGCATGCGGCAAAATGGCCTCGACGAACTGCTCCGGCGATTCCCAGTAGGCTGGCTGTTTCTTGCCGCTCCCCGCATCGGTCGAATCCAGCGCGGCCAGCCGCTCTTTGGTTGGACCCAGCTGCGCCGGTTTCTGGTCGTCCGTGCCGGCGCCCTCGGCCTCCTTATCCTTCTGCATCCAGGCGTGCGGGCGCAGGGTCCACTCGGAGGTGTCGGGCAGCGGGTAGGCTCGCGCCGC
This sequence comes from Guyparkeria sp., assembly GCA_041685825.1. GTDB lineage: Bacteria > Pseudomonadota > Gammaproteobacteria > Halothiobacillales > Halothiobacillaceae > Guyparkeria. Next base: position 1,740 of record JAWLFB010000137.1, on the reverse strand, counting down.
CTGCTCGACCACACCTCCGTCTTCGGCGACCTTCAGCGGGAAACCCTCCGATGGCCGCTCACCGTCCATGCCGCCCGCCTGCTTGGACAACTGGCTCTCGATCATCTCGGCCAGACCGATACCGCCAGCGCGGCTGGAAAGCTTCTGCGCGATCTCCTGGTCGAACATGCCCTCAAAGGTCTTGGTCTGTTCGCTGTTGAACAGGCCGTCGCGCGGCGTGGCCTCGCGCATCGACTGGAGCATCATCTTTACGAATTGCGTCTCGAACTGGGAGGCGACCTGCTTGAGCGCCTGGCCCGGTTCCTTGCCGGCCTGGGACCTGAGTTGGTTGAGGCCCTGGAAGTCACTATACGAGTTGATTTGTGCTGGACTGACCATCACGCAACCTCAAATCACGATCAACTGGGCCTTGAGTGCCCCAGCGCTTTTGAGCGCCTGCAGGATGGCAACCAGGTCCGACGGCGAGGCGCCGACGGCATTGATCGCCTTGACGATATCGTTGAGCTTCACGCCGGGATCGAATACGAAAGCGGGATTGTTCGCCTCCTGCACCGTGATATCCGAATCCGGTGTGACCTCCGTTTCACCTTCCGAGAAGGCACCGGGCTGGGACACATCCAGATCCTCGTCGACCGTCACGGTGAGGTTGCCGTGCGAGACGGCTGCCGCCTCGATACGCACGTTCTGACCGATCACCACCGTGCCGCTGCGCGAATTGACCACCACGCGAGCCGACGCCTCGCCGGGCTCGAACTCGACGTTCTCCAGCACCGACATGAAACCAACACGTTGATCAGGCGAGTCCGGCGCGCGCACCTTGACCGTTCCTCCGTCAACCGCCTCGGCCACGCCAGAGCCAAGCACTTCGTTGATTGCCTCTTCCATGCGGCGCGCGGTGGTGAAATCCGGTCTATTGAGATTTAGGAATACCGCCCCGGCACCACCCATCTTGCTCGAAACGCTGCGCTCGACGGTCGCGCCGTTGGGGACCCGCCCGGCCGTGGGAATATTGACGGTCACACGCGAGCCATCACGCCCCGAAGCATCCAGCCCGCCGACAATCAGGCTGCCCTGCGCGACGGCATAGATGTTTTCGTCCGCGCCTTTCAGCGGTGTCATCAGAAGCTCACCGCCCCGCAGGCTGTCGGCATTGCCGATCGACGAGACCGTGACGTCGATCGTTTGTCCCGGCTTGGCGAATGGCGGCAGATCGGCGGTCACCATAACCGCGGCGACGTTGTTCAACTGCACGTTGCCACCGTCGGGGGAAAGCCCCTGACGCTCGAGCATGTTCTGGATGCTCTGGCGGGTGAACGGTACCTGCGTAGTCTGATCGCCGGTACCCGCCAAGCCGACCACGATGCCGTAACCGATCAACTGGTTCTCACGCACGCCGGCAAAGCTCGCCTCGTCCTTGATGCGTTCGGCACCGGCCTGCGGGGCAAAGGCAGTCGCCCCCGTGGCGAGCAGCAACGGCAGGAAGCCGACAAGGAAGGCTCGAATGGATGTGTTGATGTTCATGCGTCCCACCATCAGAAGGGGAATACCGGGCTGTTGAAGAAGCGAGCCAACCAGCCCATGTTGTTCGATTCGTTGATCACGCCCTCGCCCCCGTAGGCGATCTGGGCATTGGCGACCCGAGTGGACATGACGGTGTTGTCCGCCGCGATGTCCTGCGGGCGGACCATCCCGGCGAGCTTGATGAACTCGCTGCCCTGGTTGATGCCGATCCACTTCTGG
>JAWLFB010000136.1:0-3117 GCA_041685825.1 Guyparkeria sp. | reverse complement strand
CGATATCCATTATGGTCCGGAGTTCATGGGACGGAAAGTGGCTCGAACTGGCGAGCGCAACCGGCTTAAGCCAGCATTTCGCCAAGAGGCGATCCCTCTTATCAATGCGAAAAATGCAATTCAACACAAGGCAAGAGACCCAAGAACACCCTTTTTTCAAGCGATTGATATATAGGCATTAGACATACCGAAACCATCTCACCCTCAGCGACTCGGATAGTAAGCCGCCGCCTTGGTCACGGTATCGAGTTCCCCCAACCGCCCCATCAACGTAGCCTCGGGCGCCACCCGCCACTCGTCCGCCAGACGAAACGCGCCCTTCCCAAGCTCACTCTGCACCTCGACAATCACCGGCAACCCCTCCGCCTCACGGAACGGCTCGACGATATCCAACATCCGTTCGGTCGCCTCGATGCCGCAGTCGGGGGTAAGTCCGACGGTCACGCACTGCGCGAAGCGGGCGCGGGCCTGGCCGATGGTGTAGAGCCGCTTGTGGCGGATGCGCAGGTTGCCGTTGAAGGAATCGAAGGAGACGTCGCCCTCGATGATCACCAACTGATCGCGGCCGACGCGGTCGGCCAGGGTCTCGATGTCGTCACCCACCAGCCGCATCTCGCCACGACCACGACCGTCGTCGAGGGTGATGAACAGCTGCTTGTCGCCGCTCTGCGTGCGCATGGTGCGCTCGGCGACGCACAGCCCGGCCACCACCGCCGGCGTGCCGCGGACGAAGCCTCCGCCGGCGGCCGCCGCGGCGGCCTCGGCCTTGTCGGTGAGCGCATCGAGCCGCCCGGTGATGAAGCACTCGAGTTCATCGAGGTACTGGTTGATCGGGTGGCCGGTGAGATACAACCCGAGCATGTTCTTCTCGAGGCGCAGGCGTTCGTCGTCGGACCATTCCGGCACCGCCTTGATGGGACTGGCGACGGCCGTCTCCGGCTCGTCCATGCCGCCGAACAAATCGCTCATGCCGGCCTCGGCGGCGTTGGCGACCTGGCTGGCCGCCTTCATGGCCTCCGGAATGTGGGCGTGCAATGCAGCGCGTGAGGGGCCGAGTTCGTCGAGCGCCCCGGCGCAGACCATCGCTTCCAGCACGCGCTTGTTGAGCGCGCCGGCACCGACGCGCTGGCAGAAGTCGTTCATGTCGCGGAACGGCCCGTTATCAGCCCGCTCTTCCACGATGCGCTGGATCACGCCCTCGCCCACCCCGCGAATCGCGCCGAGACCGTAGACGATCTCGCGCTCGCCGCCGGCGGTAAAGCGATAGGCACAGCGCTGCACGGACGGCGGCACCACCGCCAACTCCATGCGCCGGCATTCCTCGATCAGCCCCACCACCTTGTCGGTGTTGTCCATGTCAGCGGAAAGCACGGCGGCCATGAAGTACGCCGGGTAGTGGGCCTTGAGCCAGGCGGTCTGGTAGGCGACCAGCGCATAGGCGGCCGAGTGCGACTTGTTGAAGCCGTAGCCGGCGAATTTCTCGACCAGGTCGAAGATGTAGCCGGCCTGGTCGACGTCGACGCCCTTTTCCTCGGCGCCATCGAGAAAGATCTGGCGCTGCTTGGCCATTTCCTCGGCCTTCTTCTTGCCCATCGCCCGGCGCAGCAGGTCAGCGCCACCCAGGGTGTAGCCGGCCAGGATCTGGGCGATCTGCATGACCTGTTCCTGGTAAACGATCACCCCGTAGGTGGGCTTCAAGACCTCCGTGAGCCAGGGGTGGAGGTACTCGACCTCCTGCTCGCCCTTCTTGCGCAAGATGAAGTCGTCGACCATGCCCGAGTCGAGCGGGCCCGGGCGGAACAAGGCCACCAGGGCAATGATTTCCTCGAAGTTGTCCGGCTGGAGCTTCTTGATCAGGCCCTTCATGCCCTTGGACTCGAGCTGGAACACCGCGGTGGTCTCGCAGCGCTTCAACAGCTCGAAGCTCTTGGGGTCGTCCATCGGGATCGCCGAGATGTCGATCGGCTTCTCGCCAGCCTGCTCGCGCGCGGCGTTGATGGCCTTGAGCGCCCAGTCAATGATGGTGAGGTTACGCAGGCCGAGGAAGTCGAACTTGACCAGGCCGACAGCCTCGACGTCGTCCTTGTCGAGCTGGGAGGCCGGCGAGGCGTGGTTGGCCTCGCAGAACATCGGCGTGAAGTCGGTGAGCTTGCTCGGGGCGATCAGCACCCCGCCGGCGTGCTTGCCCACCGAGCGCGGCAGGCCCTGCAGGGCGCCGCCCATGTCAATGATGGCCTGGACCTCCTCGTCGCGGTCATAGAGGTCCTTCAAGTCTGCCGAGTAGCGCTCGGGTTCCTTCTGGCTCTTTTCCGTGCGTCCGAGGGCATCGTCAAGCGAGACGTCCATGCCCGGCTTGAAGGGGATGAGCTTGGCGATGCGGTCGACGAAGCCGTAGGGATAACCCAGCACCCGGCCGACGTCGCGCACCACCGCCTTGGCGGCCATGGTGCCGTGGGTGGCGATCTGCGAGACCGCATCCCGGCCGTACTGCTCGGCGACGTAATCGATCACCCGGTCGCGGCCTTCCATGCAGAAGTCGATATCGAAGTCGGGCATCGAAACCCGTTCGGGGTTCAGGAAGCGCTCGAAAAGCAGGTCGTAGGCCATCGGGTCGATGTCGGTGATCAGCAAGGCCCAGGCGACGATCGAGCCCGCGCCCGAGCCACGGCCCGGCCCGACCGGGATGTCCTGGCGCTTGGCCCACTGGATGAAGTCCGCGACGATCAGGAAGTAGCCGGGGAAGCCCATCTGGATGATGACGTCCAGTTCGCGCTCGAGGCGCTCACGGTAGGTCTGGTGGTCTCCGGCCGGCACGCGTTTCAGACGTTCTTCCAGGCCCTGCGCGGAGAGCTCGCGCAGGTAGTCCGACTCGGTCTGCCCCGCGGGCGTCGGGAAGTTGGGCAGGAAGTTCTCACCCAGTTTCAGCGTGACGTTGCAGCGCTCGGCAATGGCGAGGCTGTTGTCGATCGCCTCCGGGATGTCGGCGAACAGCTCGCGCATCTCGTTGGCGGTGCGCAAGTACTGGCGGTCGGAGTAGTCGCGCGGGCGGCGCGGGTCCTCGAGCGTGCGGCCCTGGTTGATGCAGACGCGCACCTCGTGGGCATCGAAGTCGGTCTG
>JAWLFB010000008.1:0-45757 GCA_041685825.1 Guyparkeria sp. | reverse complement strand
GGTTCTTTTATCCTACGCGGCCTTTGAATTGACCCGCCCGCGTGCCGGCCGCCGGAATGGCTCCGATCCCTCGGTACGCGCGCAATCAGACGAGTCGCTCAGGAGACAATCATGGCCCGAGTTTGCCAAGTAACCGGGAAGCGCCCGGCGGTCGGTAACAACGTATCGCACGCGAACAACAAGACCCGGCGTCGCTTCCTGCCGAACCTGCACAAGAAGCGGTTCTGGGTAGAGAGCGAGCAGCGCTTTGTCAGCCTGCGTGTTTCCAGCCACGGCCTGCGCACGATCGACAAGATCGGCATTGAAACGGTCATCGCCGAGATGCGTGCTCGCGGCGAGAAGGTCTGAAACACCGCTCACCACCATATTTCGACAGGTAATACGACATGCGCGACAAAATCCGACTGGTATCCAGTGCCGGCACCGGCCACTTCTATACCACCGACAAGAACAAGCGGAACATGCCGGAGAAGATGCAGATCAAGAAATACGATCCGGTAGTACGCAAGCACGTCATCTATAAGGAAGCCAAGATCAAGTAAGGTGCCCGGTTGTCGACAGACGGCCCGCCCTCTCTTGACCGGCCCTTGATGGACGGACCCCGCGAGGACACCTCGCGGGGTTTCTTCGTGTCATGCCCGAACTCCCGGAAGTCGAGACCACCCGCCGCGGTATCGAGCCGTTCGTCGTCGGTCAGCGCATCGACGGCGTCACCGTGCGTGACGCCCGCCTGCGCTGGCCGGTGCGCGCGGACCTGGCCGCATTCCTTGCGGGTCGCCCGATCCAGGCGGTCAAGCGGCGCGCAAAATACCTGCTGCTATGCCTCGATGACGACGACCGGGTACTGATCCACTTGGGCATGTCGGGCAGCCTGCGGCTGGACGATCCGAGCAACCCGCCGCGCAAGCACGATCACGTCGAATGGCGCCTCGACAACGGCGCGGCCCTGCGCCTGCACGACCCGCGACGCTTCGGCGCGGTGCTGACCGACCGGGTGGATGCACCGCACGAGCGTCTGGAAAAGCTCGGCCCCGAGCCACTTGGCCCGGCCTTCGATGGCGCCTATCTCGCCACCCGGTTCGCCGGCCGGCGCGTGGTCGTCAAGCAGGCAGTCATGAACGCCGCCATCGTGGTAGGCGTGGGCAACATCTACGCCTCCGAGGCGCTGTTTCTCGCCGGCATCCACCCCATGATCCCGGCGGGCCGACTAGACCTCGACGAGTGTGACACCCTCGCCGCCGCGATCCGGCAGGTGCTCGCCGCCGCCATCGAGCAGGGCGGCACGACGCTGCGCGACTTCCTAGCCCCCTCGGGCAACCCCGGATACTTCCGCCAGACACTCAATGTCTACGAGCGCACGGACCAGCCCTGCCGGCGCTGCGGCACCGCGATCGAGCGCACCGTCCTCGGTCAACGTTCGACTTGGTTCTGCTCGGTGTGCCAGCCTGCCCGCGATTAGCTGGAAACTGGACGACATGGTCGGCAGCGAATTCAGGGGCGCGAAGCCCCTGCAAAAGCCTGCCAACTTCAAGCTGCCAACTTCAGGCGTTCAGCGGCAGTGTCACTCGGGCTTTACCTCCAGCATCTCCCGCACAATCACATCGACCTCCTCGGTATCCCAGATAATGCCGGCATTCACCGAGTAGTGAACGCGGCCGTCGGCGGCCACCAGGAACGAGGACGGGAAGGCGAAGGCATCGTACTTGGCGGCCACATCGCCATCCGGGTCGACCGGCACCGGGAAGGAGACATCGAAGTCCTGCATGAACTCGCGCAGGTGCTCGGGCGACTGCTTGAACGCGATCGCGTAGATCTTGAGCTGATCGGGATACCGACTCGCCAGCCGCTCCATCGACGGGATCTCCTCAACACAGGCTGGACACCAAGTCGCCCAGAAATTCACGATCTGCACGCCGTCGAAATCGGGATCGAGGCTCTGGGGGTTGCCTTCGAGATCGGTCAGCTCAAAGTGGGGGGCCTCTTGCGGCTCCACTGGCTGAAGGCCAGTCTGACGCTCGACGGGCGCGGTGCGATCGGGGTCGATCGGCTGGACCTCGGCCGGATGATCCGCCGCCGCCAGCAGTGGGATCGAACGGAGAATGTCGTCGGGCAATGCCCTGACAGCACGGGCCTCGGCAGCCCCGCCCACAACCCGTTCAAGTGAGTCAAGCGAGTCGAGCCTCGGCTCGTCGAACTCCATGTGGTAATAGTCCCGCACCCCGGGAATGATCTGGACGAACAGGTCGCTGCCCGCCTGCAGGAAGCGTTCACGCAGATCGAGCAGGCGATGTCGATACACGCCCCGCTCCGGCTGGAACAACATCACCGGGAGGTTGGTGGCATCGATGATCGAGAACAGCTCCGGCTCTTCGCCCGCCACCGGCGCGCCTCGATACAGGCTGGGAAAGAGCAATACGGCGCCCGCCAGCGCATCGGGGTCTTGCGTACGCTCCTGCCACCAGCGCATCCCGCGCAGGGTCGGCACGGCCATCCTGTCGGCCGCCACCACCACGGTGGGCCGGTCTTCCTCGACAGCCCGTTGAATCAGCGAGCCGACCGGTTGTCCGTCGACATTGCGGACGTTGGCGTCCGACCGCGGCAGGAACAACGAATCCATCACGTCGACCATCCAGACCGTCGCCCCGCGCCGTGCCAGCGCATGGGCAACGCTGTCGGGCCCAGCCATGTCGCCGTACTGGTTGACCATCCATAGCACCAGCGGGCTATCAGCGGACCCACCTTCTGGCGGCTCGATCACTCGCACCTCAAGCTCCTCTCCGCCCTCGCCCAGCGGGATCATCAGCTCCGCCCGGGCTCCGCCGACCAACGCCAACAAAAGGCCGGCCAAAAGCCCCACTTGCCACCACATGCGAATACCCCACGTCATACTCGTACTCCGGGTCATTGCGCATCGCATCGCGCGGCGCGCTCTCGTACAATAGACAACTGCCCGAAAACCGACCGGGCGGCAAATCCTTAGCATGCTAGCAGTTGAACGCCCATGACACACTCGGCCCCCGCCGTTTTCGAAACGCAAATCGACGCCCTGGAACTGATCCATCGCGGCAAGGTGCGTGACCTCTACCGCATCGACGACGAGCGGATGCTGATCGTCACCACCGACCGGGTGTCGGCCTTCGACGTGATCCTGCCCACCCCGATTCCCGACAAGGGCCGGGTCTTGACCGAAATCTCGCGCTTCTGGTTCGAGAAGAGTCGCGACCTGGTGCCCAACCATCTCTGCGAGGCACAGGACCTCGCCGCCATCGTGCCGGACGAGGCGCAGCGCGCCCAGCTCGAGGGGCGCAGCGTAATCGTGCGCAACCTCAAATCCTTACCGATCGAGGCGGTGGTGCGCGGCTACCTGATCGGCTCGGGCTACAAGGACTACCAGGCCACCGGAGCGGTCTGCGGCATCAAGCTGCCCGAGGGGCTGCAACTGGCCGACAAGCTGCCGGAAGCAATCTACACGCCGGCGACCAAGGCCGACGTCGGTGACCATGACGAGAACATCGATTTCACCGAAACCGAGCGCCTGATCGGCCGGGAGATGGCCGCCCGGGTACGCAACACTGCCATGCGACTGTACCGCCTGGCGGCCGACTACGCCGCCAAGCGCGGTATCATCATCGCCGACACCAAGTTCGAATTCGGCCTCGACGGGCACGGCACGCTGCACCTGATCGACGAGGCGCTAACGCCAGACTCCTCGCGCTTCTGGCCGGCAGACGAATACCGGACGGGCATCAGCCCACCGTCGTACGACAAGCAGTTCATACGCGACTGGCTGGAGACCCTAAACTGGGACAAGGCCCCGCCCGGACCGGCCATCCCGGACGAGATCATCGCCCAGACCCGCGAACGCTACCTGACCGCCTATCGCCGGCTCACCGGCGAGGACCTGCCCGGCATCGCATGAGCACGCGAGATCAGGATCAACGCGGCTGGGTAGTGCTGGCCACCGACACCGGAGTCGGCAAGACCGTGGTTTCCTGTGCGCTAGCCCGCCAGCTGATCGACCACGGCCTGTTGCCGCGCGTGCGGAAACCGGTCGAAACCGGCTGCGAGATCCATGACGGGGAACGACACCCGGCCGACGGTATCGCCCTGCGCGAGGCTGCCGGCCAACACGAACGGCTCGAGGCGATTTGTCCGATCCGCTACCTCACCCCGGTCGCCGCGCCTGAGGCCGCCCGGCGCGAGGGCGAAATACTGAGCTTCAAGCGCGATCTTGCCCCGATCCTCGACCAGGCACGGACCGACCTCGCCCACGGGGAACGCGTGATCATCGAAAGCGCCGGCGGCCTGCTCTCGCCGCTGGCCGACGACGCACTTAATGTGCGCTTGGCGGAATACACGCACCTGCCGGCCATCCTGGTCACCCCCGACCGGCTCGGCACCCTGTCCGCGACCCTCTCGGCCGTCGAATCCCTGCACCAGCGTCACATACCGATCGCCGCGATCGTACTGAATCGACGCCCGAACGATCCCATCGGACCGGATTGTCCGGACAACGCCAACTCGCTTCGCGAGTGGCTCCCCCAACTTATCCCCACACCCCCACCGGTGATCTGCTTCCACGATCCGCAACACCCGGGCGCGCTTCTTCCCCTGCTGAACGCCTGACTCCCCAAATACCCGTCCTGCGCCCGGGCCGCACTTTGCAGCCCCCCTCGTTTGCAATAAATAAAACTTATGTTGCATAGTTACTATCTGATAAGTAAATTTGATGCCGCATGACTCCGGAGAGAGTCAGTCCGTAGTCGCGCCAGGACGGCAACCGTTCGAGGGGAGAGACAAATGAGCAGACAAATCAGCAAGGGCGCCGTGCTCGCCCTGGCGGTCGGGGGTGCGTTCATTGCCCCGTCGCTGCACGCCGAAACGACCGAGGCCAACCCCAAGGGGGTTATGACCGCCCAGACCTGTGCCGGCTGTCACGGCACCCAAGGCTACATCGAGGATTCCGCTTACGTTCCGCTCGCGGGCATGTCCAGCGACCGCTTTATCCAGGCGATGGAATCCTTCGCCGACGGCTCGCGCCCGTCGACCCTGATGGGCCCGCTCGCACGGGCCTTCACCGACGAGGAGATCCGTGCGATGGCCAACTACTTCTCGAGCCTGCCGAAAGAGCGGGGCCAGGCGGACAAGCACGATGAGGGGAATGACTCATGAGCACGATCAGTCGTCGCAACTTTCTCAAGCTCGCCGGGGCGGGCACCGCGAGTGCCGGATTGCTCGGTACGCCACTGGCTCGTGCCGCCAGCGCATCACGCGTCGTGATCGTCGGCGGCGGGGTCGGCGGAGCGACCACGGCCAAGTACCTCAAGCTGTACGCCCCCGGCATCGACGTCACCATCATCGAGCCCAAGCGCGAATACCAACGCCCCTACGGCTCGAGCGAAGTGATCACCGGGCAGGTGACGATGGACGACATCACCATTTCTTATGAGGCACTGAAGACCCGTCATGGGGTGAACTTCATCCACGACGCGGCCGCCGACGTCGACTACGACAACAAGCAGGTGATCACCGCTGGCGGCGAAACCGTCGGCTACGACCGGCTGGTCCTCTCTCCCGGGATTTCCTTCGACTTCGACGCCATCGACGGCCTGACCGCCGAACTGGCGGAGACGAAGCTGCCGCATGCCTGGGATGCCGGCGACCAGTTGCTGGAGCTCAAGGACCAACTCGAGTCCCTCCCGGAAAACCCCACGGTGATCATCGGACCGCCACCCAACCCCTATCGCTGCCCTCCCGGCCCCTACGAGCGTGCCGGTCTGATCGCCCAGTGGCTACTTGACCGTGGTGACAAAAGCCCGAAGGTGGTCATTCTCGATCCCAAAAACGGGTTCACCACCGACTACTCCATGTTGCATGCCTGGAACGATCTCTACCGCTTCAACATCCCGAAGCCGGCACGATCCAAGTACAGCGAAGACGAACTGGCCCAGCTCAAGACTCACGACGAACCGGGTCCGCTCGAGTGGGTCATGGGCGACCTGGGCGGGCAGATCCTCAAGGTCGACGCCAACACCATGACCGTCGAGGCCGAGGCTGGCGTCTTCGAGGCCGACATGATCAACATCATCCCGCCGCTCAAGGCAGCGAAGATCGCCTTCGACTTCGACCTGGTGGATGGCTCCGGCTGGTGCCCGGTGGATCAGAAAACCTTCGAGTCGATTCGGCATCCCGACGTGCACGTCATCGGTGACTCCTGCATCGCCGGCGCCATGCCCAAGTCGGGCTATGCGGCCAACAGCCAGGCCAAGGTGCTGGCCCTCCAGCTCAAGGCCCTGATGGCTGGCAACGAGCCACTCGAGCCGGTGTTCCAGAACACCTGCTACGCCCTGGCTGGCAACACCGACAGCGGCATGTTCGTCGCCGACGTGTTCCGGCTGAAGGACGACAAGATCGTCCGGGTCGACGAGCAGCGGTACCTACCTTTTGATGCTACCGAGGGGCAGATCCGACTTGCCGCCCTCTACCAGCACAACTGGATGAAGGCGTTCACCGACGACTGCTTCTCGTGAAGCGCCACCCTCACTCATGGCCGGTCCCCTTCGCGGACCGGCCTGTTGCGTTCTGACAGGAGGATCCCCAAATGGATCTGATCGGACTCTACCCCACCTGGTACGAGCCGGGCATCGGCTCGGGCTGGGTCATCGGGATCATCGCGACCATTCACGTGCTGTTCTCACACACGGCGGTGGGCGCGGCGATCCTGTTCGCCGTGCTGGCCTACATCGGCATGCGTGACGACCGACCGGAACTGATCGATTTCATCAAGAAATACGGCCTGTTCCTGCTGGTATTTTCCTACATTCTGGGCTCGATCACCGGGCCGGGGATCTGGTACTCCACCACCGTGGGCAGCCCGCGCGGCATTTCGGCGCTCATCCACAACTTCGTCTGGAAATGGGCGACCGAGTGGGTGTTCTTCGTGATCGAAGTGATCGGCGTGTACATGCTGGTCTATCTCGCCGGCAAGCTGGATCGTCGCACCTACATGAAGGTCGCGGTGATCTTCGGCCTGACTTCCTACACCACCATGCTGGCGATCGTCGGCATCCTGTCGTTCATGATGATGCCCGGCATGCCCGAAAAATGGGCCGCCGAAGGTGGCTACCTGTACGGTTTCTACGGACCGAACACCTTTGCCCAACTGATGATCCGCACCGCCTTCATGTTCACCATGACGGCCGTGGTCGGGGGCATCGTCGCCGCCGGGCTCAAGGACGAAGTCTTCAAGCGCTGGCTGCTCAAACGACTGGCCATCGTCGGCGGGCTCTCGGCGATCGTCGGCATCTCGCTGTACCCGTGGTACCTGGGCACGCTGCCGAGCATCGCCCACCTGGTGATGGAAAACCGCCTGCCGGACTACTTCACCCCGTCGATCCTGATCGTGCTCGGCGCGATGCTGGCCTACTTCGCCATGACCTTCTTCCGGCCGAAGCTCGTTACCGCGACGGTCGCCGGTTTCGCCACGCTCTCGATCCTGGTCCTCGGCTTGTGGCCGGGCGAGACGGTGCGCGAATCGGTGCGCAAGCCGTATATCGCCGGTCAGTACCTGTACTCCAACCAGGTCATCGGCCATGACGTGCCGGGCATGGGCGTGAAATCCGAGATCCCGACGCTGGAGAAGGTGGGCTTTACCCACGCCCACGTGTTCTGGCCGGAATCGCAGAAGGAGATCACCCGCGATAACTCGATGGAGGTGGGACGGAACCTTGCGATCACCGCGTGCAGCAACTGCCACTCGCTCTCCGAGACCGGCATTCGGCCGCTGAAGAACTACTTCCCGAAACAGGCGGACGTCGAAGGTATTCGGACCTACCTGCTCGGGGCGTTGGCAACCGGCAACACCATGTACATGCCGCAGATCCCGCTCAAGGACGACGAGGCCGAGGCACTGGCCATCTACATTGCCAGCCTCAACGACGCCAAGGCCGCCAAGGCCTACCTCGATGGCGAAACCACCGCCTTGCTCGACACCCCCAGCCGTGAGGAGGACAAGTAATGGATACCGCCATGCTCTACGCCCTGCGTGACCCGCTGGGCATCCCGGCCCATCCGCTGATCTTCCTGATCCTCGGCGTGGCCACCTGGGCGCTGCACATCGCCGCCGTCCACGTGCTGCTCGGCTCGTCGGTTCTGGCGATCCGCGGGGCACTGTCCAAAGATGACCACTGGCGCCGGCTTGCCGACGCGATGGTCAACACCGCCAAGGTGGCGGTATCGGTCGCCATCGTGATCGGTGTCGCGCCGCTGCTGTTCGTCCAGGTGATCTACGACCCGTTCTGGTACACCTCCAACGTCCTCTCGGCGTGGTGGGTCATCGGGTTCATCTTCATCCTGATCGTCGCGACGCTCGCCCTGTTCATCTTCTACGCCCTGAACCATGGCCTGCGCACCAACACGACCCGATGCCCGGGATCGATGATCGTCGCCGTGCTGCTGTTCCTGGTAGTTGGTTTCATCATGCACGCGCTCTCGGTGCAGATGCTAGAACCCGACCAGTGGCAGGAGTGGTACGCCCCGAATGGCGTGATCGATGCCTCGGGCCGATCGATCCACGCCTTCGATCCGTGGCGCTTCGGCTTTTTCATCGCCCTGTCGATCCCGGTCATCGGTATCTGGCTGTTCGGCTACCGGCGTTACCTGCAGGGCAGCAACGAGACGGATACCGGCTACCTCGACTTCCTCAAGCGAATGGGTACTCGTCTGGGTGCGGTCGGCACCCTGGTCGCACTGGTCCTGCTCGTCGGCTGGATGCGCGGTCTGCCCGAGGACATCGCCGGATTCGCCACCGGGATATGGCCCATCGCCGCAGCCACTGCATTGATCGTCGCCGCTGCCTTCCCAATGCTGCTGGGCCAACGTCTCGACCGGGGGCTGTGGGGCTACACACCGATCCTGGTTGCAACTGTCGCGATGATCGTGGTCGCCACGATGCGAGAGGCGGTGCGCTGGGTGACGCTGTTCGGTGTTCACGGTTACAACCCGCTGGATTACAAGATCACGATGGACTGGTACTCCACCGGACTGTTCTTCCTTACCTTCGGGGCACTCGGCGGCGCGGTGGCCACCTACCTCCTGACCGTTGCCTGGCAAGCCGGGCAGACGGAAGGAACCTACACGCCTTCCCGTGCCGTCAACCGCATCGGCACCGCCGGCATCGTTCTGCTGGTGCTGTGGATTGCCCAGTACTTCGGTTTCGGTCTCTGGACCGCCTACGCCTGAGAAGGAGTCACGAGATGACACACAACCATTCAAAACGACAGGCCGACCGGTGGGGCGGCCGTGTCCTCGCCGGCGCCCTGCTGTCGATGGCCCTCGCGACCAGCGCACAGGCCGCCGAGGAGCAACGTAACGTGGTTTCCTGGTCGCCGGCCTCCTGGCAAAGTGCCATGCGCGAGATGCCGACTGGTGACGCCCAACGCGGCAAGGGTCTGCACGACCAGCGCTTTTGCGCTTCCTGCCACGGTGAGCATGGTGAGTCACTGACCGGCAACTGGCCTCATCTGGCCGGCCAGCGTGCGGAGTACACCTACAAGCAGTTGCTTGACTACGCCGATCATCGCCGCCGGGAAGACAGCCGCGCCCACATCATGAACGAAGTGAGCGAGCAGTTAAGCGAACAGGAGATGGCCGACCTCGCCGTGTTCTACGAGCAGCAGGGGTTGCCGGACAAGGCCAAGCCGGACAGCTCCCACCCGGCACACGAGCTGGTCAGCGTCGGCGACCCCAGCCGCTTGATCACACCTTGCGCCGCCTGCCACGGCAACAACGGCTCCGGCGGGATCAACGAGTCGCCCAGCCTGCGAGGCCAGCCTCACGACTACTTCGTGCGCACCATGAAGATGTTCCGCGACGGCGCGCGCCACAACGACGTCGCAAAGGGCATGGCCCAGTTCGCCGAGCCTTTGACCGACGAGGAGATCGCCGCCCTGGCGGACTACTACGCCGTCGACTGATCAGCCACCGTCGCAAAACGGCGAAGCAAACAGGCCGCGCCCCGGGTCGAACCGGGACGCGGCCTTTTTCGTGTCGATGGTGCGGGCACGTCGCGATGACGTAGTGACCAAGCGTTATCCGTCGGCAAAAGAAAGGCCGCGCTTGCACGCGGCCAGATGATCTTTCCTCGCGATCGTGGGCCGGCCGGAGGGCCTTAACGCACCACCAGAAGTGGCACGTTGGCCTTCATGATCATCTTGGTCGTGGTGCTACCCAGCACGAGGTAACGGATCGGGCTGTGGCCGTAGGCGCCCATGGCCAGCAAATCGATGTTCTTTTCCTCGATGTACATCGACACCGCCTCGTCTACCTTGCCCTGGCGGATGGCGACCTGCGTGTCGAAGCCGGCCTTCTGCAGCTTGGTATTGGCCGCCTGGATCTTGTCCCAGTTGCCCTGCTTCTCCTCGCCCACCATCAGAATGTGAACCGGCAACCCCTGCAACAGCGGCGTGTTCGCCGCCATCTCCACGAGCTTGTAAGCCGTCGGGCTGCCGTCGTAGGCGATCAGGAAACTCTCGGGACGCTTGAACTCGAGCGGCGTTACCAGCGTGGGCTTGTGAATCATCGACAGGATGCCGGCGAGATGGCTGCCGACGTGCATGGCCACCGCGTCGCCATCCTTGCCCTGCTTGCCGAGCACCAGCATCTGCATTGCATCTTGGAGATCGAGGATCACCTCGGTGATGTCACCGTTGCGCAACAGTTCGTCGGGCCCTTCGAAGCCCCGGTCACGCGCCCGGGAAAGCACGTCGGCCAGCAGGGCGCGGCCGCGCTCGCGTTCGAGCTTGCCCCGCTTTTCCTCCAGTTCGACCATCTCCTCGAGCAACTTCTCGCGCCCGCCGAGGGTCATATTGCCGGAAAGGTCAGTCTTCGCCGGGGCGTGCGGATTGTTGATCGCGTGCAGGAAGGTCAGTGGTGCAGCCAGCGCCTGCCCGGCCCAGACGGCATAGTCGGTGACGGTCTCGGTGGAGCGCGAGCCGTCGATGCAGGCGAGCACCTGGTCCTTCTCCTTGTTGTCAGTCATGTTCTCGGTTCCCATGTCAGTGCCCCATCAGCTTCTCCGCGGCATCCGGATCGTTATGCACCGCGTGCTTGTCGACGATCGTGGCGGTGGCCTGATTCATGCCGATGACCTCCACCTCGATACCTTCCCGGCGGAAATCGACCACCACCTTGTCCAGCGCGCCCACCGCGGTTATATCCCAGAAGTGCGCCTTGGACAGATCGATGGACACCTTATCCACGTCGTCCTTGAAATCAAACGACTCCAGGAACTTCTCGGTCGAGGCGAAGAATACTTGGCCGATCACCTCGTAGGTGCGATGACGCGGGTCGTTCTCGTCCTCGGAAAGGCGCGAGGAGACGTGCATGAACTGCCCGACCTTGTTGGCGAAGAACATCGCTGCCAGCAGCACGCCGGTAAGCACGCCGTAGGCGAGGTTGTGGGTCGCCACGGTGACGATAACGGTCATCACCATCACCACGTTGGTGCTCATCGGGTGCTTCTTGAGGTCACGGATCGAGCCCCAGCTGAACGTGCCGATCGAGACCATGATCATTACGGCCACCAATGCGGCCATCGGGATCATGGTGAGCACCGGCGCAAGAAACACCACCAGGATCAACAGGTAGACCCCGGCCAGGAAGGACGACAACCGCCCCCGGCCGCCCGACTTGATGTTGATCACCGACTGGCCAACCATCGCGCAGCCGGCCATGCCGCCCATCGAGCCGGAGACGATGTTGGCGATGCCCTGCCCCTTGCACTCGCGCGCCTTGCTGGTCTTGCTGTCTGTCAGCGAATCGAGCAGGTTCTGCGTCATCAGGGATTCGAGCAGGCCGACCACCGCGATCGCCGCCGAGTACGGCAGGATGATCATCAGCGTCTCGAGGTTCAGAGGGATGTCCGGGAACAGGAAAACCGGCAGGGTGTCGGGCATCTCACCCATGTCACCGACGGTACGCACGTCGATGTTCATGAACCAGGCGATCAGGGTTAGCACCACGATGGTGACCAGCGGCGAGGGGATCACGTTGGTGATCTTGGGCAGGCCGTAGATGATCGCCAGCCCGGCTGCGGTCATGGCATAGACGTGCCAGGTGACGTTGGTCAACTCGGGCAACTGCGCCATGAAGATCAGAATGGCCAGCGCGTTGACGAAGCCGGTCATCACCGAGTTGGAGATAAACCGCATCAACCGGTCCAAGCGTATATAGCCCGCCGCGATCTGCAGCACCCCGGCCAGTATCGAGGCGGCCAGCAGGTACTCCAGCCCGTGGTCGGCCACCAAAGTGATCATCAACAGTGCGGTGGCCGCCGTGGCGGCCGAGATCATGCCCGGCCGGCCACCGGTGAAGGCGATCACCACGGCGATGGCGAACGACGCGTACAGACCCACCTTCGGATCGACACCGGCGATGATCGAGAAGGCGATCGCCTCCGGAATAAGCGCCAGAGCGACGACCAACCCGGAAAGGGCATCGCCACGCATGTTGGAAAACCATTCCTGCTTGATGCGGTACCAGTTCATCGTGACTCTCTGTCCAGCGGATTCAGATACGACAGGATCGCCATCCCGCCAGACCCGCCATATTGACCTTTCGCGGTGACGACACGATATCGCGTTTCCCGCCATTGACGGGAAACGCCGCCCGCCCGACGGCGCCGGGCAGTAGACGAGTATTGCGTGGCGCAACCAGATTCGTAAGGACGAGTCGGACGAACGGCGGGAACACCTTCGCAGGCAGGCAGGAAGGCGCCGCAGTCCTGCAGACAAGAGCGCAACTCTACCAGATCGGTGACGTGGCTTCACCCACGGACCCGCGCTCGGCCCCGCCCACGATCGCATCGCCCTGCTATGCTTCCTAGGCATTGATTACGCGCGGGAGCGACTCCGGCACTTCCGCAGACTCCCTGCCTTTCATGCCCTAACGGGAGGACCTTCCGATGACCGAACCGACCGTCAACCGCCCCGCCCTTGCGCTGTGGATGATTGCCAGCCTGGCCGTGGCCGTCCTGCTGATGTGGCTCGGCGCCGATCTCCATCCGCGTGGCGCCGAGAGTGCGCGAACGCTGCCCGCCTCGCCCCTCACCGGCGCCATGGGGTTCGCCTTTTTGCTCGCCTGGGCGGCTTTTGCCTATGCCGCGTCGATCACGACACCGCACCGGGGAGCCGAGCATGCCGGACTGTGGGCATCGCTGGTGCTACCGCTGGTCATCGTGGTGCTGCTCGGTGCCGGTCAGTCCCTGATTGCCCTGCTGCTCGCGATCGCTTGGCTGGCAACACTGATCTGGACCGGTTGGCAGCTCGCCCGTCGCGAGGCGCTCGCCGGCATCATGATGCTGCCGGTGATCGGCAGCGCGATTGCCAGCATGCTGCTGTCACTCACGCTTTGGGTACTACCCTGAAACCCCACCGGCCATCCCACGAACCATTGCTTCAGCAAGACGAAGGCCGCCAGCTCCACGATCTGGCGGCCTTCTTGCGGTGCAATGTGCAAGCGCGTCAGTTTTCTCGCCAGTGCAGGTCGAGCCAGCAACTAGGCAATGACTCGCCGGACGGAAACTCCAGATCCTCTTTCTCGAAGCTTTCCTCGTCCTGCATTTCCTCGCCCGCATGCTGTCGGCCCATCACGCTCGGTAAGGCCGGATCGGCGAGGGTTTCCAGATCGATGATCTCGATCATATCGTGGTTATCCTTGCGCTTGAGAAACATGCGCCGCCCTCCTTGTTCGGGAAGTTGCCTGTAAACCGCTGCCAAACCAAGTCATAGGCGTTCCGGCAAGGCAGCACGAATTTCCTCCGGCGATCGGGCCGAGAAATCCTTGGGCTGGTCGGCCACCAGGGCATCCTGCAGCCCCTTGCCCATCTCCGCACGCAGCATGCCGAGAAAGTCGGGCGCGGCCATCAGGTAGAATCGCTGCAGCCGCCCCTTCTGCAGGGCTTGCTCGAGATCGGCGACCACCTCGCGGGCGAAGCGCTTGGCTTCCACGTCCCGCACGCTGTTGGCCGGCTCGTAGGCATGCATCGCATCGCCCTTGCGGTCGGTGGTCGAGCCAGGCCGGTCGGTCTCCAGGTCCGCGTCCGACAATCGGGCCGCGGAATTGGACAGGGAGGTCACCTCTTCGAGCACCCCCTTGGGCGCGGGACGGCTAGAAGGATGCGCCTCACTACCGCGATAGGCCCCACTGTTGTCACGGACCGCCAGAAAACGCGCCCGAGCCTCATCGGCAACCACTACCCATGTACTCATAGAGCCGACCTCCTTGATATGTCGTGTTGACCATCCCGAGTGTATACCCAGATCTCGCCCCCTGCCTTGGGAACTCCAGCAAAACGATCTCGTACACGGTGAGGGTTGGCCGCCCCCACAAACGCACCTCGATGCCCCGGCTCCCCACATGCATGGACCCACAAAAAACCCCGCCGAATGGCGGGGTTGTCGGGTCGTGAGGCAGTGCCAGATCAGTAGATCTGTGCCGGGTTGACCGAAGCGGCCCCGTCATCCACATACATGCCATATTCCTTCATGGAGCCGTCGTACAGTGCGACACCCTCGTTACCCATGATCTCGCTTGCGATGAACCACACGCCCGAGGCCAGATTGCCCGAATTGCAGTACGCAATCGCCGCGCCACTCGGGTCGAGGGCCTTGAATTCCATGATCGAGTGGTAGCTGGACGCCGGCAAGAAATTGGCCGCTGCGCCATCCGCACGCACGAGCACGTCGGTCGGCAGATTCTTGGCGCCGGGCAGATGACCGGGCACGGTCTTGGACTTGCTGAACACGCCCAGGTACTGGTTCGCCGGCCGTGCATCCACCAGCTGGACCTTGCCGTCGGAATCGGCCGCCGCACGGGTCTCGGCATACGTAGCCAGGATCTCGTCACGCTCTTCGGTTGACACCCAGTCACCGGCCTCGACCTTGTCCGGCTGCCCCGTCTCGGCATCGAAGCCCGCGGCCAGCCAGTTGGCCAAGCCACCGTCCAGCAGGGCCATGTCGTCATGACCGAAGTACTTCATCTGCCAGTACAAGCGTGTCGCCTTGGTGTAATCCGAACCGGACAGGCCCAGCGGCACGATCACCACCGTGTCGTCCTTGTCCACGCCCAGGGCCTGCACGAAGGATTCGAAGTCGGCCTTTTCAGGGATCAGCTTGCCGACATCCTTGCCATTTTCCATGCGCTCGACACGCACCTTTCCCCAATCGACGAACTGGGCACCCGGCACGTGACCGGAGACGACTGAAACGACTTTCTTGCCTTTGACGGTCTCGTACTTCGGCGCCATGGCGAAAGCCTTTTCCGACCCGGCAATCTGCAAAACGGTGACCTGTTCAAGGTTGTCCTTCAACCATTGCGGGTCGACTACCGGGCCCGGCACATCCAGTGCCCAGCCCCCCTGCGCGACGGCCAGGGCCGCCACCCCGGCAGGGACCGCGAGAAACCGCTTGAAATCCATATGACTCAACTCCTTCTTCGTGCATCAACAATCGGCGCCAGCCGGCGCCGGGAAAGCCGCCCTCAGCCAGGCGGGGAAATCAGTTGCGCTTGCATGGCCGTGAGACGCCGTGACCAGTCGGCCAACACCGCCTCCATGTCCAGCGGACACTCGCTCAGAACATGCCGGTCCCGGTCGGCCAGCACCTCCACATCGGGCCAGTCGCCGGACTCGGTCATCAAGGCACAATCCCGCAACTCGAGCAATTCGCGGATCTGTGGCATCAACAGAGACACCAAGACAGTCAACCACCGCCCCACCAGCCACGACGGGCGAGCCCGGTTGATCTCGAAACCGTTGGGCAGTTGCGCCAACACCTGCGCGGCGGGACGGACCGTTTCACCGGTCACCCAGCCATTGGTCGTAAAAAGGCGTTGCGCACGCCCCTGGCGGTCCATCGACACCGCGACGACGTGGGCAAAGCCCGGCTCATCTTCGTCGGCAACGAACAAGTGGAAGTGGCCATGCTCGATGGATGTCCACTCGGCCGGGTCATGCGCGTGATAGTAGAAACGCGCCCCGCTGATCGGATCCGGGGCGTCGTGCGGGGGGAAGTGCGCCCAGTAGTCAAAGCCCTCTCCCAGGTGATCCCGGAACAGCTCGGTGAGTACGGTCTGGTTGTCGGCGACCAGCGCCGACTGAATCGAACGCCACTCATCAACAGCCGCCAGACCCGCATCGAGCCAATCATCGGGTAAGGCATGGAACGCTGCGTCACTCATCGAGACAACTCAGCCATTGGCGGACACTAGGTCACTCACCGCCCGGTGCACAGGGATTGCCGCCACGCCCCGTGGGCGCACAGGGGTTGCCCCCGCGAGCGTCCGGAGCGCAAGGATTGCCACCCCGGGACGAGGGCGCACAGGGGTTACCGCCGCGAGCCTCCGGAGCGCAAGGATTGCCACCCCGGGACGAGGGCGCACAGGGGTTACCGCCGCGAGCCTCCGGAGCGCAAGGATTGCCACCCCGGGACGAGGGCGCACAGGGGTTACCGCCGCGGGCGGAAGGGGCACAGGGATTACCGCCGCGGGTTTGTGCTGCCGCAGATAGCGGCAACATGGTGGTCGCCGCAAGCGAGGCGCCCACGGTCAACGCCACTGCCGGCATGGACAACTTGAGTGCGCGGCGGGCGCGTGCCTGTCGGGCGATCTTTTTCGAATCCATCTAGTCCACTCTCCTCTGACAATGGCGGGCAGCA
This sequence comes from Guyparkeria sp., assembly GCA_041685825.1. GTDB lineage: Bacteria > Pseudomonadota > Gammaproteobacteria > Halothiobacillales > Halothiobacillaceae > Guyparkeria. The sequence continues at coordinate 29,045 of JAWLFB010000008.1, read as the reverse complement.
GGGGAGCCATCCCGCAAAATCACGTGCGGCCCTCGGGTCAATCGGTATCAGTGCGCCGCGCGGCGCTCGCCTCTCGACCCAAGTCGCGACCGAGTGCATCGCTCTCGCCAGGATCACGTCCTTCGGTGATGTCCTCGGCGGTGTACACACCGTGACTGCGTTGCTCGAGCGCGCGGCCGGCAAGGAAGCCGCCCGCCAGCATCAGCAGCATCGCGGCCACCACAAGCCACGGCGAGACGCCCAGCCATTCCGGCAAAGTACGCACCTCCATCGACGCGCCACCGACGACCGCCTGGATGAAATCGCTGTCGTAAACGCCGGCGAAAGCCCAGACACCGATGATCATGCCAAGCATGAAAACCAGTCCGTCGATCCGGCCACTACCTAGCCCGACCACGGAGGTGCCGGGACAGTAGCCACCAATGGCGAAACCGGCCCCGATCAGCACCGCGCCAAGCACGGTGCCCCAAAGGTACATTTCGGCCACATAGAAACCCTGCGCGCCGAAGGTGTTGTTCACCTGCAGCAACAGGATGCCGATCGCCGCGACAATGATCGCCGAGAACATGACCTTGAACACCGACCAGTCGGTTAGACGAAATTGGGCGGTGAGTTTGCAAGGGGAGCCAAAGCCGGCCTGCTCAAGCACGAACCCGAACAACAGGCCGGTGGCCAGTGCGGTACCCGCGGTGCCGTAATCCATTACCAAACCCTCCGCATCAACAGACTAACCAAAATTCCGACCACGAAGAAAACGATCAGGAAGACAAAGCCTGCCACGCCCAGCATGGCGGTATTGGACAGGCCAACCCCGCTGGTGCACCCGGCCGCCAACCGTGAACCGAACCCGGCCAGCAGGCCGCCACCCAGGGCGAGCAAAAGGCGCGGCGCCACGCCGATTCGACCGGAGCCGCGATCGACCTTCACCCGGAAGCGTCCGGAGGATACCGAGGCGAGGATGGCGCCGATCAGGGTGCCGATAGCGGCGACGACGATCCATGCTGCAAGCGGATTTCCCTCGGCCATGTCACCGAGGTAGGCGTTCTCACGGGTCGCCTCGGGCGCGATCTGAAGACCTATCTCGGTGGCCACACGGGCGAAGGCACCGGACGAACCCATGCCGTTGCCCACCAGCACGAAGGTGAGCAAAACGACCAGACCGAGCACGATGCCGGCAACGAAGGGGGGCCATAACGGCCTAACTTGGCAAGACATTCCCTGCTGGACCTCCTGGAATCAGCACTTGAAGAAACATTCCCTGAACGCCCGCCAATCCGGCGGGCCTGTCGACATCAACCGTCGATGAGCGGGCCTCACACCGCCATGGCGACACCGTTAAAAGGCAGCCGCTTCGGCCTCGAGAAACGCCAGCGACGCGTACTTGCCGATATTCTCGTCGAAACCGTTGGTCACACGGGCGTAGTACTGCACCCGGTCATCCTCCAATGCATAGGCCTTGGCCTGATCCGGGCCGGCCATGTCCTCGACGGCCTTCTCGGCGGACTCGTAGATGCCCTGAAAGAAGATGCGATTGTGCTCGATCAGATCGTTGGCTGGGAAACCGTGCGCCGGAATCCAGAAGGCGCCCGGCACGCTCTGTTCAAGACCATCGAATGCCTTGAACGTACCGAGGAAGCTGCCGTCGTCCATGAAGGCGATACGATTGTTCATTGCGATGTCGCCGACGTGAACGATCTTCTTCTCCACCAACTCGAGGCTGATGTCTGAGGGTGTGTGCGCGGTGCCATAGAAATGCACGCGAATCGTGAGATCGCCGAAGTCGATCTCGTCACCATGGCCTACCACCTTGTTCGGCGGGGTAACCACGGTGCCCTCGATGGCGTTGCCCGTGGATCGCTCCATCAAACTGACCCAGAAATCGCCTTGGTTTGTGCGAATGGCCGAAGCGGTCCTCTCGTGCGCGTAGATCGGCACATCAGGATTTTCGTTGACAAAGGCATGGTTACCCAGCCAGTGGTCACCATGATAGTGCGTGTTGAACACCGCCGCGATCGGCTTTCCGGTGATCTCACGGATTTGGCGCAAGGCCATGCGACCGATCTGCAGGGAGGCGCCACTATCGATCACCACGACACCCTTTTCCGTGATCGCGAAGGTGACATTGCTCATCATTCCCTGGTTGTCCTCGGAGGGAAAACCCCAGGGCGAGACGATCACGTAGACGTTTTCGGTGATCTCGGTGGCCGGGATGTCCGGCATCGGCGGCCCTTCGATTACCAGTTCTTCCTCGGCGAACACACGCGAGGACCAAGCCAAGGGTGCGGCGGCCACGCCGGCGGTGACCCCGATGTTGCGCAAAAAGCGACGACGCGATGCCAGGAATTGCTCTTTGAATTCCATTGCCTTCTCCTCAAGTGTGCCCGCTTTCGTCTTCGGGGGTTCCACGCCGGGACGTTGGTCTAATACGAACAATCCGCGGACGAGCAGGCAACGTTTATTAGCTATCTCTAAATAGTGATCGCCGTACCCCGAAATTTCAATGTCCCGGCGATCGACATTGTTGATCCGACCTCAAGTCTGCTTCTATCCCTGATGTCGGGCAACTACACTATGATGCCTTATTAACTTCCGGATGACGGCGAATTCATGTCCTGCGCCAATCACGACCAGTGCATCGACGACGCCCTCGCGCGCGCCGAGGCGATCTGCGCACGTTCCGGTGGGCGCCTGACGCCGATCCGGCGCGACGTGCTGCGCGAGGTCTGGTCCAGCCACGAGGCCACCAAGGCCTATGACCTGATCGAGCGCCTTTCGCGACACGGCGACCAAGTCAAGCCGCCCACGGTCTATCGGGCGCTCGACTTCCTGCTCGAACAGGGCCTGATCCACCGTATCGAGAGTCTCAACGCCTTCGTGGGATGCGAACATCCGCAAGAGCCGCACCAGGCCATCTTGTTGATCTGCGATCAATGCGGCGACATCCTTGAAGAAGACAACGCGGCCGTCCACGCCGCGCTCGAGGAACTCGCCCACCAGACGGGCTTTGCCGCCCGCTCGGCGGTCATCGAACTGCGCGGCCTGTGCCGCGCCTGCCGAACCGCCCAGTAACCCCCCCCCCTGACACCCATCAAGCGATCACACCGCATGAGCCCAGCGCCCAACGCCAAGACCATCGCCACCCTGCGTCGCGACCAGATTATCGACTGCGAGTTGCTCGGCCAACGCCTGACCCTGCATTCCACCTGGGGACTGTTCTCCCCACGCGAGATCGACGCCGGCACCCGCCTTCTGCTCGAGCACGCCCCGATCCCGCCGGCCGGCAGCACCATCGTTGATCTGGGCTGTGGCTACGGCCCCATCGGGGCCACCATGGCCAAGGCCTGCCCGGACGGCCGGGTGATCCTGCTAGACAAGGACTTCGTCGCGATCGACTACGCGCAGGGCAACCTGGGCCGAAACCGGCTGGATAACGCCGAAGCCCGGTTGTCCAATGGCCTGTCGGCGGTGGATGGCGAGGGGTTCGACCGGCTCTACTCGAACGTGCCGGCAAAGGTGGGCAAGGAGATGTGGCAGATCATGCTGTTCGACACCTGGTGGGGGCTCAACCGCGGCGGCGAAGTGTGGTTCGTTTCGATCAACGGCCTGCGCGAGTACTTCAAGCGCACGATGAAGGAGCAGTTCGGCAACTACGAGAAGGTCAAGCAGGGCAAGACCTACACCGTCCATCGCGCGGTGAAGGCCTAAATCGCGACCCAGAAGCGCCTCGAGAAACGGCTTGAGCCATCTCTCTAGATGGTTCAAACGACTCTTTTTCTGATGCGATAGATCGCGTGCTCGCCGAACCAGTTGGGCAGTGCGCGCAGCAGTGGTGAGCTGCGGCGGTTCTTGTCGACCACGGCTCGGTCGAGTATCTCGATACCCAGCCCTTCGCAGAGCGACTCGAAGTCGCGCAGGGTGCAGAGGTGAATGTTCGGCGTGTTGTACCAAGGATTGGGCAGCGCCTTGGTGGTCGGCATCATTCCCTGCACTCCCAATTGCCAGCGATTGCGCCAGTAACCCATGTTGGGGAAGGTGACGATGCCCTCCGAGGCAATATCTAGCATCTCTCCGAGCAGGCGCTCGGGATGACGAATGGCCTGAATGGTCTGGCTTACCAGTACGTAATCGAAGCTGTGAACCCCGAACCAATCGCGTATACCGTCGTCCAGATCCGCCTGGACGATGTTCAGGTCGGCCCCCACGCCGCGGGCAACCCGCTCGTCGTCGACCTCCATCCCCACTCCACGCACCGAGCGCTCGGCGATCAGGTGGCGCAACAACGCGCCGTCGCCGCAACCCAGGTCCAGCACGCGGGCCCCTGCGCCAATCCAGCCGGTGACGATATCCCAGTCGGGACGGTTCATGAGATACCCTCCTCGGTCATGGTGCGGGCGATATTGTCGAAATAGCCTCGCAGCACCTGGTGGTAGTAGGGAATCGGCATCAGGAACGCATCGTGTCCTTGGTGTGCCTCAACCTCGGCATAGGAGACCGACTTGCCCGTGGCCAGTAGTGCCCGGACGATCTCCTTCGAGCGCACCGGCGAGAAACGCCAGTCTGAGGTGAACGACACCACCAGGAATCGGGCGGTCGCCGGTGCCAGTGCGGTGGACAGGTCGTCGTCGGCCTCGGCGGCCGGGTCGAAGTAGTCCAGCGCCTTGGTCATCAACAGGTAGGTGTTGGCATCAAAACGGTCGACAAAACTCGTGCCCTGGTAGCGCAGGTAGGACTCGACCTGGAACTCGACGTCGAAACCGTATTGCACCTTGCCCGAGCGAAGCTCGCGGCCGAACTTGGCCCGCATGGCGTCATCGGAAAGATAGGTAATGTGACCGAGCATGCGCGCGAGCATCAGGCCGCGTCGCGGGATCACGCCCTGCTCGGCGTAGCGCCCGTCGTGAAAATCCGGGTCGGTGATGATCGCCTGGCGGGCGACCTCGTTGAAAGCGATGTTCTGCGCCGAGAGCTTCGGCGCCGCGGCGATCACGACCGCGTGGGCGACCGCCTCGGGATAGCTGATCGCCCACTGCATTACCTGCATGCCGCCGAGGCTTCCGCCAGTAACAGCCGCCCAACGGGAAATACCGAGCCGGCGCATCAGCGCGTGCTGGCTGTTTACCCAGTCGCGCACCGTTAGGATGGGGAAGTCCGGACCGAAGGGACGCCCCGTCTCGGGGTTCTCCGACAACGGTCCGGTCGAGCCCTTGCAGCCGCCTAGGTTGTTCACGCAAACGACGAAGAACCGGTCGGTGTCGATCGGCTTGCCCGGGCCGATGGCGGTATCCCACCAGCCCGGTTTGCGGTCCTCGGGACGGTGCCGACCAGCGGCGTGATGGTCGCCCGACAGCGCATGACAGATCAGCACGGCGTTGTCGGCCCGCTCGTTGAGTTCGCCGTAGGTCTCGTAGACCAGGTCGTATTCCTCGATCCGACGACCGCAGTCGAGCAGCAGCGGCGTGTCGATGTACGCCGTCTGCGGTTCGACCAGCCCGACCGAGCCCGGCTGGTGCGTCGTCCCCTCGATCGGCGGATTCTTTGCGGTGGATTTACTCATCAACGTCCTCTTGGCGTTCAGCCCATCAGCAGGTTGCCGACCACCATCTGGGCGACCTGGATGATCAGCAGCACGGCCAGCGGCGAGAGATCGATACCGCCGATCGGCGGCAATACGCGCCGAATGGGCTCAACCACCGGGTCGGTGAGATCGGCAAGGAAGGCCACGCCAGGCGAGCGATCATTGCCCAGCCAGGAGGCCACCGCACGCAGCAACACCGTCCAGAAGAACAGGTTGGTCACCGTTAGAAACGTGAAATAGATCGTGCCGATGAACACGCCGGTGCCGGTCATGCCGACACCCCGCATGGCGGTAATCGCCCATACCATCAAGGCCACCATCACGACGCCGAACACCAGCGCGGCCAGATCGTGGCGACCGACCGGCTTGATCGCCGTGCGCAGCGGGTTGAGCAACGGATCGGTGATTTTGACGATCGCCTGGGTGACCGGGTTGTAGAAGTTCGCCCGGAACAGTTGCAGGAAATACCGGGCAAAGGCGACAAAGGCCACCAGTTCGAAAAGCACCCGGACCAGAAAAACGCTCGGATCCCCGAAGCTACCGCTCATTCAGAACTACTCGACAGGTTGATGGTTGAGAGCCGGCAGGCCGGCCCGAAAACGATCGGCTCAATCGGCCGCACGATCGTCGATGCCGGCCGCCAACTCCCGGCTGCGGTCACGCGAGGCGCGAATCGCGCGAGCAAAGGCATCGCGCACGCCCGCCTCGTCCAGCGCGGCAATGGCCCGCTCGGTGGTCCCACCCGGCGAACTGACCCGATGGCGCAACTCGGCCGGCGAGTCGTCTGCGGCCAAAGCAAGCTTGGCGGCACCAAAGACGGTCTCTAGGGTCAGAAGGCGCGCCACCTCGGGTGCCATACCCATGTCCTCGGCGGCTGCCTGCATCGATTCCATCAGGTAGAAAACGTAGGCTGGGCCGCTGCCGGACAGCGCGGCAATGGCCCGCTCGGTGGTCCCACCCGGCGAACTGACCCGATGGCGCAACTCGGCCGGCGAGTCGTCTGCGGCCAAAGCAAGCTTGGCGGCACCAAAGACGGTCTCTAGGGTCAGAAGGCGCGCCACCTCGGGTGCCATACCCATGTCCTCGGCGGCTGCCTGCATCGATTCCATCAGGTAGAAAACGTAGGCTGGGCCGCTGCCGGACAGCGCCGTGATCTCATCGATCTGCGATTCGTCGTCAAGCCACTGCACCACGCCGACCGCCCGCATCAGCGATTCGGCATCGCTGTGCTGCTCTCGGCTGACCGCCTCGGCGGCGAACAACCCGGTGGCGCCGCAGCCGACCATCGACGGGGTGTTGGGCATGGCACGCACGATCGCGGCATGGCCGCTGAGCCAACGGGCCAGGGCGGCTACCGGGATACCCGCAGCAATCGAGACCACCAGTTGGCCCGCCGTCAGGTGAGGAGCCAGGTCTTCAGCGACCGCCTGCATTACCTGCGGCTTCACCGCCAACACCACCAACTGGGCGCCGTCGAGGGCCGCGTGGTTGTCCTCGGTGGTCTCCGCACCGAGTTGCTCACCCAAGGCGCGGCGCCGGTCGGCATCTGGCTCGGCCACCACGATCGATGGCCCGGCCCCGACCGGCGCGTCCTTAAGCATGCCGCCAATGAGTGCGGCGGCCATATTGCCGCCACCGATGAAAGCTATCCGCGAGGCATTCATTGTCTCACCTGCCCTGTGTGCGTGAATCGGGGACCCAGAAAAAAGTAACACGAATGGCAACCGGCAGCGGCCGATCTTCAGGAATCGCGCTGGCCGAACAAGGCGGTGCCGACCCGCACGATGGTCGCCCCCTCGACAATCGCCGCCTCGAAATCACCACTCATGCCCATCGACAGGTCGGGCAAGGGCCCAGCCAGCGAGGCGTTGAGCGCCGCGAGCTGGCCAAAGGCCGCGGTATTCCCTGGTCGCGGGATGCACATCAACCCGCGCAGGCACAACGTCTGGTGCTCGGCACAGGCGGAGACGATGCCGGGCACATCAGCCGGGTCGGCCCCCGACTTACTCTCCTCGCCGTCGATATTGACCTGGATCAGCACGTTCAGCGGACCCATCGCCGGGTCGCGCTGCTCACCCAGACGGTGGGCGATCTTGGCGCGATCGACACTGTGCACCCACTCGAAGTGGGCGGCAATCGCGCGGGTCTTGTTCGACTGGATCGGGCCGATGAAATGCCAGATCAAGGGCAAGTCGGCCAATTGGCGCTGCTTGTCGATCGCCTCCTGCAGATAATTTTCGCCGAAGTCCTGCTGACCCATTGAAGCGAGCGCCCGGATGGCCTCGATCGGCTGACGTTTGCTGACTGCTACAAGCCTCACCTCACCCGAGCCGCCGGGCCGATCGGCCCTCGCCACCTCGATACGCTCGCGGATGCCTTGGTATGCGCTTTCTCGAGTTCCCATCTTGCACCTTGTGCGTGTTCGTTTTACCTTGTCTGCAACGAAGGCCGAGCCGCGTCACTGCGGCGCTCCGGGCCTTCGGCAGGCACCACCAATGGACTTGTTAACGGGGCCTCCCCCGCAAAGGACGATCGCATGGCCGAATCCCGAGATATCGACTCTCTGCTGATGTTCACCGTCAAGAACGGGGCATCGGACCTCCACCTCTCGGCCGGCGAGCAGCCCCGGGTACGCATCGACGGAGACATCCGCAAGGTCAACGTGCCGGTGATGGACCACAAGGCTGTCCACTCCATGGTGTACGACATCATGAATGACCAGCAGCGCAAGGAGTACGAGGACAACCTCGAGGTCGACTTCTCCTTCGAACTGCGCGGCCATGCACGGTTTCGTGTCAACGCCTTCAACCAGAATCGCGGGGCCAGTGCGGTTTTCCGCACCATCCCTAGCAAGGTACTCACCCTCGAGCAGCTTGACGCGCCGAAGGTCTTCCAAGACCTGTGTGACTACCCCAATGGCATCGTGCTGGTCACCGGACCGACCGGCTCGGGCAAGTCGACCACGCTCGCGGCGATGATCGATTACGTCAACGACCACCGCAACGATCATATCCTGACGGTCGAGGATCCGATCGAATTCGTCCACGAATCGAAAAAGTGCCTAGTCAACCAGCGCGAGGTGCATCGCGACACCCACAGCTTTAATGCCGCGCTGCGCTCGGCGCTACGCGAAGACCCGGACGTCGTCCTGGTCGGCGAACTGCGTGACCTCGAAACCATCCGCCTGGCCCTGACCGCCGCGGAGACCGGCCACCTGGTTTTCGGCACGCTGCACACCAACTCGGCGGCCAAGACCATCGACCGGATCATCGACGTCTTCCCGTCGGCGGAGAAGGACATGGTGCGCGCAATGCTCTCAGAGTCTCTGCGTGCGGTCATCTCGCAAACCCTCCTCAAGAAGATCAGCGGCGGGCGCATCGCAGCCCACGAGATCATGCTGGGCACGCCGGCGATCCGCAACCTGATCCGTGAGAACAAGGTCGCGCAGATGTACTCCGCGATCCAGACCGGTCAGGCACAGGGGATGCAGACGCTCGATCAGAATCTCAAGCAGCTCGTCTCGCGCGGCGCGGTTTCCAAAGACCTTGCACGCGGTCGGGCCAAGAACAAGGAAGACTTCAGGTAGCGTGACCAAGGCATTCGTTTGCGCCCGGGCGGATCGCTACAGGGCGACGAACGGCTACTCGTAGCGGAGCACGTCTCACCACACTATCTTCGCCACGCCGGCCACCCAGTGCGCAGCGGGGCCAACAAAGCAAGCCGGGAACTCTCGATGGACCGTCAGCAAGCAGCCAACTACGTACAAGCCCTACTCAAACGCTCGGTCGAACGCGATGCATCCGACCTGTTCGTCACCGTAGGCGCACCGCCATCGGCCAAGATAGACGGCAAGGTCGTCCACCTGACCGATCAGAAGCTGTCGGTGGAAAACACCCAAATGCTGGTTCGCTCGATTATGACGGACAAGCAGGTGGCTCATTTTGAGGAATCCCACGAAGCCAACTTCGCCATCGCCCTGCCCGGCGTGGCCCGCTTCCGTGTGAACGCGTTCATGCAGCGCGGCAGCGAGGGCATGGTTCTGCGGATGATCCGTTCGGACATCCCCAATTTCGACGACCTCAAACTCCCGGACATACTGGGTGAGATCTCGATGACCGCCCGCGGCCTAGTGATCTTTGTCGGTGCGACCAGCTCGGGCAAGTCCACCTCGTTGGCGGCGATGCTCGACTATCGCAACGAGAATTCGCGAGGGCACATTGTCACCATTGAGGACCCGATCGAGTTCGTCCACAAGCACAAGGGTTGCCTAGTCACCCAGCGCGAGGTGGGCGTGGACACCGAGTCCTTTGCCGCGGCACTCAAGAACACCCTGCGCCAAGCCCCCGACGTGATCCTGATCGGTGAGATCCGCGACCGCGAAACCATGGACCACGCCATCGCCTTCGCCGAGACCGGTCACCTTTGCCTGGCCACCCTCCACGCGAACAACACCAATCAGGCACTCGACCGCATCATCAACTTCTTTCCTGAAGAGCGGCGTCAGCAGCTGTTGATGGACCTTTCACTCAACCTCAAGTCGGTCATCTCGCAACGCCTGTTGCGCAAAGCGGACGGCGAAGGCCGGGTTCCCGCAGTCGAAGTGCTGATCAACACCCCCCTGATCGGCGACCTGATCTTCAAGGGCGATGTATCCGAGATCAAGGAAGTGATGAAACGCTCGCGCGAACTGGGCATGCAGACATTCGACCAGGCGCTGTTCGACCTCTACGACAGCCACCAGGCCGACTACGACGAGGTCATAAGCAAGGCGGATTCGGTCAACGACCTACGACTACGCATCAAGCTGGAAAGCAAGCGCGGCCTGCCCAAGAGCCGTCAGGACGACTCCGAAGACGATCTCAAGGTCGAGGCCGACTGAGATCCGACCGCCAAGGGAAGCCCTGCCCGGCTCAAGAACCGCCGAGAGTTGCCGCATACGGGCATAGCTTCCCTAACTGAACAAGGACCCAGCCCATGAGCCAACTGAGCCTCGAACCCTATCTGAAGCTGCTCGCCGACAAAGAAGGCTCCGACCTGTACTTCTCCAGCGGTACCACTCCCGCAATCAAGATCCAGGGCGATATGCGCTTTATCGGCAAGGACCGGCTGCGTGCCGGCCAGGTCGAGGAACTGGCCCGCTCGGTACTCAACCAGCACCAGATCGACGATTTCCTCGAGAACCTCGAGCTCAACGTCGCCCTCTCCCGCCCGGGCATCGGTCGCTTCCGGATGAACGTCTTCATGCAGCGTGGCGAGTGGTCGCTCGTGATCCGCTACATTCAGGCAGAGATTCCTCGCGCGGCCGACCTCAACCTGCCGATGGTGGTCGAAGACCTGGTCACCGAGCGCCGCGGCCTGATCTTGGTGGTTGGTGCGACCGGCTCGGGCAAGTCCACCACGCTGGCCGCCATGATCGATCACCGAGCCGAGGCGCGCCCCGGACACATCCTCACGGTCGAGGACCCGATGGAATTCGCCTTCAAGCACCGCAATTCGGTGGTCAACCAGCGCGAGGTGGGAGTCGACACCCGCTCGTACGCTGCGGCCCTCAAGGAGGCCCTGCGCGAGGCCCCGGACGTGATCATGATCGGCGAAGTGCGCGACCGGGCAACCATGGAGCATGCACTGGCCTATGCCGACACCGGCCACCTGTGCATCAGCACCCTGCACGCCACCAATGCAAACCAGGCGCTCGACCGCATCATCCGCTTCTTCCCCTCCGAGTCGCGCGATCAGCTGCTGATGGACCTGTCGCTGAACCTCAAGGCAATCATTTCGCAACGCCTGATCATCGGCAGCGGCGGCAAGCGGCTACCTGCGGTGGAGATCTTGGTCAACACGCCGCTGATCTCCGACCTGATCAAGCGCGGCGAGGTCGACGCGATCAAGGAATCGATGGAGAAGAATGCTTCCAGCGGCGCCATGACATTCGACATGTCGATCCTGGAGCTCTTCAACAAGGGACTGATATCGCGCGACGAAGCCCTGCAGAACGCCGACAGTCGCAGCAACATGGAATGGCTGATGAGCTTCGGCAGCGGCCAGGACGAACTCAAGGCCGCGGCGGCCGACTCCAGCGGCATCAAGAGCGACAAGTCGGACAGCAACGAACTGCCGCCGCTGGACTGATCGACACCGGCTTGCGTTTGCACGAGCCTGACAGGATAATCCGACGCTCCGGCGGGTGTAGCTCAATGGTAGAGCAGAAGCTTCCCAAGCTTAAGACGAGGGTTCGATTCCCTTCACCCGCTCCAGTTTCCCCGGACGCCGCCCGAGTCGCCCTCCCGTTTCACGGGATGGTCGGCGGCCCCGCCTGACTCCGCCGAGGCGGCGATCGGGCCGGCCATCGGGCACTGTCCGGCAGCGGCAGCCAGGTGGCAGATCCTTCCGTGAGCTCGACCCGATTCGACATCATCATCGTCGGCGCCGGCATCGCCGGCCTGACCAGCGCGCTCGCCCTGCAGCGCGACGGCGCCGCGGTGGCCGTCCTCGACCGGCATCGTGCTGGCACCGAAGCCTCATGGGCCGGCGGCGGCATCCTCTGTCCACTGTATGCCTGGCGCTACCCCCAGCCCGTACTGGCCCTAGCCGCCGAAGGCATGCGCCGTTACCCCGACTTGCTCGCCTCGCTCAAGTCCGACATCGATCCCGAGCGCTGGGTCACGGGCATGGAAATCCTCGACCCCGTTGGCAAAGGCGAGAGCAACGACTCGATCAGCGCGACGCTCACATCGGCCGGCATCGCCCATCACTGGCGTCGGCAAGGGGAAGGGCCTGCCTTGTGGCTGCCCGAGGTGGCCAACGTCCGTAACCCCTACCTGCTCGACACGCTGATCGATACCTTGCGCACCCGCGGCATCGAATTGTACGAGCAATGCGCGGCCGAAAGGTTGTTGCTGAACGCAGGACGGGTGGCCGGTGTAACGACCAGCCAGAGGAATCTGCATGCCGAGCGGGTGGTGATCACGGCCGGCGCCTGGAGTGAGGCGCTGATCCCGGGTCTGCCCGCGGACAGCCTGTTCCCAGTACGGGGGCAGATGCTGCGCCTCGAGCCCCGACCGGAGAACGGGCTCGATCGCATTCTGATGGATGACGGCGTCTACCTGATTCCCCGGCGGGACGGCTCGGTGGTGGTGGGCTCGACGGTGGAATACGCGGGCTTCGACAAGACGGTGGATACCGGTGCGCAGGAACGGTTGCACGCCCATGCCTGCCAGCTCTGGCCGCAACTGGCCGGGGCTCGCGTCACGCACCGCTGGGCCGGGCTGCGGCCAGGGTCTAGCGACGAGCTCCCGCTGCTGGGTGAGCATCCGTCGATTGCCGGGCTGTGGGCTAATACCGGCGGCTTTCGCAACGGGCTAGCAATGGCCCCGGCAACCGCCGAATTGCTCGCCGACCGCATGGCCGATCGCCCCACGGCGCTCGACCCCACCCCCTACCGCCTCGGGCGCTTGATCAACTCCTGATGCCGTTCTGACCAGTAGGCGCGAAAAGCCCCGTCCTTCCGGGCGAGGAGGATGTCAAAGAAAAGTGAAGGGAGCAGAGCGTTAGAGCGCGTCCTCGTTTTCCTCGCTGGTGCGGATACGCACTGCGCGCCCCACCGGAGAGACGAAGATCTTGCCGTCGCCGATCTTGCCCGAGTAGGCGGCCTTGACGATGGCATCGACGACCGGGTCTTCCTGGTCATCGCTGACGACCACCTCGAGCTTCACCTTGGGCAGGAAATCGACCACGTACTCGGCACCGCGATAAAGCTCGGTGTGCCCCTTCTGCCGACCAAAACCCTTCACCTCGGTGGCGGTCAGGCCGTTGATGCCCAGATCCATTAGGGCAGTACGCACATCGTCCAGCCGAAACGGCTTGATAATCGCTTCGATCTTTTTCACGTCGCTTTTCTCCAGATCATGGGGATTTCCTCATAGTGTAATGCACTCGATCGACCCGCTAGGCCAGATCGATCGGGTCGACATCGATCGACCAACGCAGCCGCCCACCCAGTCGACGGCTGCCGACCGAATCGTCTACCTGCCAAAGGGCTCGGTGCAGGGTACTGCGCACCCGCGCGAGCAATAACAACTGGAAACGATACCGTCCGGCCCGTCGCGCCAACGGCGCCGGCACTGGCCCCCAGACGGACAATTCCTCACCGAAACCTTCGCGCAACTCCGCAGCCACCTTGGTCAGAAATGCGCGGGCGTTATCCGCTTGCGGCGCATCCGCGCGGATCAGCGCGGCAAAGCGCGTCGGCGGCAATTCGGCCTGTTCGCGTTCGGTCAACTGGGCGGCCATCACCGCCTCGTAGTCCTCGGCCAGCAATCGGCGCAGCACGGGATGATCAGGGTCATGGGTCTGCACCAGCACCTCGCCCGGACGCTCGGCGCGGCCGGCACGTCCGGCCACCTGCAGCAACGACTGGGCAAACCGCTCGGGGCCACGAAAATCCGATGCGAACAGCGCCTGGTCCGCGTTGACCACACCCACCAGGGTGACGCCGGGAAAATCGTGCCCCTTGACCAGCATCTGGGTGCCCACCACCAGCCGGGACGCGCCCCGGGCGATACGCGTGAGGCTTTCGGCCATCATGCCCTTGCCGGCAGTGGCATCCCGGTCCAGCCGAACGATTCCAAAACCCGGAAAGCGGGCGGCGAGCACGTCCTCGAGTTGCTCGGTGCCCAACCCGCGCACCGACAACGGCGCCTGGCACGACGGGCAGTCCGCCGGCACGCCCTGCTCGAAACCACAGTGATGACAACGCAGCCGACCGATCTGCCGGTGCCAGGTCAGGAAGGCATCGCAATGCGGGCACCCGGCGACATAGCCGCAGGCATGACAAAGCAGGCTAGGGGCATAACCACGCCGGTTGAGATAGAGCATCACCTGACCGCCATCGAGCAGATGTCGCTCGATCGCCCTCATCAAGGCTGGCGAAAGGCCCGCCTCCATGGTCTGGCCTCGCACGTCAAGGCAATGGATGGCTGGCAGGCGTGCCCCCGTGGCCCGTTCACTCAGACGCAGGTGGCGGTAGTGCCCCGCCCAGGCATGGCGCAGACTCTCTAGCGACGGAGTCGCCGAGCCCAATAGAATGGGAATGGCCAGTTGCCGCGCCCGCCAGACCAGCACGTCGCGGGCATGATAGAGAAACCCCTCCTGCTGCTTGAGTGCGGCATCGTGCTCCTCGTCGACCACGATCAGGCCCGGCCGGGCCAACGGCACGAAGGCCGCAGAGCGCGTCCCGATCGCCAGCACGGCCGTCCCGGCGCTAACCGCCCGCCAAGCAGTCAGGCGCTCGCCGTCGGCCAGCCCCGAATGCAGCACGGCCGGTTGCACCGCCAGTCGTCGAGCAAAGCGGTTGATCAGTTGCGGGGTGAGCGAGATCTCGGGCACCACCACCAGTACCTGCCGGCCGGCGGCGATCTCGCGCTCGATCAGGGCCAGGTAGACCTCGGTCTTGCCGCTGCCGGTCACTCCGTGGAGCAGGCAGACCTGAAACCTGCCACCGCCGGTGAAGACCGCCTCGATCGCGGCCTGCTGCTGCGCGTTGAGTGCGGGTGCCGCCTCGCTCCCCGGCTCGGCCGGCACGGGCCAGTCGGCCGGCGCGGTGACCCGGGTGGGCTCGGCCCAGCCCTCCTCCAGCAACCGCCGGCGCACCGCAACTGGCCCCAACTGGGTGACCGGCACGGGTCGGTTCGAAGCAGCCAGCGCCTGCAGCGCCTCGCGTTGCCGTGCACCTCGCGCCGCTCCTTGGCTCAACACCTCCCGGCCGGCAGGGGTCGATGCCAGCGCCTCGACCTCGAGGCGGCGCTCGCCGCGCAGGATCTTGGGCAGGGCGGCGAACACCACGTCACCTAGGGGGTGATGGTAATAGGCTGCCGCCCAGCGAAGGCAGGCCAGCGTCTCGGCATCGAGCAGCGGCGCCTCGTCGAGCACCTCGAGGATCGGCCGGGTCTCCTGATCGTCGCTCGGGGCTGCCTCTATCACCAGCGCCACCCGCTCGGATTGACCGAAGGGAACGCGCACCCGCGCGCCAGGCGCAGGTATCGGCCCGGTGTCGAGATCGAAATGATAGGTAAATCCACCGAAAAACGGGCCCGGCACCACCGCCGTCCAGGCGGTCACGCCACCAACTGGCGCGTCAGGGCGCACCGGTGCATCGGGAGGGTCAGGGGGATGATCGGGGGCGTCGAGATCCATGATGCGGAGGATACCGCAGGCACGACAGTTGCCGTCGATCGGCAATGGGCGACGCCAGGAAAAGACAATCGATCATCCACGCAACCCTGTTGGCCTCTCAAAGGTCGACTGCTTGACTCTCCCCGACCGTGTGGCATAATCCCGCGCCTTGAATTGATATTTACATCAAGCTCATCTGACCTTATAGCCGAATCGAGGAGTTTACCCGTGGCCAATACCGCTCAAGCCAAAAAGCGCGTTCGCCAGGCGGAGAAAGCCCGCCAGCACAACATGGCAATGCGCTCGCAGGTACGCACCGCCTACAAGGCCGTCATCTCGGCCGTGAAAGACGGTGATGCGGAAAAGGCGCAGCAAGCCTACAGTGCTGCCCAGCCGGTCCTCGACCGGATGGTGACCAAGGGCATTCTCAAGCGCAACACCGCTGCGCGCCGCAAGTCGACCCTGATCAACCGCATCAAGTCGATTTAATCTCATCCGGTCAGTAGCGCACG
Source organism: Guyparkeria sp. (assembly GCA_041685825.1). Lineage (GTDB taxonomy): Bacteria > Pseudomonadota > Gammaproteobacteria > Halothiobacillales > Halothiobacillaceae > Guyparkeria. Next base: position 12,788 of record JAWLFB010000008.1, on the reverse strand, counting down.
GGGTTCCCGCCGCGCATTCGCCGGAACGCAAGAGGCCCCGTTTTTCTGAGCGGGGCCTCTTCCTTTTAGCAACCAGTCGGTTTCAGTCTGCCACGCCGAACTCGCGTCGGTAGGCCGCCATCACCTCGGCCGATTCGGCCAGGCTGGCATCGCTGGCACAGAACTCGATCAACCCATCGAGGTTGGCAATCGCCACGACGTCGAGGGCGTGATCGCGCTTGAGCTCGCCGATCGCGGACAGATCGCCCTGGCCGCGCTCCTGGCGATCCATCATCACGGCCACTGCCACCGCGCTCGCGCCGTTGGCCCGGATCAGATCCAGCGACTCGCGAATCGCCGTGCCGGCGGTGATCACGTCGTCGATGATCAATACCCTTCCTGTCAGCGATGCACCAACCAGGTTGCCACCCTCACCGTGATCCTTGGCCTCCTTGCGGTTGAAGCACCACGGCACCGGCTCGCCGGTTCGCTCGGCCAGCGCGATCGCCGTGGCCGCGGCCAAGGGAATGCCCTTGTAGGCCGGGCCGAACACCACGTCGAACTCGATCCCAGCATCCAGGATCGCCTCGGCATAGAACCCACCCAGCGCGGCCAGCGCCCGCCCGTCGGCGAACGCGCCGGCATTGAAGAAGTACGGACTGACACGCCCGGACTTTAGCGTGAACTCACCGAAGCGGAGCGCCCGATGCTCCACGGCAAATTGAAGAAAGGCCTGACGATAATCCTGCACGGGTCGATTTTCCTCGTGATGCAAAGAATGGATGAACGGTCGACTAGGGACTTCAGTATTTCGCCAGCCAGATCAATACGGCGAGTATCAACAATGAAATACCCCAGAAAGCAAAAGACCAACGCATCGAGCGACGGGCGCGTGTCTTCTCCGGCCAGTGTCGCGGCGAGATACCCTTGAGCACGAATACCAGCTTGGCCGAGAGGTTGATGGCCGCGATGTTGATCGCCAGCATCAGGCCGGCCGAAATCGCATTGTCCCACTGCCCCCAGCCGACGAACAGCCCCAGGGCCGCTGCCGGTGGCATCAGGGCGACGGCTACCATCACCCCGACCAAACCGGCCGCTGCCCCGGACGTCAGCGATAGCACCGCCGCCGCCCCGGATGCCAAGGCCAGGATCATGGCCGGGTAGCTGACATCCGTGCGATCGAGCAACTGGCTGTTGCTAACCGGTTCGAGCACAAGCCCCATCACGAGAGCCAGACCGACAGATAGACCCAGCCCGACCAAATTTGCCGCGATCGCACGACGGGACAAGTCGGGATCGCCGAGCGTGGTCCCCAACGCCAGTGCCAGGTTCGGCCCCAGCAACGGAGCGATCACCATCGCGCCGATCACCACCGCCACGCTATCCTCGAGCATACCCATCGCGGCGACGACCGCCGAAAGCCCGCACAGCAGCAGATAGGTCGAGGTGATGATGCCACCGCCGGCGACCTCGGCGTAGAGCTCTTCGCGTGAGCGCGCGGTCGTCGACCGGCTCGACTCGCCCTCGCCCTCCTCGTCACCGGTGGCCGGCAGAGTCGCCTGCACCCCGCGGATAATGATGCGCGCGTTCTCGCAGCGATCGAGGATCTGCTGCAGATCGTCGAGCACTTCCTGCTGGCCCTCAGGCCGCACCACCAGCTCGGTCGAGAACCGTTCATCCTCGAACGAGGAGGTGCGCCACCAGTCGACCACCTCGTGCGAATCGGCAATGCGAGCGATCGGGGCCTTTTCGCTGGCCGGCGCGACGATTTCGATGATCTTGAGGGCCACGCGTGGATCCTTGCGCTAGGAATGTTCTGCACGATCGGAATCTAGGCGCAAACCTTAACCGAAAAAGACCACCGGCGTCGCCACCGATGGCCTTCGGGTCCGGACTGTCGGGCGGTCAGCCCGACTCGATCAATCCTTGCCGAGCGTCAGTTCGCCCTCGCTCATATCGACCTTGACCGTCTCGCCCGGCAGGTACTCGCCCTTGAGAATCGCCTGAGCCAGCGGGTTCTCGAGCCGATGCTGGATGGCCCGCTTGAGCGGCCGCGCCCCGTAGACCGGGTCGAAACCCGCCTCGCCAAGCCCATCAAGGGCCACATCCGTGAGCGTGAGCCCGATCTCGCGATCCGCCAGGCGATTGCGCAGGTAGTCGATCTGGATGTCGACGATCTTGCGAATCTCGCTGCGATCGAGAGGATGGAAGACTACGACGTCGTCGACTCGGTTGATGAACTCGGGGCGGAAGTGCTGGCCGACGATCTCGAGGACCTCGGTCTTCATCTGCTCGTAGTCAGCATCCTGACTGGCCAGTTCCTGGATCCTCTGGCTGCCGAGGTTGGAGGTCATCACGATCACCGTGTTGCGGAAATCGACTGTCCGGCCCTGCCCGTCGGTCAGGCGGCCGTCGTCGAGCACCTGCAGCAGAATGTTGAACACGTCCGGGTGTGCCTTCTCCACCTCGTCGAGCAGGATCACCGAGTAGGGCTTGCGGCGCACGGCCTCGGTCAGATAACCGCCCTCCTCGTAGCCCACATAACCGGGAGGCGCCCCGACCAGCCGCGCCACGGAGTGCTTCTCCATGAACTCGGACATGTCGATGCGCACCATCGCCTCTTCAGTATCGAAGAGGAAGGTCGCCAGCGCCTTGGTCAGCTCGGTCTTGCCCACGCCCGTGGGGCCAAGGAACATGAACGAGCCATTGGGCCGATTGGGGTCGGACAGTCCGGCCCGAGAACGACGGATGGCGTCGGCCACCGCGCCCACCGCCTCGGACTGGCCGATGACCCGCTTTCCCAGCGCCTCTTCCATGCACAGGAGCTTGTCCTTCTCACCCTCGAGCATCTTCGAGACCGGGATGCCGGTCCAGCGCGAGACCACCTCGGCGATCTCCTCGGTTCCCACCGTGCTGCGAAACAGCTTCGGTGTCGCTCCCTCAGTCTCTTCCTCCTTGGACTGCGCCTCGACCAGCTCGCGCTCGAGTTCGGGGATGCGCCCGTACTGCAGCTCAGACATGCGGGTCAGGTCACCGGCTCGCCGGGCGGTTTCCAGCTCGGTCCGCGCGCGGTCGAGGGCTTCCTTGATGTGGGTGGTGCCGGCCACGGCCGCCTTTTCCGACTTCCAGATCTCCTCGAGGTCGGAGTACTCACGCTCGAGTTGATCGACCTCTTCATCCAGGTTGGCCAGCCGCTTCTTGCTGGCCTCGTCGGATTCCTTCTTCAGCGCCTCGCGCTCGATCTTGAGCTGAATCAGACGACGCTCGAGACGGTCCATCGATTCGGGCTTTGAGTCAATCTCCATGCGAATGCGGCTGGCCGCCTCGTCGATCAGGTCGATCGCCTTATCTGGCAACTGCCGATCGGTGATGTAGCGCTGCGAGAGTTGGGCGGCGGCAACGATGGCCGGATCGCCGATCTCGATGCCGTGGTGTACCTCGTAGCGCTCCTTGAGCCCCCGCAGGATCGCGATGGTGTCCTCGATGGTGGGCTCGTCGACCAGCACCTTCTGGAAGCGACGCTCGAGCGCGGCGTCCTTCTCGATGTTCTGGCGGTACTCGTCGAGCGTGGTCGCGCCGATGCAATGCAACTCGCCGCGCGCCAGCGCCGGCTTGAGCATGTTGCCGGCATCCATGGCGCCCTCGGCCTTGCCGGCGCCAACCATGGTGTGGATCTCGTCGATGAAAAGGATCACCCGACCCTCGGCCTTGGAGATGTCGTTAAGGACACCCTTGAGGCGCTCCTCGAAGTCGCCTCGGAACTTGGCCCCGGCCAGCAGCGTGCCCATGTCGAGTGACAGGACTCGCTTGTCCTTGAGCCCCTCGGGGACCTCGCCGTTGACGATGCGCTGGGCCAGCCCCTCGACGATGGCGGTCTTGCCCACGCCGGGCTCGCCGATCAGCACCGGGTTGTTTTTGGTGCGACGCTGCAATACCTGGATGGCGCGGCGGATCTCCTCGTCACGACCGATCACCGGATCGAGCTTGCCCTGCTCGGCGCGCTCGGTCAGATCCATGGTGTACTTCTCCAGAGCCTGACGGGCGTCCTCGGCGTTCGGGTCGTCGACCGACTGGCCGCCGCGCAGCTTATCGATCGCCTGCTCGATCGCCCCCTTGGAGGCACCGGCACGGCGCAGGATCTCGCCCAGTTCGCTCTTGTCCTCGATCACCGCCAACACGAACAACTCGCTGGAGATGTACTGATCACTGCGCTTCTGCGCCAGCTTGTCTGTGACATTGAGCAAGCGCGACAGGTCGTTGGAGAGGTGCACCTCACCGGCCTCACCGCCGGAAACGGCGGGCTGCCGGTCGAGCATCTCGCCCAGTTGCGAGCGCAGCATGTTGACGTTGATATCCGACTGCGTCAGTAGATGACGCACGGTGCCACCTTCCTGGTCGAGCAGCGCCACCATCAGGTGGACCGGCTCGATGAACTGGTGGTCATGACCCACGGCCAGTGACTGCGCATCGGCCAACGCCGTCTGGAACTTGGCGGTCAGTTTGTCCATTCGCATGTTCTGCACTACCTCACATTTGCCTGTTCATCGGAACGAGCGACAACGCTTCGGGACATCCGGTCGAAATGCGCCCTGCCCTTGGTATGTCATGAATGTTGGTCATGATCCACGACGATTCAAGCCGTCCCTCGACAGTGACATGCTCGAGCAGAATGATTAGTATTTTTTATGAATCATGAATAAAAAAGGCACCAGCCCATGGAACTGACGCATTTCAACGAGAAATACCCGGTCCACGAGGCTCGCATCGAGAAGAGCGAAACCACGGTGAAGACCTGAAACGAGGTACTGGAACGACTCAAGGCGGCCGTGGTCGCGGACAAACGCACCAAGTTCATCGGCGAGTTCGACCACATGGCCCATACCCTCGATATCGGCGGCGAGGTGGCCGAGGGCATCCTCGCGGCTGGGCACGTAGTCTTCTGCTTCGGCATGAAGCTGCCCAACGCTCGCGTCATGGCGGTGCGTCCGCGCTCGATCGCGGTGACCGAGTTCGACGATCACTCCATCGTCAACTTCCTCGAGCCGCCGGTGCCGGTCGCCACCGAGGCAATGGAGCGCTGGGTCAAGGCGCTGCGCGACGATTGATCACGCCTTCCGGCGCACTAGCCGCCTCCCCAGCCACGACGGCATCCAGCAGGCGGGCGCTCTCTTCCGCCCATCGGACAAGCTCGAGCCGACCGTCGCTGTGCTCCACGAGGGCGGTGCAATGCTCCACCCAGTCACCGCTGTTGGCATAAGTGACCCCGTCGCGCGAAAATAGGTTCGCATGATGGATATGCCCGCAGATGACCACCTCTGCGCCCTGCTCGCGTGCGTGTAGGCACGCGGCCGCCTCGAACTTTCCGATGTAGTCGCGCGCGCCGGGCACCTGCTTCTTCACCGCTCGAGCAAGCGACCAGTAGCCCCGCCCGGTACGGCGCCGCCACCAGGCGTTAAACCGATCTAACCCCATCAGCAGTTCGTAGCCGATGTTTCCCAGCCCCTTTAGCAGACGGCTGTGCCGCACCATGCCATCGAACTCGTCCCCATGCAGCAGCAGTGCCCGACGCCCGTCGGCCAGGGTGCAGTGCCATTGCCTGACCAACTCGACCCCGCCGACGGCCACGCCGAGATAGTCGCGAAAGAACTCGTCATGATTGCCCGGGATATAGACGACCCGCGTACCGTCTGCGGCCATAGCCATGACGCGCTGCAACAGACGGGTCTTGCTCGCCGGCCAGCTCCAGCGGCGACTGCGCATCTTCCAGATGTCGAAAAGGTCACCGTTCAGCACCAGCGTTTCAGCGCGCACGTGATCGAGGAAATCCAGCAGGTACTCGGCGCGGGAGGCCGACGTGCCCAGGTGCACGTCAGATACCACCACCATGCGATAAGAGAGGGACATACATTGCCTCCGGATCGTCGGGCGGATGAAGGAACGTCCCCCAGTTATCGCCGAAGGCTATGACCGTCGCATGTCATCCAGATCACGATTCGACGACACTCAATGCTGCCGAACCGCCAGGGCGGTCACCGTCGCGATGATGACCACCATCCCCAACCACTGTAACGGGGCGAGCGATTGGCCCAGCACCCCTAGGGCTAAGAGCGACGCGGTAACCGGTTCGACCGCGGCCACCAACGCCACGGCGACCGGGGAGGCCCGCCTCAACCCAAGCACGTAGAACACGAATGAAATCCCGGCGCCGAACAGCCCCAGCAGCAGGAACAAAGGGGCATCGCGGGATAGCGAGGCGGACACAACCTTGCCCGGGTCGACGAGCGGCGCCATGACCAGCAGGAACACTAGGAAGGCCACCGCCAGGACCTCCACCGGCGATGTGTGGAGCGCCGCATTCCGAAAGCCGAACAGGAACACCGCGTAGGAGACACCGGCAGCGACTCCCGCGGCCACTCCGGCGAAGGGCAGCCCCGTCAGATTTTCACCGCCGACAAGTTGGGTCAGCAAAGCCACGCCCAGCAACACTGAGCCGATAGCCACCACGAACCCGGAGGTCAGTCGCACCGCACCCGTCGCAAGCGAAACCAGGTAGACGTAGATCGGAGCGGTATACATGAGTGTCACCGCCACGGCGACGTTGGCCTGCGAGATGCTAAGGAAGTAGAAGATGAAGTTACCCGCCACCCCAAGACCGGCAAGCGCCGACCAGAGGATGGCACGCCGCTCCGGGAACGGAATGGCGGCGAATCTGGCCAGCCACCAGGCGGCGAAACAGAGAAAACCGACCACGCCCCGGTAAAAGGAGACGACCAGCGGGTCCCAGCCCCGCTCGATGAGCACAGCGGCAATTCCGCCGGACATGCCCCAGAGGAAGGCAGCAAGAATAACCAACGCTATGCCCATCCGCACCCCTCATCGGCGGGGGGATCGACTCCACCGCCGGCAGATGCGCGAACCGACTGGGAGAACCCTACCTTAGGGAACGTAGCAGAGAGGTTCCCGCAACGCGTTCCGGTAAAACGCGATCAACGCTCGCGCAGATCAGCGTGGCGGCTCACCAGCCGATCGAGGAACAGGATGCCGTCGAGGTGATCGATCTCGTGCTGGGCGATGCGTGCCTCGAAGCCCTTCATCTTGAAGGTTACGGTGCGCCCCTCTATGTCCTGCGCGGTCAACTCGATGGTTTCCGCGCGAATCACCTTGCCGGTGTAATCAGGGATGGACAGGCAGCCCTCGCGACCGACGGCAAAGCCTTTCCAGTTGGTGATCGCCGGGTTGACCAGTACCAGCGGGCCGTTATTGTCCACCGGACGCTTGGCGCGCGTAGCATCCACCAGGCACAGGCGCTGCATGCGGCCCACCTGTGGGGCGGCAATGCCCACGGCCGAGGGGCCTAAATCCGCGGTGTGTTGCAGGTGTTCGGCAAATTCCCGCAACTCCGGGTCGAATTGCTCGACCGGCTCGCAGGCGGTTTTCAGGCGCTCGTCCGGGTAGGTAAGGATCGGCAATGGCTTCACGCTCACCCCCGCATCGTCTCGAGCGGGGTGACACGCACGGTCAGCCCCTGATCGGCGAAGCGCGCCACGCACTTCTCGATCGGCTCGATGCCCTGACTGCTCTCACCGTCGATCTGCATGATGTAGATCGGCTTGTCGCTCGAGCCACCCACGTCCGATCGCAGGTCGAGGATGTTCATACCCGCGTCGAGCAACGCGGCGGTGACCTCACTGACGATGCCGCTGCGGTCGGCGCTGTGCACGACCACCGACACGTCCGGCTCGCGGTGCTGGTGGAGGGCCGCGTCGATCTCATCGACGTGCAGCTTGAGGCTGAAATCGGCACGGGTGGATTCAAGCAGACCGGCCACCTCCTCAGGGCTACCGGCGCCACGCACCATCATCATGATCGCGAACTGGTTGCCTAGCCGCATCATCGCCGTCTCGCCGAGCTCGGCGCCCACGCCGAACAACACCCGGGTAACGTGGGCGACGATGCCGGGCCGATCCGCCCCGACTAGGGTTAAAAGAAGCCAGGGTTGCCTCATTTCAGTCTTCCTCTTGTCAGTCTTTTTCACGCCAGACCAGAGTGGCCATGCGGCCGGTCTCGCCCCGATCACGGCGATACGAGTAGAACAATTCGGGCAGCGCGTAGGTGTCCCGCTCGCCACCATACACTCGAGTAATCCCCTGACGGCGCAGGCGGGAACGGGCCAAGGCGAACAGATCGGCATGAAAACGGCCCGCTTCGCCCGCGCCACGGAAGGCCGAGGCATCGGCGGGGTATTCGCGCATGAACGCCTCGCGCACCTCTTCGCCCACCTCGAAATGCGACGGACCGATGGCCGGACCCAGCCAGGCCATCAACTCGTCGCCGGCCACCGAGAAACGATCGACGGTTTGCTCGATCACGCCGGCGGCCAGACCGCGCCAGCCGGCGTGAGCGACGGCAACCTCGCTTCCGTCGTGGCTGGCAAGCGTCACCGACAGGCAATCGGCGGTCAACACCGCCAGCACCTCACCGGGCCGATCGGTAAAGGCTGCATCGCCCTCGGGGAGATCCGTCGGCACCTCGGGGCCGACGACCGCGGTGCCGTGTGTCTGATTCAGCCAACGAGGCGGCTCCGGCAGCACAAGCATCTCGGCCAGCTCGGCCCTATTAGCCGCCACGGCCTCGGGATCGTCACCGACGTGTGTCGCCAAATTGAAGCCATCGAACGGCGGGCGGCTATGGCCGCCGATCCGGGTGGTCACGCCGGCACGCACCCCGCCCGGTGTCGGCCAAGTGGCCTCGATGAAGCGACTGCCCTCGGGGACGTCAGTCGGGATCGGTGACATAGATAACCTCGGCCTCTCCTTCGTCATTGCCGTCACGATAGTCGCGCAGCAGTTCGATCAATTCACCCATATCATCCGGCATCGCCGCCTTGAGGGACAGCGTCGCGCCGGTCTCGGGGTGCGTGAGTGTCAACTGCCGGGCATGCAGGGCCTGACGACCGAAGTCGCGCAGCACCTCGACCAGCATATCCTCGGCACCCCGTGGCAGACGAGGGCGTCCACCGTAAACCGGATCACCCACGATCGGGTGGCGGATGTGCGCCATGTGGACCCGGATCTGGTGCGTCCGCCCGGTCTCAAGCTTGACGCGCAGCCAGGTATGCTCGCCGAACTGCTCGACGACCCGGTAATGCGTCACAGCCGGCTTGCCCTGAGCCACGACCGCCTGGCGCTTCCGATCGCGAGCATGTCGCCCGATCGGCTCGTCGACCGTTCCACCGGCGATCAGGTGGCCGATCACCACCGCGTCATACTCGCGCCCGATGCGCCGCTCGGCCAGGTCGGCTACCAGTGCCTGATAGGCCGCTTGGGTCTTGCCCACGACCAGCAGCCCGCTGGTCTGCTTATCCAGCCGGTGCACCACCCCAGCCCGCGGCAGAAGGGCCAGCTCGGGATCGTGGTGAAGCAATGCGTTGACTAGCGTACCATCCGGATTACCAGCCCCGGGGTGGACCACCAGGTCGACCGACTTGTTGACCACCAGCAGGTGGTCGTCCTCGAAGACGATGTCCAGCGGAATGTCTTGGGGACGATCCTCGCTCTGCTGCTCCAACTCGGTCCGCAGGGACAAGGTCTCGCCACCCAGAACCGTGTCGCGCGGGCGCATCGATCGCCCATCCACCGTCAGCTGGCCACCCTTGATCCATTCCTGGATTCGGCTGCGGGAAAAGTCCGGCCACAACTGCGCGGCCGCCTGGTCGAGACGCATGCCCGCCTGCTCGGCGGGTATCAATAACGTGCGTTCTACATCCATCGATCGGAAATCAGCCATCCAAAGGTCACGGGGCGCGCCGTGGCGCCGTCCGTCGAGACATGAGAAAGACGGGCAAACACCCGTCATGAGATTGGTTGGTTTTTAGCATCTTATCTGCGAAGATTATCGGCTAGCGTTCGCCTCATCAACGCGCCGTACGATGCGCCTCTGGGCGGACGGCTTCCACTCACCACTGCCAGCGGCCCTTCACTTCTGATCATGATTCAGCATCGCGACCGTAACCGCCCGGCCACCCGCCGCTCCCTTACCCGGCACCTTGCCCGCGCGGCTCTAATCGCCGGCATGGTCACGTTCGCCAGCGGCTGTTCATGGTTCTCGAAGTCCGACGACGACCGCGTCGACCTCTCCGATCCCACCGCGTCGGCCGGCCAGCTCTACCAAGAAGCCAACGAGGCGATGCGCCGAGGTGACTACGAGACGGCAATCAAGAAGTACGAGACCCTGGAAGGCCGTTACCCGTTCGGCGCCTACACCGAACAAGCCCAACTGGAAGTCGCCTACGCGTATTACAAGTACGACGAACCGGATTCGGCGATCGCGGCTGCGGATCGCTACATCCAGTTGCACCCTCGTGGCGATAATGTGGCCTACGCCTTGTACCTCAAGGGGCTGGCAAACATGAGCCGTGGCGATTCGTTGATCAATAAGATCGCACCGCCGGATCTCTCCAAGCGAGACCAGTCAGTGATCGAGGCGGCATACAAGTCATTCTCCCGCCTGGTGGAGCAATACCCCGACAGCCAATATGTCGACGATGCCAGCCGCCGGCTCATCGATGCGCGCAACTCGCTGGCCGAGCACGAGATCGAAGTCGCCGAGTACTACATGCGCCGTGGTGCGTGGCTGGCCGCCGCCAACCGGGCTCAATCGGCACTCGACAAGTACAACGGCTCGACCTCGACCATCCCGGCACTGGAGCTCCTGATTCGCGCCTACGACAAGCTGGGCCTGGAAGAGGAACGCCTGGACGCCGAAAAGATCCTCGAGGCAACGCGTCAGGCCAACGCCGAAGACTCCTGAATCGAGTGAGGTACCTCGGCCGGTTCTCCGGCCAAGCCGAGAAGAAAAGGGCCGACGGTATTGCCGTCGGTCCTTTCTTTTGTTCTGCGCCATGCCCAGCAAGCATTGATGGGAAGCGCGCCATATCAGGCACATTTCCCATCCCGGCGCTATGCCCACTGGCTAAGGAGGTGCCGGACTATCCTTGACGACCGACCACGCAACGACCTCCCCGGCGCTCCCGGCGTGCTGATGTTGCGGACGACAAACCCGTCACTGGAGTCATCACCGTGATCATCAAGACATTGGCAGACAGGAAGACGCACCCGCTGCCGTCGAGCCGGCAGAAATCTTCGTCAACGCACCCGTGGACAACGCGCTCCGGATGGAACTGGATTTCGCCTCCCAAAAGCGGCCAGGCCGCCTGGCATTCGGCGTTTTCCAGGGCAACCGCCCCCAGGGAACCGGCTATCGGCTGATCTACTCAGACGGTGCACAGCCCGCACTCAGCCTGATCCGGCTGATTTCCGAAAACGCGGAGATCGTGGGCCGCCATGACGGCAGGCTCGATCTCGAGGACGGCCAGTTCCACAACATCGTCTGGTCCCGTGACCGGAACGGACAGATGCAGGTCCGCTTGGACGGCCAGCGCCTGCTGAACGCCCAAGACAACAGCCTGCGCGACCCCTTCCAAGGCTTCGTGATGGCCAACCACAGCGGCGACTACACCCTGCGCCAGATCCGACTCGAAGACTGAGGCGCCCAGTCCGCGCCCGTGCGAGGCACGGGAACCTCGCGGGGGAGACACCCCCACCTCTCACCCGGACGGCCTGGACGACTGCCGATGCGAACTGCCTCCGGGACCGGAGAACCAGGCAATGCCCCACTGCGCCAGCGGGGCTATTGGCTTTCCCAAGGGGCGTCGAACCCCGACCGGCGCTCGGCAGCCCTCCCGTTTCCGACCTCGAGGCATGCCGCCTGTCGGCAACATCCGCACTGACCACGATGATGGTGCCATAATCCCGGCAAGCCCCTTGAGGGAAAATGGCAGACAAAGCAAAAGCCCCGCGCGAGTGGCGGGGCTTTTGATTTGACCGGCTCGAAGCCGGAAAGGCGTCGGATTAGCGCTTGGAGAACTGTACAGAACGACGTGCCTTGCGCAGGCCAACCTTCTTGCGCTCGACCTGACGAGCGTCACGGGTCACGAAGCCGGCTTCACGCAGCTTCGGACGGTGTGCTTCGTCATAGTCCATCAGCGCACGAGTCAGACCGTGACGAACGGCACCGGCTTGGCCACTCGGCCCACCGCCAGCAACGGTCGCGACGACGTCGAACTTGTCGCCCATTTCCAGCAGTTCCAGCGGCTGGCGAACAACCATCTGGGCGGTTTCGCGACCGAAGAAGTTTTCGATGCTCTTGCCGTTGATAGTGATGTTGCCCGTACCCGGACGCAGGAAGACCCGTGCAGAGGATCTCTTGCGACGACCGGTTCCGTAATTCTGTGTCATTGCCATGAGTAGTCTCTCTTAGATCTCGAGCGGCTGGGGCTGTTGCGCCTGATGATTGTGCTCGGCGTTGGCGTAGACCTTGAGCTTGGTGTACATCTGGCGACCGAGCGCATTCTTCGGCAGCATCCCCTTGACGGCCAGCTCGATGACGCGCTCCGGGGAACGCTCCATCAGCTTCTCGAAGGTGAAGTGCTTCATGTTGCCGATGAACCCGGTATGGAAGTGATACATCTTGTCGCTGGCCTTGTTGCCAGTAACCTTGACGTCCTTCGCATTGACGATAACGATGTAATCACCGGTATCGACGTGCGGAGTAAACTCGGCTTTGTGCTTGCCACGCAGGCGGCGGGCGACCTCGGTAGCCAGGCGACCCAGCGTTTTGCCGGATGCATCGATGACGTACCAGTCGCGTTTGACCTCGGCCGGCTTGGCGGAATAGGTTTTCATGGATCGACAGCTCCCAAACCAGAAGCGATACATTGATTTCAAGAGGGCGCGAAGTCTACCCGAAGG
>JAWLFB010000049.1:0-13039 GCA_041685825.1 Guyparkeria sp. | reverse complement strand
CCCCCTCGCCACCGAGGTAGGAGTACAGCGGCTCGCCACGCTCGAGCGCACCCGCCTGCGCGGCGGCCAGCGAGACGGCGAGAATGGCGTTCGCTCCAAGGCGCGACTTGTTCTCGGTACCGTCGAGCTCGATCATCTTGTTGTCGATGTCCGCCAGCGAATGCACATTCATGCCTTTCACGGCGTCATTGATCTCGCCGTTGACGTTGGCGACCGCACGGGTCACGCCCTTGCCGAGGAACCGGCTCTTGTCCCCGTCACGCAGTTCGATCGCCTCGCGGGCGCCGGTGGAAGCGCCGGAAGGTACGATCGCCCGGCCCACGATCCCACCGGCCAGATGAACCTCGGCCTCGACGGTCGGGTTGCCGCGTGAATCGATGACTTCGCGTGCGTGCACTCGCTCAATGGCTGCCATGCAGTGTTCTCCTGACTTTATGTTCGGTTTGGATCGGTTGCGAACCGGCGCCTTGCGCACACGGCCCTGTATTCGTTGCATTCGTTCGTCGGCCACCCTGCGGTTCGGGGTAGCACTCATTCGGTTCAGTCCGTCAGACCCAGCCTCGCGTTCTCCGGGAAGCCCGAGGCCTTGACCGTACGATCAAGCGTTGTCAGCGTCAGCAACAGGTCGGCCATCTCGTCGAGCGGCCAGGCATTCGGCCCGTCGGAAAGCGCCGTGGCCGGGTCCGGGTGCGTCTCCATGAACAAGCCTGACACGCCAGCCGCCACCGCGGACCGGGCGAGCACCGGCACGAATTCGCGCTGACCGCCCGAGGCCTTGCCTTGCCCGCCCGGCTGCTGGACCGAATGAGTGGCATCGAAGACCACCGGTGCGCCGGTCTGGCGCATGATCGCCAGACCACGCATGTCGGAAACCAGCGTGTTGTAGCCAAAAGACACGCCCCGCTCGCAGACCATCACCTGGTCGTTGCCGACCGCACGGGCCTTCTCGACCACGTTGGCCATGTCCCAGGGTGCGAGGAACTGGCCCTTCTTGATGTTCACCGGCTTGCCCTGGCGGGCGACGTTCTGGATGAAATTGGTCTGACGGCAGAGGAAGGCCGGTGTTTGCAGCACGTCGACCACCGAGGCGACTTCCTCGAGCGGCGTGTCCTCGTGGACGTCGGTCAGCACCGGCAGACCGAATTCGCGCTTGACGTCCTCGAGGATCGCCAAGCCCCTCTCCAGGCCTGGACCACGGAAGCTTTCCGTGGACGAACGATTCGCCTTGTCAAAGGAACTCTTGTAGATCAGCCGGACACCTGCGGTTTCTGCCATCTCTTTCAGTCGACCGGCCGTTTCCTGCGCGAGGTCGGCCGACTCGATCACGCAGGGGCCGGCAATCAGGAACAGCGGCTGGTCCAGGCCGACCTCGAAATCCAGAAGTTTCATCGTCATGCGTCGTCCAGGGTCTCGGCCTTGCCTACTCGCTGGGCATGGGCCGCATTGACAAAGGCGACGAACAGCGGGTGGCCGTCGCGTGGCGTGGAACGGAATTCCGGGTGGAACTGGCAGCCGAAGAAGAAGGGGTGATCCGGCAGTTCGACCGTCTCGACCAGTTCGTTCTCCGACGACCAACCGGCGAACACCAGCCCGGCATCGGCGAGCGCCTTCTGGAAGCCGTTATTGAACTCGTAACGGTGGCGATGGCGCTCGCTGATCTCGCCCTGACCGTAGATGCGATGTGCCAGCGTGCCGGGCTCGATGCGACAGCGTTGAGCGCCCAGGCGCATCGTGCCGCCCATGTCGACGTCCTCGCCCCGCTCGATGAGATTGCCCTCTTCGTCGCGCCATTCGGTGATCAACGCGATAACCGGATTCACCGTGTCGCGGTCGAATTCGGTCGAGTGCGCGCCCTCGAGGCCGGCGACGTGGCGCGCGTACTCGATCACGGCAACCTGCATCCCCAGGCAGATCCCCAGATACGGCTTGCCAGACTCGCGCGCAAAGCGAACCGCGGCGACCTTGCCCTCAACCCCGCGCGAACCGAAGCCGCCCGGCACCAGGATCGCGTCCATCCCCTCGAGACGGGACACGCCGTCGTGCTCGAAAGCCTCGGAGTCGAAGTAATGGATGTTGACCCGAGTGCGGGTCTGGATCCCGGCGTGCAGCAGGGCCTCGTTGACGCTCTTGTAGGCATCCACGAGGTCGACGTACTTGCCCACCATGGCGATATCGACGATGCGATCGGGCTTGGTCTGCGCCTCGACCACCCGGTCCCACTCGGTCAGGTCCGCCGGCCCGGCGCTCAGGTGCAGCTTGCGCAGGACGGTCTCGTCGAGTTTCTGCGCATGCAGCAGGCGCGGGATGCGGTAGATCGTGTCGGCATCGATCGAGGAGATCACCGCGTCGTGCTCGACGTTGGTAAACAGGGCGATCTTGCGCCGTTCCTCTTCCGGCAGCGGCACCTCGGCACGACAGACGAGAATATCCGGCTGGATACCGATCGAACGCAGTTCCTTGACCGAGTGCTGCGTGGGCTTGGTCTTGACTTCGCCGGCGGCCTTGATGAACGGCACCAACGTCAAATGCATGAAAATAGCGCGATCGCGTCCCATCTCCACACCCAACTGACGAATCGCCTCAAGGAACGGCAGGGACTCGATGTCACCGACGGTGCCGCCGATCTCGATCAATGCGACGTCATAGCCCTTGGCGCCCTCGACCACCCGACGCTTGATCTCGTCGGTGACGTGCGGGATGACCTGGACCGTGCCGCCGAGGTAGTCACCGCGACGCTCGCGGCGGATGACGGTCTCGTAGACCCGTCCGGTGGTGAAGTTGTTGCGCCGGCCGACCGGGGAGCGCACAAAGCGCTCGTAGTGACCCAAATCGAGATCCGTCTCCGCACCATCGTCGGTGACGAACACCTCGCCATGCTGGAAGGGGCTCATGGTGCCCGGATCGACGTTGATGTAGGGATCGAGCTTCATCAGCGTGACGCGCAGGCCACGCGATTCGAGCAGCGCGCCCAGCGAGGCGGCGGCGATTCCCTTGCCCAGTGACGAGACAACCCCACCGGTAACGAAGACGAACTTGGTCATTAACGAACCATTTCCAGACGAAGTAAAAGGCGGGCCGACCGGCCCCGTTTCAAGGGCGGAATGGTACCGCAAACGCCCTGCAGCGGCAATCTATCCACCCTGTCCGAAACGCGCCCCGGCCCGCCCGTGCCGGCCTGCAGTCGGCATCCATGATCCGCCACGCTGTCCCGTCATGCCGCGAACCGGCGGGATGGTCAAACGGCCCAAGTAATGCGACCATATCGATGTTTGATTCCCATGACATTCGGCACAAGCCCATGACCCAATCCTCCGATCCGGTCCAGCAACGCGAAGACGAAATCACTCGCCTGGTATTCGACGTCTCCAGGCTGTGGCGCGTACAAGTCAACGAGACCCTGAGCGAATTCGATCTGACCGCGTCGGCTTGGGCCGTGCTGCGCATCTTGCGCGACGAGGGCGAGGGCCGCACGCAAAAGGAACTCGCCGGCGAACTGGGCATAGAAGGGCCCACGCTGGTCAAACTGCTCGACGGCCTGGAAAAGGGCAACTGGATCGAGCGACGGATCTCGGAATCGGACCGTCGCGCCAAGACCATCTGGCTAAAGCCCGAGGCCCGTAAGCACATGAAGGCCGCCGACATGGCGCTTGACCGCTTTCGACACCGGGTGATCGGCGAGTTGACCGATGAGGAAAAGCGCGACTACATGACATTGAGCCGCAAGGTGCGTGACCTGCTCAAGAGTCTTTGAACGACGCGGCACAACACGTGCCGACAGTCACGGCAACGCCGATGAGTCGTGATCGCCTGGTCCGGCAAGCCGACGTTTGAGGCCAGAATGCCACGCAAGTTCTTTCGTCGACTGACACCCAACCGCCAGCGGATCGTCAACCAGCCCTTCCTGCGGCCGGTTGCACAGTTCCTCAGCGACCCGAACCTGTGGCACCTCAACCGCCGGTCGGTTTCCGGCGGCGTCGCCCTCGGCCTGTTCCTCGCCTTCATCCCCCTGCCGGGTCAGATGCTGATCGCGGCCGTCGGGGCCATCGCCATGCGGGTCAACATCGCCCTGGCCGTGGCGCTCGTCTGGACTACCAACCCGGTAACGATCCCGCCCCTGCTCTGGCTCGCCTATCAGGTCGGCGCCATGCTTACCGGCGCGGCACTGGCACCGCCGACCGGCGAGATGAGCGTCGGCTACGCCATGAGCCAACTGCCCGCGATCTGGCTGCCGCTGGGCGTCGGGCTGCTCACCCTGTCGTTCGTCAGCGCCCTGCTTGGCTTTACGGCCATACGCTTGCTCTGGCGCATCAACATCTCGATCCACAAGCGCCGTCGCCGCGCCCAGCGCCTCCTGCGCCTACGCCAGTCCCAGCGCGGCTCGCGCAAGCACTGAGCCCACGCCTCCCCTCCTTGCGAGGGCTCTACGTTATACTCCCGCTCCTAAAATTCACCGCGCCGGCCGTGCGGCCTGCCCCGCCTGTGCAGGACAACGGACCGGCCGATCCAGGACCGCGCGCCGCCCATGACTTCGATCGACCGAGACCATCCCGTTTTCGACCAGCTTCGTCGCCTGATGCGCGAGCGCATCCTGGTGCTCGACGGCGCCATGGGCACCATGATTCAGAACGCGCAGCTCAACGAGGAGGACTTCCGCGGCGAACGCTTTGCCGACTGGCCGGTGGACCTCAAGGGCAACAACGACCTGCTGGTCCTCACACGCCCGGATGTGATCGAGGACATCCACCGCCAGTACTTGGACGCCGGCGCGGACATCATCGAGGCCAACACCTTCTCGGCCACCCGCATCGCGATGGCCGACTACCGGATGGAAGAGCTGTCGCGGGAGATCAACGTCGTCGCCGCGCGGATCGCCCGCCAGATCGCGGATGCCAAGACCGCCGAGACGCCCGACAAACCGCGTTTCGTCGCCGGCATCCTCGGGCCCACCAACCGCACTGCCTCGATCTCGCCTGACGTCAACGATCCCGGTTACCGCAACACCAGCTTCGACGAACTGGTCGAGGCCTACCGCGAATCGGCGGAGGGTTTGCTTGAAGGCGGCGTCGACATCTTCCTGATCGAGACCATCTTCGACACACTCAACGCCAAGGCCGCCGTGTTCGCCCTCGAGGAGTTGTTCGTCGATCGTGGTCAGCGCTGGCCGGTGATGATCTCCGGCACGATCACCGATGCCTCCGGGCGCACACTCTCGGGCCAGACTACCGAGGCGTTCTACAACAGCCTGCGTCATGCCCGGCCGTTGTCGATCGGCCTGAACTGCGCGCTCGGCCCGGACCTGCTCCGCCAGTACGTCGCCGAGCTCTCGCGCCTGAGCGAGTATTTCGTCTCCGCGCACCCCAACGCCGGCCTGCCCAACGAACTGGGCGAATACGACCTGGAGGCCGACCCGATGGCAGCGGCGATCGGCGAATGGGCCGAGGCCGGGCTGCTCAACATCATTGGCGGGTGTTGCGGCACCACCCCATTGCATACCGCCGAGATGGCCCGCCGAGTCGACGGCGTCGCGCCGCGCCAGCCCGTCAAGGCCGAGATCGCCTGCCGCCTGTCCGGGCTCGAGCCGTTCAACATCACGCCCGACTCGCTGTTCGTGAATATCGGCGAGCGCACCAACGTCACCGGCTCGGCGCGTTTCCGTCGCCTGATCAAGGAAGGCGACTACGACACGGCGCTGGATGTCGCGCGCCAGCAGGTCGAGAACGGCGCGCAGATGGTCGACGTCAACATGGACGAGGGCTTGATCGACGGCGTGGAGGCAATGCAGCGCTTTTTAAACCTCGTCGCCGCCGAACCGGACATTTCGCGGGTGCCGATCATGATCGACTCCTCGAAGTTCGAGGTGATCGAGGCGGGCCTCAAGTGCGTCCAAGGCAAGGCGGTGGTCAACTCGATCTCGCTCAAGGAAGGCGAAGAGTCGTTCCTAGAGCAGGCGCGCACCGTCCAGCGTTACGGGGCGGCCGCGGTGATAATGGGCTTCGACGAGGATGGCCAGGCCGACAGCCTCGAGCGGCGCCAGGAGATTGCCCAGCGGGCCTATGACCTGCTGACCGGCATCGGTTTCCCGCCCGAGGACATTATCTTCGACCCGAACATCTTCGCCATCGCCACCGGCATCGAGGAGCACAACAACTACGCGGTCGACTTCATCGAGGGCACCCGCTGGATCAAGGAAAACCTGCCGCATGCCCTGGTCTCCGGGGGTGTATCGAACGTCTCGTTCTCCTTCCGCGGCAACGAGGCCGTGCGCGAGGCGATCCACAGCGTGTTCCTCTACCACGCCACGAAGGCGGGCATGGACATGGGCATTGTCAATGCCGGCCAGTTGACCGTGGTCGACGAGATCCCCGACGAATTACGTGAGGCGGTCGAAGACATCGTGCTCAACCGACGCGATGACGCCACCGACCGGATGCTCGAGCTTGCCGACAAGTACCGCGAGTCCGGCGGCGAGAAATCCAGCGGGCCCAGCCTCGAGTGGCGCGAATGGCCGGTGGAAAAGCGCCTCGAGCATTCGCTGGTCAAGGGGATCGACGAGTACGTGGTCGAGGACACCGAGGAGGCACGCCAGCGCGCCGAATTGCCACTTCACGTCATCGAGGGACCGCTGATGGACGGCATGAACGTCGTCGGCGACCTGTTCGGTGCCGGCAAGATGTTCCTGCCGCAGGTGGTCAAGTCCGCGCGGGTGATGAAAAAGGCCGTCGCCCACCTGCTGCCCTACATGGAGGCCGAGAGCTGCCAGGCGCAGTCAGCCGGAAAGATCGTGATGGCCACCGTCAAGGGCGACGTGCACGACATCGGCAAGAACATCGTCGGCGTCGTGCTGCAATGCAACGGCTTCGAAATCGTCGACTTGGGCGTGATGGTGCCGACGCAGAAGATCCTCGATGCCGCCAGCGAGGAGAACGCCGACCTGATCGGCCTGTCCGGCCTGATCACCCCGTCACTCGAGGAGATGACCAATGTCGCTAGCGAGATGCAGCGCCAGGGCTTCGACATTCCGCTGATGATCGGTGGGGCGACCACCTCCAAGCTGCACACGGCGCTCAAGATTAACCCGGTCTACGACCAGCCGGTGATCCACGTGCTCGACGCCTCGCGTGCCGTGGGCGTGGCCAGCAAGCTGCTGAGCAAGCACAAGCAGGCGTTCGTCGACGAGGTCGAAGGCGAATACGCCAAGGTGGTCGCTCGACGCCAGGCCAACCAGAAGGAGGCCAAGCGCGTCTCCATCCAGCAGGCGCGCGACAACCGCCAAAAAGTGGACTTTCAGGACTACACCCCGGTCGCGCCGAAGAAACCGGGCGTACACGTCTTAGAGGACTACCCGCTCGAGGAAATGGTCGAGCGAATCGACTGGACCCCGTTCTTCCAGAGTTGGCAGTTGTTCGGCAAGTTCCCGGCCATCCTCGACGACGACAAGGTAGGCACCGAGGCGAGAAAGCTCTACGACGACGCTCAGGCCATGCTCAAGCAGATCGTCGAGGAGAAGTGGCTCACGGCCCACGCCGTCTACGGGTTCTGGCCGGCCGCATCGGTAGACGACGACATCCGCCTATTCACCGACGAATCACGCCAGGGCGTGCAGACCACCCTGCATCACATCCGCCAGCAGATGCCGCGCTCGGGCGGCAAGCCCAACCAGTGCCTGGCCGACTTCGTCGCGCCAACGGGTAGCAAGGTCAAGGACTGGATTGGCGGGTTCGCCGTCACTGCTGGCCACGGGATCGAACCGCACGTGAAACGCTTCGAGGAGGCGAACGACGACTACCACGCCATCCTGTTGCAGTCACTGGCCGACCGGCTGGCCGAGGCTTTCGCCGAGCGACTGCACGAGCGCGTGCGTAAGGAATTCTGGGGGTTTGCCGCCGACGAGGATCTCTCCAACGACGAGCTGATCGCCGAGAAGTACCAGGGCATCCGCCCGGCTCCCGGCTACCCCGCCTGCCCGGACCACACCGAAAAGGGGTTATTGTGGGAACTCCTGGCGCCCGAACGCATCGGAATGGAATTGACCGACTCGTACGCCATGCATCCGGGCGCTGCCGTCTCGGGCTGGTACCTGGCCCATCCGGAGGCGCGCTACTTCGGTGTGGGCCGCGTCGGCCCGGACCAGGTCGACGACTACGCCCGTCGCAAGGGCTGGAGCCGCGCCGAGGCCGAGAAATGGCTCGCGCCGATCCTGGGGTACGAGCCGGATTGACCGTCACCCAGCGGCCCATGTTCTCGGGAGTTGAGTTATCTCGCGAGCAGGCCGAGAATAACGAGACGGCCGACAAACCCTCGACCCGCATCGGCATCCAATGGATCGGAACGCACCTCTGAAAATCTACGAGCAACCACTGAACGAACGGATTCGGGCCTGCCTCAGGCTCGACCACCTGTTCGCCCGTATCGACCATCATCTGCAAAGCAGTTCACGGGACGACACGCTTTGCACCGTGCTGTTGCTGCTCGAAGCCGCCGACGTACTCTCGCGCATCGACATCAAGCGCGAGTTGATCAAGGAGCTCGAGCGCCAGCAGGCACGCCTGATGAACGTGCCGGACTCGCCCGGCGTGGATCGCGACAAGCTCAATGCCCTGCTCGACCAGCAGAACGGCCTGATCAAGGCATTGCACGCCTACCACGCCCAGCCCGGCGCGCACCTGAAAACCCACGAGTTGTTAAACGCGGTGCGACAGCGCGCCTCGATTCCCGGCGCCTTGTGCGAATTCGACATTCCCGGCCTGCACTACTGGCTGAGCCTGCCGGACGCCGAGCGTCGCGAGGACATCGGCGTGTGGCTCGAGCCGTTTACCGACATCCGGCAGTCCAATGAACTGGTCATCAGCCTGATCCGCAACAGCGTCGATACCATGTCGGTGGTGGCCGAGGACGGCTTTCTGCAGCAGAGCATCGAGAGCGCCACGCCCTACCAGTTATTGCGGGTGATGATGGACGACGAGAACGGCTCTTACCCCGAAATTAGTGCCGGCAAGCACCGCTTCACCGTGCGTTTCATGACGCTTGACCGCGAGAATGGGCATCCACGTCAGGTCCACGAGGACATCGAATTCCGTCTCGCCCTGTGCCGCTTGTAAAACCCGGATCTACCCTTCGCTGGCCACTCGGCCGGAGGGAAACCGGACGCACCCAGAGGCGAGCATGGCTTTACCATCGTCAGGACGAAAATCGAGTTCATCAATGACCGCAACCACCCGCAAGGCCGCCAAGACTAGCGACCCAGCCCTCGACATCGATCAGCGCTCGTTGGCGCTTACCCATGTTCATCTCCACGAAACGCACCTGCTCAAGCTCACCCGCAGCCTGAGCGAGCGTTTCGGCAACCCCGGGGTCGGTGACGAGCGGCAACCGTGCGTGATCGACCTGGCAGCGATCACGGACAGCGGCAAATGGATCGATTTCCCGGCCCTGGTGAGCCTGTTGCGCAACTACCGCCTCGAACCGGTCGGCGTGGTCCACGGCAACGACCAACAAAAGACGCAGGCGCGCGGCGCCGACCTGCCGGTCTTCGACGACCAGGCGATTACCGACACGGCGGCGCCCCGTACACACCCCGTCCCCGAACCGGAACCCACCGCCAAACCGGAGTCCGTCGAGGCATCCGAACCGATGCCGCCCGCCGAGCCGGAACCAATAGCCCCCGCCGGTCCGGTTGCCCCGATGATCCTGCGTCACCCGGTCCGCTCCGGTACCGAGCTCTATGCCCGGGGTCAGGACATGGTGGTGATGAACACCGTCGGGGCCGGGGCGCGCGTGGTGGCGGACGGATCGATCTACATCCACGGCGCGCTCAAGGGCACCGCCGCGGCCGGCGCTGGAAACCAGACCGAGGCACGGATCTTCTGCGAGTCCTTCGAACCGGAGATCATCGCGATTTGCGGCACCTTCCTCGATGGCGAGCAACTGGCGCGGCATCCGGCCTGGGGCAAGCGCGTGGTGGTGGAACTGGTCGAAGGCCAGTTAATCGTCCATCCGTTCGATTGAACGCGGCGCATCCAGTGCAAATGGAAGAATTTCGCGGTCGTTGGGAAAGGGATCGCCTTTGTGGCACAGTCCGCCCCACCTGACGACCCCGCCCTACGGGGCATGACGTCAACAATCTTTCGCGATTAGGGAGACAATCCGTGTCCAAAGTCCTGGTGGTAACCTCCGGCAAGGGCGGCGTTGGCAAGACGACGACCAGCGCCGCCATTTCGAGCGGCCTGGCCATGGCCGGCAAGAAGACCGTGGTGATCGACTTCGACGTCGGCCTGCGCAACCTCGATCTGATCATGGGTGTCGAGCGCCGCGTGGTCTACGACATCGTCAACGTCATCCAGGGCGAGGCGGGCCTTAACCAGGCCCTGATCCGCCACAAGGAAGTCGACAACCTCTACGTCCTGCCCGCCTCGCAGACCAAGGACAAGGACGCGCTGACCGAGGAAGGCGTCGGCAAGGTCCTCAACGACCTGCGCGAGGAAGGCTTCGACTACATCGTCTGCGACTCGCCGGCCGGCATCGAGCGCGGTGCGCAACTGGCGATGTACTACGCCGACGAGGCCATCGTGGTATCCAACCCCGAGATCTCCTCCGTGCGCGACTCGGACCGCATGCTTGGCATCCTCGCGAGCAAGTCACGCCGAGCGAAGGACGGCGAGACCGCCATCAAGGAGCACCTGCTGATCACCCGCTATGCCCCTGAACGCGTCGGCACCGGCGAGATGCTCTCGGTCGAGGACATGCTCGAGATTCTGGCCGTCCCGCTGCTGGGCGTCATCCCGGAGTCCAACGCCGTGCTTCAGGCTTCCAATGCCGGGCGACCGGTGATTCTGGACGAGAACACCGACGCTGGTCAGGCCTACCACGATGCGGTCGGCCGCCTGTTGGGCGACGAACTGCCCATGCGTTTCATCGAGACCGAGAAGAAAGGCTTTCTCGGTCGCCTGTTCGGTCGGAGTTAAGCCATGGGTTTGCTGGATATCTTTCGTAGCCGTTCTCAGGAACCGTCGGCCAAGATGGCCAAGGAGCGCCTGCAGATCCTGATCGCGCACGAACGCGGCCAGGGCCAGGAACGCACACCCCATTACCTGCCCGAAATGCAGAAGGAGATCCTCGAGGTGATCCGAAAATACGTCCACGTCGAGGACGATGCGGTGAAGTTCGAGGTCGAGCACAACGAGCAGTTCGAGCTATTCGAGCTCAACATCACCTTGCCCGAGAAGGGCGAAGGCCGCGAGCGCTCCGACTGACCGCGTAATACCGCTCCGATCTCGACCCGTACACCCCCGCCCCCCGGGGGTGTCTGCCGTTATGGGCCGGTAAAAAACATCTGTTGGCACCGATGCGCGAGGGCCGCTAAGGTGCCCCATACGATAATTTTCAACCGTGGCACTTGTCGACAATGGATACGTTCGCAACGCTCATCGACGCCTTGTTTTCCCCGCTGTGGACGCCCGTTCTGGTGGGAGCGCTGATCGCCCTACTCGCCTTCACTCAGCGCTGGCTGGCCGACCAGCCCCTGTCGTGCTCGACCGGCTTTGCCAACCTGGCTGGTTATCTCAGGCCCGGCACGACGCGCGAACCACAGGGCGACTGGCGAATCGTCTTCCTGCTGGGCATCGTACTCGGCGGCCTGATCGCGGCCCTCACGGATGGTGCCCCTGCCTGGCAAGGCACCGCCGCGGAGTTCGGCCGCTTCTACACCGCCCTGGTGCCGGAGTCCACGGTCGGCTCGGCGATCTGGTGGTTGGTCGGGGGGCTGTTGATCGGCCTCGGCGCACGTTTGGCCGGCGGCTGCACCTCGGGCCACACCATCGCCGGGGTAGCGATGGGGGCACCGGCAAGCCTGGTGGCATCGGCCGTTTTCTTTGCCGTCGCGGTGGGCACCGCCCAGCTTGCCGCGTGGATGCTCGGAGTCTGAGCGATGATCAACCGACGCAACCTGCTGTTCCTCGCCTTCGGCACCGGCTTTGGCTTTTTGCTCAGTCGCGCCGGGGCGACCAGTCCGGCGATCATCAGTGATCTGCTCCTGTTCGAGGACCTACGCCTGCTCTGGGTGATCGCCACGGCCGTGGCCGTCGGCGCCGCCCTGACCTGGATTGCCTGGCGTCTGGGCTGGCACGCGCGCAACACCGGTAAGCCGATCTCGATCCCGCACAAGCCGTTCAAGCGTGGGCTGATCGTCGGCGCGGTGCTATTCGGGCTGGGCTGGGCCGGCACCGGGGTATGCCCCGGCACCGCACTGGCGATGATTGGCGAAGGCAAGGGCTTTGCCCTTTGGGTGGGCGCCGGCATCGTGGTCGGCTCCGGCGCCGGTACCTGGATCAACCGCCGCCTCGATCAAAACTGAGGTCGTCGGCGGACTCAGTCCGTCAGGTGCTGCTGCGCGTACCAGCCGTTCTGCTTTTTCAGCATCATCGGGAACAGCTCGTCGAAGCCTTCCGGCAGCGAGTCATGGATCACCGGCTCGTCGACCAGTCGCTCGCCCCAGCGCATCACCGTCGGAACGGCATTCCAGTCGAGCAGAGACTCCGGCAAGGCGAACAGGCGCTGGAACAGCGGGGCGAACGAGGTATCCACCAGCGTGAGCGCTTTTCCCGCAAAGAACGGTGCCGGCGGCTTTTTGACCAAGTGCTTCTCCAGGTGACCGAAGAGCTTGGCCAACTCGTCACGCTTGGTCTTGCTGGCCGACTCGTCCGGGGCGGTGATCGCACCGAACATCGCCATGATTCCCGCCGACCCCAGTTCGATCCAGGCCCGCTGCTGGGCACGCTCGAGCGCGTTGTCCGACAGCATGCGCTCGCCGAAGGATTCGTCGAGGAACTCATTGATTACCGCCGATTCGAACAGCGCCTCCCCATCGACCTTGAGCACCGGCACCTTGCCCAGTGGCGAGACCTCGTCGAACCAGCTTGGCAGGTCGTTGAGCTGGACGAATGTGGTATCGAACGGCACGCCCTTGTGCTTGAGGGTGATCACCGAGCGCTGGACAAAGGGACAGAGCTTGAAGCTGATCAGTTCGAGTTGCATGATGCCTCCA
>JAWLFB010000135.1:0-3182 GCA_041685825.1 Guyparkeria sp. | reverse complement strand
TTCCATGCTGGAGGTGTCGGCCCTGATCAACTCGCGCTCGAGTTCCATCCTGCCGGCCATATCCTCGCCGCCACCCTGCTGGGCCATCTGGGCGTGGATGACCGCCTCGTCGGCCTCTGCCTGGGCCTTGATCGCGCGGGCCTCGGCTTCCTCGACCTCGGCCGCCGCCTGGCGCTGCTGCATCTCCTGCATCGGATCGGGCGGCTCGTTCGCCACCTCCTCTTCGGACTTCCACAGCCGCTCGACCGGGATGTCCATCGAAGAGAGCGCGAGCTTGTACAGGTCGTCCATCTTGATCTTGGACTTCAGTTCCGGATCCTGGAGCGCCATCTGCAGGAACATCAGCGAATGCTGGGCCTGCTTGTCCTTGACCAGCAGGTAGCTGGCGCCGCGCGGATCCACCTGCATCTCGACCTTGATCGAATCGTCCTCGTGGAACTCCATCAGCCACCAGTAATAGCGGGTCAGCATCGGGAGCGTGACCTCGTCGTCCCAGGCGTGCGCGAACTTGCGCTGGACGATGTTCTGGGCGTTCATCACCATCTGCATGCCCGACGCGGTCTGCTGGACGGTGTTGGCCGCCTCGCCGTGCGCGAGCATCGGCAACTGGGTGGCGGTATCGGCGTTCTGGACCGCGATCTCATAGAGCGGCAGGATGTTGTCCATCGCCGATTGCGGCTGGTAGAACTGGATGATGTCGTTGATGCTCTTGACCCGGGCGTCCTTGATGCGCCAGGTCTTCGGCCCGTCGATCAGCCAGTTCCCGTCCGCCGGCTCCGCATACTCCTCCCAGACCGCGACCTGCGGACCGGAGGTCACCCGGGTGTTGTACTGGGCGGCCTCGTAGGTCATGTCGATCGTTCGCTGCGCATCGCGCATGATCCGGGGCACGCCGTGGCTGTTCATGATGTTGGCGTGGTCACGGCGATAGGGCACCACGTAGTAGGGCACCCGCTCGTCGCCGAGGATGGCGTTGAGTTCGACCTTCAGGATCTTGCCCTGGCAAAACCAGACCTCGCCCCAGAACATGTCGAGCGGATCGTCGTCGTCCTGTTCGATGATCCCGAGCCGGCGCAGTAGTGTGGGCTTGATCGCGCCGTGGTATTCCCAGACCACGAACTCCTTTTCCTCATCTTCGCTGTCGCCGGTGTCGGCAATGAGCATGCCCTCGCGCTCTTCCAGCAGGCTGGACTCATGCTCGGAGTGCGTCGGGCCGCGTGTCATCAGGTCCCGGAGCGCGTTCTCGTCCATCCCCTGGTCGACCAGCGTCGACATCTTCGATTCTTTGTACAGGTGCATTTCGAAGGCGCCGGCGCACTCGTCCATCGACCGGCACGGCAAGGGGAAGAACATCCAGGGATCGACCCTGATCGATGCCGGGTTCGTGTCCTTGATCGTCTCCAGCTGAATGACCTGGCTCTGCATCGGCTGGCCGAATTCATCGACCATCGGCATCTCGGTCGTCTCGTCGATGATCTCCTGCCAGGACCGGCGCACGACCTTGCGCGAGGTCATCTTGGAATACGGCCCCTTCAGCACCCCGACGCCCAGCCGGCAGCTGTCGTGGATGGCATTGCGGCCATGCTTCGGGTACTGGCACTGGTTGAGGTAGTCGGCGATCAGGTCCTCAGCCTCGTCGACCGCTGCGTTCGCGGTCCGGGCATCGATCTCCTGACCGTCGATGTCAGTCGGATGCGGTGAGGCGTTCAGCGCCCAGTTGGGGTCATTGGTCGGGAAGAGCATGTCGCCTACGCGCGCGGCTGCCAGTTCGACCTTCTCCGCGGTCTTGTTGTCGATCGGCGGCGCCTCGGACATCGAATCGCTTTCGTCGTCCTGCACGAACACCCGGATGCCCCAGTACTGGCGCTCGTCCTCCAGCCAGCGGCGCTCGATCGGGAGCTTGGAACGGATCGCGGATTCCTTCTTGCTCTCGAGTTCGTTGGCCAGAGCGGCCATCGCCGAGTCCTGACCTTGGTGCCCGGGATCTTCTTCGTGAGCGTAGTCGTCCTCGACCTGCTCGTACGCTTCAGCCGCCATTGTCTCCATCACATCCTCTCACCAAATTTGATACTGCGAATCGGTTTTCTGGCCACCGATGCCTGCTGGATTGTCTTCGCGATACGAGGCCCCTCGTCGATTAGGTGCTGCGTCGCGTCCATCAGGTGGTCGTTTTGCTTCTTGATCAGGCCGTTATCATCGTAGTGGTACATCCGGTATTCCTCCAACCATTTTCGCATAGTTGAGAAAACCTTGATTTTGCCGGTCATCAGGCCCTGTCTGACCTTCTCGACGCGCGCTTCCTTGCCCTGCTTGTAGGCCGGGATGATCGGAAGCCCGTTCTCGATGTACTCCTCGAGTAGTTCCTCGCCGTCCTTGATGTTCGACAACCGAACGTCGCCGACACCGGGTATCCATGCACCGCGCGACTTGATGGCCGCGGCATGCACCGGGATCAGAAGTTCGCCGGCCTTGTGTTCGTCGTACAGATACCAGGTCGCCGAGTCCCTGTCGAACGCGCCCCAGGTGGCCGCCGTGTTGTGCCAGCCGCCATCGAATCCGAATGCCCGTGGCCAGTGGTCCGGGATCTTGAACGGATCGATCTTGAACATCTCTTCCGGGATCGGGTAGACCGCGCCGATACCGATCGTCGGAATGCCTTTGGACACAGTGTCCCTCATGTAGCTCGGTACGTTCGCCAGGGCATCGCGCTTCCACTTCTCGGTCAGGTGGGGCACATCGTCCCAGGTGCAATTGATGATCGCCCGGCTGTTGCTTTGCTCGGCGGTGAACAGCACCACGATCTCCGTGGCGCCCTTCTTCGGTGTGTGGGTGAGCATGATGCACGGATGCTCGGATCCACGGGTTCGGGTGACCAGCGCCTGGTAATGCTTGATCGGCGGCGGCTCGTCCATCCATCCGCCGTCCAGGTTCTCGCCCTCCCAGTCGATGAAGTCCTGCTTGTAGGTCCTGGCCCCGACCGTGCTGTAGCCGCCGGAAACGTGCTTGACCCGCACGCTGTCGATCAGCCCACCACCGCCGGGCCAGCGCCTGAGCGAGTCGAAATCGATCCTGTCCGTGGGTATCAGCCCGCCGCCGGCCTGCTCGACACCGACATCGCCGAACAGGAAGCGCTGCTGGTTCTGCCGGGTGGTCTTCATCGACTCGCCGGCGAACCACCACTT
>JAWLFB010000048.1:0-13429 GCA_041685825.1 Guyparkeria sp. | reverse complement strand
GGGCTGGTGGCGACGCTTACCGGTGGCATCGAGGCCGGCTTCTGGTTCGTCGGACTGAGCATGGCACTGTCCGGACTGTGGGTGGCGCTGGGACTGGCGACGCGCCGTCAGGACTGATTTCCGGCCCGGAGCATCCGGCCAGGCCCATGAGCCTGGCCCACCAGTATGGCCCGCCACCTTGGCCAACTGGCATCGTGCTTGCACAAGTGTTCAAGTGAACACCTACCCCTGCCGTGGTCCCTACGGTCAGGGAGTATTGTCACTTTCTGACCCTGCGACCAGGCAGGTCGTAGCCATCTTGGACACAAGGAGATCACCATGCAGGTCCGTCATCGCGCCACTCTGGCCGGTCTCGCGCTCGCCCTGCTTCTAGGCCTTGCCTTGCAGGCGGCCCAGCAGGTGGCCCAGGCCGCCGACGTCACCTATCGCTGGACTAACGACGACGGCAATGTGCAGTTGACCGACACCTTGCCTTCCGGCGCCGCCGCCAACGGCTACCAGGTGATCGACCCGCACACCGGAACGGTCGTCCGCGAGGTTGCCCCACGCAAGACGGCCGAGGAAAAGGCGCGCGAGGCCGCCAAACAGCGGGCCGCGGAGAACGCCGCCCACGAGGCACAGACACAGGCCGAACAGGATCGCATCCTGCTTTCGCTCTACGGCAGCGAGGCAGACCTGAAGCAGGCGCGGGACCAGCGCCTCGACCGGATGGACGGCCGCATTGCGCAAATGGAAGGCTCGATCGAGCGGATGCAGACGAACATCGACGCCGGGCACGACGATCCGGCGTATGCGCGTGATCTCGAACGGATGAAACAGGCCGTGATCGAGGTGCGCGCCGAGCGCAACACACTAGTCGAGCAGTTCGAGACCGACCTGCAGCGGCTGCGCGAGCTCAGATCGGACGGCTAACCTTGGCCGTCCAAACGGACTGACCTCGAATCACCCTTACCGAATTAACCCCGGATCAGCGTGCCGACCCCTTGGTCGGTGAGCAATTCGAGCAGCACCGCGTGCGGCACGCGCCCGTCGATGATCTGCACCGTCCTGACCCCGCCGCGCACCGCATCGAGCGCGAAATTGATCTTGGGCAGCATGCCACCGTAGATAGTGCCGTCCTCGATCAGGGCCTCGACATCGCCCGCGGTCAGCCCGGTCAAGAGCTTGCCTTCGGTATCCAGCACCCCGGCGATGTTGGTCAGCAGCAAAAGCTTCTCTGCCTCCAGCACCTGGGCGACCTTGCTCGCCACCACGTCGGCGTTGATGTTGTAGGCCTCGCCGTCCTCGCCCACGCCGATCGGCGCGATCACCGGGATGACGTCCGAGGCATCCAGAGTGCGCAGGATGCCGGCGTCGATCGAGGCCACCTCGCCGACGTGACCCAGGTCGATGATTTCCGGCTCGTCGAACTCGGGGTTCTTGCGCGTCACCTTGAGCTTGCGCGCCCGGAGCAGCCCGGCGTCCCGCCCCGTCAGGCCCACGGCCCGGCCACCGTGACGATTGATCAGGGCGACGATGTCCTTGTTGACCAGCCCGCCGAGCACCATCTGGACCACGTCCATGGTCTCGCGGTCGGTCACCCGCATGCCGTCGACGAATTCGCCTTCCTTGCCCAGTCGCTTGAGTACCTCGTTGATCTGCGGCCCGCCGCCGTGGACGATCACCGGGTTCACGCCCACCTGCTTCAAGAGCACGATGTTGCGGGCAAAGGCGTCCTTGAGCTCCTCGTCGACCATGGCGTTACCGCCAAACTTGATCACCACGGTCTTGTCGAACAGGCGCTGGATATAGGGCAGCGCCTCCATCAGCACGTCGGCGGTCAGGGCGGGGTCGAATCGGGGCATGTCGGAATCTCTGTGTGCGAATTGAGGGAAAACGGGCATTCGGAACCGGCGGTGCAACGTCGGGCGCGGCTCAGCGCGCCCGGCCGTGCCGAAGAGCTCAGGACCGACCGGTGTGGCCGAAGCCGCCGGTACCGCGCTCGGTCTCGCCGAACTCGTCGACCGCCTCAAAGGCGACCTGCACCACGGGCACGACCACCAGTTGGGCGATCCGCTCGCCGACCTCGACGGTGAACGCGCTTTCGCCGCGGTTCCACATCGAGACGAACATCTGTCCCTGATAGTCGGAGTCGATCAGCCCCACCAGGTTGCCCAGCACGATGCCGTGCTTGTGGCCCAGTCCCGAGCGCGGCAGGATCATGGCGGCCAGCTCCGGGTCACCCAGGTGGATCGCCATGCCGGTTGGCACCAGCTCGGTCTGGCCGGGGGCGAGCGTCAGCGGCTCGTCCAGGCAGGCACGCAGGTCGAGACCTGCCGAGCCATCGGTGGCGTAATCCGGGCGCGGTATCTCGTTGCCCAGTCGGGGGTCGAGCCATTTGACCTCAACTCGATGCATCGTCTCGATCCTGTGTGATCTGGTGATAGGTGTCGAATATCTCGCCGGCGAGATGCCGCTTGTCGGCTTGCGCCAGTTCGCGCTCGCCGCCCTCCCACAGGAGCAGCAGAGCGTTGTCGGGGCGATCGAAGCCCTTGCCCGGGCCGACCTCGTTGGCACAGATCAGGTCCATGCCTTTGGCCACGCGCTTGGCGGCCGCGTATTCGCGCACATGGTCCGTCTCGGCGGCAAACCCGATGACGAATGGCCGGCCGCTGCGTTCCGCAACACCGCGGATGATGTCCGGGTTGGGCACCAGTTCCAGGCTCAGGGTCTCGCCGCTTTTCTTGAGCTTGTGGTCGACGGGCGCCGCCAAGCGGAAGTCGGCCACGGCCGCTGCCCCGACGAAGATATCCGTCACGCCGATCGATTCCACGGCCGTCTGCATCTGTTGCGCGGTTTCCACGTCGATCCGCTCCACGCGCGCCGGTGTGGGCAGGGTCGAAGGCCCGGCGACCAGAGTCACGACCGCGCCCCGGCGGGCCGCATCGTCAGCGAGGGCGAATCCCATGCGCCCGGAGGAGCGATTGGCAATGAAGCGTACCGGGTCGATGGGCTCGCGGGTGCCGGCCGCAGTGACCACGACGTGCCGTCCGGCCAGATCCTGCTGGTCGTTGGCCAGCAGGGCATCAACAATCGCGTCAGGCTCGAGCATGCGGCCTTCGCCGGTCTCGCCGCAGGCCTGGGCACCCGCCGCCGGGCCCAACAAAGTCACGCCGTGCTCGATCAAGCGAGCATGATTGGCCTGGGTCGCTGGGTGGGCCCACATCTGCCGGTTCATGGCGGGGGCCAGGTGAACCGGTGCGTCCGTGGCGAGACAAAGGGTAGTCAGCAGATCGTCGGCCAACCCGTTCGCCAGCCGGGCCATCAGGTCCGCGCTCGCCGGGGCGACCACCACGGCATCGGCCCAGCGGGCCAACGCGATATGATCCATGCCCGATTCGGCTTCGGCATCCAGCAGGGTGGTGCGCACCGGGTGACCGCTGACCGCCTGGAAGGAGAGCGGCGCGACGAAGCGGGTTGCCGCCTCGGTCATCACCACGCGCACCTCGCAGCCGGCCTCTATCAGGCGGCGCACCAGCACCACGGCCTTGTAGGCCGCGATGCCGCCGGACACGCCGACGAGAATGCGCTGGTTGGATGATGGGGCGTTCATGGGCGCAGTTTATCAGGGAAGATCGGCACCTAGCCGATACCGCTGTCCGGGCGCGCCATGACTCGGCGCGCCGGCACCATCATCTGCAACCTTTCACCGACTACCTTCGAGACCGCCACATGCCAGACGACCCGACCAAAAAGGGCACTGACCCAAACAACGACGCGGGCAATGACCCCGGTGACACCCCGCCGTCAAGGCCGAAACGCCGCCTGCCACGCTGGGCACGCTGGACCCTTGAAGGCCTGGTGTTCGTCGCCGCACTGCTGGCCGTGCAGACGTGGCTGGGACCGGACCTGCCCGATGGCGAGATCCCCGGCATGGCGGCAGAAACCATCGATGGCGAACAACTGACCCTCGGCGGGCCGGCGGACGAGCCCACCGTGGTGGTCTTCTGGGCCACCTGGTGCGGTTACTGCGACCTGGAGATGCCCTGGCTGGTCGACCTGGTCGACGACCATCGCGTGATCACCGTGGCCATGCAGTCGGGCGATGCGGACACGGTGCGTGCCCACATGCGGGAAAACGATTTGGAAAAACTGCCGGTGATCAACGACCCCGACGGGCGCATCGCCGCCAGCCTGGGCGTGAACGTCACGCCCACCTTCCTGTTCTTCGACCAGACCGGCCGGGTGGCCCACTCGACCACCGGCCTGACCAGCCCCTGGGGCGTGCGCCTGCGGATGTGGTGGATGAACCGCGCTGCCGACTAATTGGGGGTGCCTTAGGCCTGATCGATGGCGGCGAGCAAGTCGTCGAAGGCGGTCTGGAACTGTTCCAGCCCCTCGTCGAGCAACTGGTCGCGTACCGCGCCGTCCATGTCGATGCCCACCTCGGCCAGCTCGGCCCAGACCTCGCGATCCTCGTCGAGACGCGGCTTCAACAGGGAGGCAATCCGGCCGTGGTCGGCAAAGGCCTCGAGCGTCGCGTCCGGCAGCGTGTTGATGGTGCGCGGGGCGATCAGGTTCTCGACGTAGAGCAGGTCCGAGTAGGCCGGGTTCTTGGTGCCGGTGCTCGCCCAGAGCAGGTACTGCGGCCAAGCGCCTTCCTGCTCGAAGCGGTCGAACGACTCATCCTCGAACACCTCTCGGAAGTGCGCGTAGGCCATGCCGGCCAGCGCCAGGGCCGCGCGGCCCTTGAGGGCCTCGGCACGCTCGCCGCCGATGGCATCGAGCTGCTTGTCGACTAACGTGTCGACCCGGCTCATGAACAGGCTGGCAACCGCACGCACCTCGGCGGGCTTGCCACCGCTTTTCTCCAGTTGCTCGATGCCGCGTCGATAGGCAGCGAATACACGCTGAACCTGGTCGAGCGAGAACAAGAGGGTGACGTTGACGCTCACGCCCTCGCCGATCAGGCGCTCGAAGGCCTCGATGCCCTCGACCGTGCCGGGCACCTTGATCAGCACATTGGGCCGATCGACCAGTTCTCGCAGGCGATGGGCGGCGTGCACCGAGGCCTCGGCGTCATGGGCGATCCCGGGCGATTCCTCCCAGGACACCCAGCCGTCCTCGCCGTGCGATTGGTCCCAGACCGGTCGCAGCAGGTCGCAGGCGCGCTGGATGTCAGTGACGACCAGGTGCTCGTAGACCGACTCGACGTCCGAGTACTGGCGCTTGCCTGCGGCGATGTCCTCGGTGTAGAGGTCGCTACCGACGATCGCCTTCTTGAAGATCGAAGGGTTGGAGGTCACCCCGCGGATGCCGTAATCGCGGATCAGCCGCGGCAGGCCCTCGTCCGTCAACAGGGCGCGGGAAAGGTTGTCCAGCCAGAGACTCTGGCCCTGCGATTCGTGGAGTTGGCTCAAGGCGTGCGCGGTCATCGGTGACTCCTCCGGGTTGCTTGCGCGAGACAAGGACGAGGCACCGAGTCGGCACCTCTGCCGAGGAGCTTAGACGCTTATGAGCCGTCCAGTTGACCCAAGTGCCGTTATCGGGGATCGAAAGGCATCGAGGTGCGCATTTCCTCGTAGAACTCGCGCGCCTCGTCGGTCTTGGCCGGCGGGGTGTGGATCATCAGGACCAGCATCAGGTCACCGCCGGCGAAGCCACGCTTGGGAATGCGCAGCTTGCGCCCGGATTGCGACCCGGCGGGCACGCTCATGTTGATGCGCTTGCCATCGGGCAGGGTAACCGGCACCTTGGCGCCCAGGGCCGCCTCCCAGGGCGTGATCGGCAAATCCTGGACGATGTTGTTGCCATCGACCCGGTCGCGATCCTCCTCGCGCAGGGTCAGCACCAGGTAGAGATCCCCAGGCGAGCCGCCCATCGGGCTCGGCTGGCCTTGGCCGGTTAGTCGAATGCGACGCCCGGGGGCCGACCCCGCCGGGACGTTGACCTTCAGCGAGCGCGCACCGCCGCGTCCATCGGAGACCCGGATGGTGTGGCCCCCACCTGTGACCAGCAGCGACAACGGCACCGGCGCCTCTGCCTCGACGTCCTGGCCGCGCACGCTGCGGCCCTGACCGGCGCCGCCCGGGCCACCGGGGCCACCGAAACCGCCGCCGAAGAACTGCGAGAAGAAATCGGAAAAGCCGCCGGCCGCGAAGTCGTCGCCGCCGAAACCACCACCAAAACCACCGGGCCCACCCGGGCCACCGGGGCCGGCACCGAACTCGTCGCCATGGTGGTAGCCTGAACCGAGTGCGTCGTACCGTGCGCGCTTCTGGGCATCGCCGAGCACCTCGTAGGCCTCGTTGATTTCCTTGAACTTGTCCTCGGCACCCTCGCCCTTGTTGCGATCCGGATGGTATTTCTGCGCAAGCTTGCGGTAGGCGCGCTTGATCTCGTCCTGCGAGGCATTGCGTGCCACGCCCAGGGTTGCGTAGTAGTCGTGATATTTCACGCCTGCACTCCTCCGAGTGATGTTCTGTGTGCCGTGTAATCGGCGTCTCGAAAACCCGGCCGTCGGTCAGGCTTTCGGCACGCCGGCGAGCCGGGATGGCCCAATGAGGAAAAGCCCGGGGCAACCGGGCTTTTCGCGCGCATCCGCGGCCGGCGGCCGAACCGGATCAGCTCACCTCGATGCGCCGCGGCTTGGAGGTCTCCGCCTTGGGGATGGTCACCGTGAGCACGCCGTGCTCGGAACTCGCCTTGATGCCATCGGCATCCACCTGCTCGGGCAGGGTGAAGCGGCGATAGAAGCGTCCGAAATGACGCTCGATCCGCGCAAAGCCCTCCTGCGATTTTTTCAGTTCCGAGTTGCGCTCGCCTTTGATCTCGAGCACGCCGTTGTCGGCCGTCACTTCGACCCTCTTCGGGTCGATGCCCGGCAGGTCGACGTGCAGTTCAAAGGCGTTCTCGTTGTCCTTGATGTCGACCGCCGGCGCCCAGTCCGCGATCTCGAGCTTGCCCTCGTCACGTCCCTCATCGAGACTCGGCTCGAAAAGCGAATTCATCTCGCGATAGAGCTGGTCCAGCATACCCCACGGTTGATTGCGGGTCTGACCTTCCGGCTTGTAACGCACAATAGCCATATTCAACACCTCCCTTCGATGTTCAATGACGGGCCAATGCCGTGTTCATGCCTTTGATGTAGGTCGACCGCGGGGATTTTCAAGACCCGGACACGACAAGGCCCCGCCGGGGCGGGGCCTTGTGTCACGCATCAATCCGGCAGGCGACTTAGCGCTGACGGGCCTTGAAGCGCGGGTTGGTCTTGTTGATGACGTAAACCTTGCCGCGACGACGAACGACTTGGCAGTCCTTGTGTCGCTTCTTGGCTGACTTGAGAGAAGACAGAATTTTCATGGACGCCCCTTTCGCTAATCCGCTCGGTTCCACACAAAGCGCGGCAATATAGCGGATCCTGCCCGCTTTGGCAACCACCCGCTCGCCCGGCGATGCCCGCGACACTGCAGGAGTGACCGGGAGAGGGTATCCTCGCTGCCTGCATCAAACTACTGGGACACCCGAATGAGAGACATTTTGATGGCGACCAACAACGACGGCAAGATGGCCGAGTTTGAGGAAATGCGTCGGGTACTGGCCGAGAGCCACCCCACGCTGACGCGGCTACGCTTCGTCTCACAGCGCGGCTGGAAGGTCTCATCCCCAATCGAGGATGCCGACAGCTTCGGCGGTAATGCCCTGATCAAGGCTCGCCATAGCGCCGCGCTCACCGGCCACCCGGCGATCGGTGACGATTCCGGGCTGGTGGTCGATGCCCTCGATGGCCGACCGGGCATCTTCTCCTCGCGCTTTGCCGGCGAGGAGGCGACCGATGCCGAGAACAACAAGAAACTGGTTGACGAACTCGATCGTCGCCCGGATGCGCCGCGCAGCGCGCGCTTCGTCTGTGCTCTGGCCTTCGTCCGCAATGCCGAGGACGATGCCCCGATCGTCGTCGAGGGCACCTGGGAAGGCGAGGTGCTCGATGCCCCGCGCGGTTCGCGCGGTTTCGGCTACGACCCGCTGTTCTTCTCGCTGGAACACGGCATGAGCGTCGGCGAGATGGACCCGGACGACAAGCACCGGGTCAGTCATCGCGCCCGCGCCCTGAAGCAGCTGATCGAGCAGTTGGCCGCCCTCGACATCAACCCCGCTTGAGCCACTCATGAGCCTGTTGCAGTTCACCGACAACCCGCCGCTCTCGCTCTACGTCCACCTGCCGTGGTGCGTGGAGAAATGCCCCTACTGCGACTTCAACTCGCACGGGCTCAAGGGCAGGGACCTGCCCGAGGACGAGTACGTCGACGCGCTGCTGCGCGACCTCGAGCCCGAGCTGCCACTGATCTGGGGGCGGCCGATCGAGACGATCTTCCTCGGCGGCGGCACGCCCAGCCTGTTCTCCCCGAATGCGCTCGACCGGCTGATGTCGGGCCTGCGCGCGCTGCTCGACCTGCGTTTCACCCGCGAGGTGACCCTCGAGGTCAACCCCGGCACCGACATGGCATCAAGGCTGGCCGAGTACCGCGCCATCGGTTTCAACCGCGTCTCGATCGGCGTGCAGAGCTTCAACGACGAATCGCTCAAGCGCCTTGGACGCATCCACGACCGACGCGCGGCCTGGCGCACCATCGAGGCGGCGCACGACGCCGGGCTCGACAGCTTCAATATCGACCTGATGCACGGCCTGCCCGGGCAGACGGAAGACGACGGTCTGACGGATATCGCCACCGCGATCTCGCTCGAACCGCCGCACCTGTCTTGGTACCAGCTGACCATCGAACCCAACACGGCGTTCGCGTTCAGCCCACCAGCGCTACCGCCGGAGGCGACCCTCGACCGAATCGGTGAGGCGGGCGCCCAGCGTCTGCTCGATGCCGATTATGTGCACTACGAGATTTCGGCGTTCGCCCAGCCGGACCACGCCTGCCAGCACAATCTCAACTACTGGCAGTTCGGCGACTACCTGGGGCTAGGTGCCGGCGCACACGGCAAGCTGACGATTCCGGCGGAAAACCGCATCGAACGACGTCTGCGCAGTCCCCACCCCAATCGGTATCTCGAACTCGTGGGCCGGCCGGAGAACATCGACGCCCACGACATCAGGCGCCGGGATATCCCGTTCGAATTTATGCTCAATGCCCTGAGGCTGACCGAAGGGTTCCCTGTGGGCCTGTTTCAGGAACGCACGGGCATGCCCATCGCTGTGGTCTCCAAGACGCTGCGCGGGCTGGAGGAAGATGGCCTGATCGACTGGGACATCCAGACCATCCGGCCGACCGAGCGTGGCCTGCGTTTTCTCAACGACGTGCTCGGCCGGTTCCTTCCCGACGACTCAACAGGCAGTTAATCTCTCTTCTTGCGCGGACGCTGCCAGCCATCAATCACGGATTGACGGACGCGCGCCACGGCCAGCTGCCCCTCACCGACGTTACGGGTGATCGTCGAACCGGCCCCGATGGTCGCGTCATTGCCCACGCTGACCGGCGCTACCAGTTGCGTCGCGGAGCCGACGAATACCCGATCACCGATCTCGGTGTGATGCTTGTTCGCGCCGTCATAGTTGCAGGTAATGGTACCCGCGCCGAGGTTACTGTCATCGCCGACCCGGGCATCGCCCACGTACGACAGGTGGTTAACCTTGGAGCGCTCACCGATACGGGCCGCCTTGACCTCGACGAAGTTTCCGATCTTAGCCGACGAATCAAGCGCTGCTCCCGGGCGCAACCGGGCATAGGGGCCGATCGCGTTGTCGCCCGCGGTGACCACCCCGTCGATGTGACTGAACGCCTCGACCGTCGACCCGGGACCTATCTCGCAGTCGCGCAGGACGCAGTGCGGCCCGATGCGGACGTTGTCACCGAGCCGCACAGTGCCCTCGAACACGCAACCCACGTCGATTGAGACATCTCGTCCACAGTCGAGTGAGCCCCGGACGTCGATGCGCGCCGTGTCGGCAAGGGTAGTACCAGCCAGTGCCAGCGCCTCGGCCCCGCGCTGCTGGTAGACCCGCTCGAGGCGAGACAAGGCGAGTCGATCGTTGACCCCGGTCACCGCCCAGGCATCCTCGGCAATGACCGCCTCGACGGCCTTGTCCTCGGCCGCGGCCATCTCGATGATGTCGGTCAGATAGAGCTCGCCCTGCGCGTTGCTGGATCCGAGCCGGTCGAGCCAAGTAACCAGGTCACCATAGCGCGCCATCAGGATGCCGGTGTTGACCTCGCGGACCTGGCGTTCCGCCTCGCTGGCATCCTTCTGCTCGACGATACGCATTACACGTCCCGTGTCGTCACGCAGGATGCGGCCGTAGCCGGTCGGGTCGTCCATGTGCACGGTCAGCAGCGAGACGACCGCATACGCCCCGGTCAGACGTCCGAGCAAGTCGGCACCGAGTAGCGGCACGTCGGCGTACAAAACAAGTACGCGGTCGTCGGGCCGTGCCTTCAGCCCCTCAATCCCGTGCTGAACTGCGTGGCCGGTGCCGTTCTGTTCGCGTTGCCATACCCACTCCACGTTGCAGTGGGCCTGCGACGCGCGTACTGCCTCGCCCTGGTGGCCGATAACCACGCGAATCGTGGCAGGATCGAGCGCCGCGGCCGTTGCAAGGCAATGGGCGAGCATTGAGCGCCCGGCGATCTCGTGCAGCACCTTGGGCCGGCTTGAGCGCATGCGTGTTCCCTTACCGGCGGCCAGCACCACGACGTGGAGCTGCGAGCGTGACTGCCTGTTCATTGTCTTGTCCTCAACGTCTCTTTCGGCCAGCGTCACCAACGCCGGCCACAAAAAAGAAAGGAGCCCGAAGGCCCCTTTTCCGTCATTGATTTGCGAATACCGCTCAGTGACGGCCCTTCTGGGCACGCATGGACTTGATCCACTTGAGGCGCTCTTCTCCCTCCACCATGATCATCTCAGCCGAGGTGAAGTCGAGCTGCCCGCGCTGCTCGTACTCGTGAACGTAATCCTCCTCTTCACCCATACGGGCTTCGAGTTCATTCGGATCCAGGTCTTTCGCGTCCTCTTCCGTCAGCGCCCAGTCAGCGATGATGCTGACCACGTGGGGCTGGACTTCGACCACCCCGAAACCGACGAAATAGCGCACGATCGAGCCGTCGTCCTGATGCACCCGGACTTCGCCCGGGCGCAGTACCGACAACGTCTGCGCGTGGCGGGCGGTAACGCCCATTTCGCCGGCTTCGGTCGGGATGGTGACGAACGTCGCCTTCCCGGTGAAGATCGGCTTTTCCATGCTGACGATGTCGACTCGGGTAGTCATAGCCATTGTCGACCTCCGTTATCAGGCCTTCTCAGCCATCTTGTTGGCCTTCTCGACGGCTTCGTCGATAGTGCCAACCATGTAGAACGCCTGCTCCGGCAGGTGGTCGTATTCGCCGGCCACGATGCCCTTGAACGCGCGAATCGTCTCCTTGAGCGGCACGTAGCGGCCCGGAGCGCCGGTGAAGACCTCGGCAACGAAGAACGGCTGCGACATGAAGCGCTGGATCTTACGAGCCCGCGAGACCACGGCCTTGTCGTCGTCGGACAGCTCGTCCATCCCGAGGATGGCGATGATGTCCTTCAACTCCTTGTAGCGCTGCAGGGTGTTCTGCACGCCGCGGGCGGTGTTGTAGTGCTCTTCACCAACGACCTGCGGGTCGAGCTGACGACTGGTGGAATCCAGCGGATCGATCGCCGGGTAGATACCCATGGCGGCGATGTCACGTGCCAAAACGACGGTCGCGTCAAGGTGGGCAAACGTGGTTGCCGGAGCAGGGTCGGTCAGGTCGTCAGCCGGTACGTAGACCGCCTGGACGGAAGTGATCGAACCCGTCTTGGTCGAGGTGATGCGCTCTTGGAGAACGCCCATTTCCTCGGCCAGCGTGGGCTGGTAACCCACCGCGGCCGGCATACGACCCAGCAGTGCGGAAACCTCGGTGCCTGCCAAAGTGTAACGATAGATGTTGTCGATGAACATCAGCACGTCACGGCCCTCGTCGCGGAAGAACTCCGCCATGGTCAAGCCAGTCAGCGCGACGCGCAGACGGTTTCCTGGCGGCTCGTTCATCTGCCCGTAAACCAAGGCCACCTTATCGAGGACGTTGGAGTCCTTCATCTCGTGGTAGAAGTCGTTCCCTTCCCGGGTACGCTCGCCCACGCCGGCGAATACCGAGTAACCGCTGTGCTCGACGGCAATGTTGCGGATCAGCTCCATCATGTTGACCGTCTTGCCGACA
The DNA here is from genome assembly GCA_041685825.1 of Guyparkeria sp. GTDB lineage: Bacteria > Pseudomonadota > Gammaproteobacteria > Halothiobacillales > Halothiobacillaceae > Guyparkeria. Next base: position 1,220 of record JAWLFB010000048.1, on the reverse strand, counting down.
CCGGCGCCGCCGAACAAGCCGACCTTGCCGCCCTTGGCGAACGGGCAGAGCAGGTCAATGACCTTGACTCCCGTCTCCAGCAGTTCGGTACCGGCCGCCTGCTCGTCGAACGTCGGTGCCTTGCGGTGAATCGACCACTTCTCGTCCGTTTCCACCGCGCCGGCCTCGTCGATCGGCTCACCGAGGACGTCCATGATGCGACCCAAGGTGCCCTTGCCAACCGGAACCGAAATCGGCTTGCCGGTGTTGGACACGGGCAGACCGCGCTTGAGGCCGTCGGAGGTGCCCATGGCGATGCCACGAACGATGCCGTCACCGATCTGCTGTTGAACCTCGATCACCAGACCGTTCTCGTCGACACGCAGCGCGTCGTAGACGGAAGGCACCTGGTCATGCGGAAATTCGACGTCGATCACCGCCCCGATGATCTCGACAATTTTTCCAGAACTCATGTGTGTTCCTCTTTCAATTCGAAAAATGGGTTGGTGCCGTCGTCACACGGCGGCCGCGCCGGACACGATCTCGGAGATCTCTTGAGTGATCGCCGCCTGACGCGCCTTGTTGTACTGCTGCTTGAGGTCCGTGATCATGTCGTTGGCGTTGTCGGATGCGTTCTTCATCGCGATCCGACGGGCCGCCATTTCGCAAGCCACGTTCTCGATGGTGGCCGACACGATCTGACCGGTCAGGTACCGCTTGAGGACCGCATCCAGGACAATCTGCGAGTCGGGCTCGTAGAGGTAGTCCCAGTGATGCTTGAGGCTTTCGTCCTCCTGGTACTGCAAAGGTGCGATCTGCTCGACGGACGGCTCCTGCGTCATCGAGTTCACGAACCCGTTGTGCGCCAGATCGATACGATCCACGTCGCCCTTCTCGAAGGCGGCAAGCGCGGCGTTGATCGCCTTGCGCATGGAAGCGTAGTTCGGCTTGTCACCCAGACCGGTGACGGAGGTCAGGATGTTGCCCCCGTACCGGCGAAAGAAAGCCCGCCCCTTGCTGCCGACGGGAATGACATCGACATCGACACCATTCTTCTCGTATTCCCGAATCTTGTCGGCCGTGCGCTTTAGCAGGTTGACGTTCAGCCCGCCGCACAGCCCACGATCCGTGGTCACCACGATCATCAGAACGCGCTTGACTTCACGCTCGACCATCAGCGGATGGCGGTACTCGGGATGCGCGTTGGTGATGTGACCCACTACCTCGAGAAACTTCTCGGC
>JAWLFB010000134.1:0-3245 GCA_041685825.1 Guyparkeria sp. | reverse complement strand
TTCGCCTCACGCTTGTTGAGGCCAAGTTCGTTGTGCAGCGTTTCTACCAGATCCGCTTTCGTAAGAGCCATGTAAATCGGTTCCCGGGTTCAAGTCAACCGCGCAGCTCGACATCGTGCTGGCGGAGGTTCTCGAGTATGTGGTTGATTGTATCGGTAATTTCGTCGTCGGTGAGGGTGCGCTCGTCATTCTGGAAAACGAGCTTCACCGCAAGCGACTGCCGGCCGTCGGCCACGCCCTCACCTACGTAGCGGTCGAAGGGCTCGACACCGCGTAGGAAAGCTCCGCCGGCGGCGCGGATGGCCGCGGCCAGTTCATCGAAGGCAAGGGTGGTCGGGGTGACCAGCGCGAGATCCCGGCGGATGCGCGGAAACTTCGACAGCGGCGCGCTCTGCGGCAGCGGACGCTCGCCGATGCCGGCAAGTGCCAGACGGGCGACGAACACTGGTCCCTTCAGGTCGAAGGCCTTGAGTGTGTCCGGGTGCAGCGCGCCGATCTCGCCGACCATCTGGCCATCGATCAGCACCTCGGCGGCTTGACCGGGGTGCAGGGCCGGGTGCGCGCCGGTACGGAAGGACAGCGCGTCACCCAAGCCGACCCCCTCGAGCAGACCCTCGAGGTCACCCTTGAGGTCGTAGAAGTCGACGGGGCGCGTGGCCTGTCCCCATTGCTCCGGGGCGGCATGGCCGGCGGCGACGAAGGCCATCTCGCCCGACTCGCGCGCCGCCTCGGCGGTCGAACCGGCGAAGCGGTGTCCGGTCTCGAAAAGACGGATCGTGGGTTGCTGACGTTTTTGGTTGTGGGCGACGGCTTCGAGCAGACCCGGCCAGAGGCTCTGGCGCATCACCGCCATTTGCGAGGCGATCGGGTTCGCCAGCTCGATGGCCGTGCTGCCCGGGGTGATCACTGCATCCAGATCGCGGTCGACGAAGCTGTAGGTGATCGCCTCGAAGTAGCCGCGGTCGGCCATCAGGTCACCGATGCGGGTGGTGGTGTTGGTGGTCGCCGCGGGCAGGCCGATCTCCGGGGTCATGCGCGTGATCGGCGCACGGAAATTGTCGTACCCGATCAAGCGCGCGAGTTCCTCGAGCAGGTCCTCGGGGATGGCTAGATCGAAGCGGCGCGTCGGCGGCACCACGGAGAGTACGACGGCACCACCAGTGACATCGCAGCCTAGTCGGGTGAGCAGGTCGGCGGCGCGCTCGGTTGCCACCGGCAGGCCGAGGCGTCTCTCGGCCCATTCCATGTCAAGCGTGATCGCGGTCGGGACGGTCAACTCGCGACGCCCGCTTGCCTCGATCACGGGGCCGACCTTGCCGCCGAGCATTTCGGTGATCAACTGGGCGGCCCGGTCGATCGCCTGGCGCGGCAGGCTCGGGTCGACACCGCGCTCGAAGCGGAACGCGGCATCGGTGGTCAGACCGAAGCGCCGCGCCCGGCCGGCGACCGCTGCGGGGGTGAAGTGCGCCGATTCCAGCACGATGCGACGGGTCTCGGCGGAAACACCCGAGGGCGCGCTGCCGATAATGCCGGCAAGCGCGATCGGGTTGGCGGCATCGGCCACCACCAGGCAGTCGTCTTCAAGGGCCAGTTCCTGCTCGTTGAGCCCCACCATTTTCTCGCCGGCCTTGGCCCAGCGCACGTGGATGTCGCCGTTGATCTTATCGCCGTCGAAGGCGTGCATCGGCTGACCGGTCTCGAGCATGACGTAGTTCAAGAGATCGACGATTGGTTCGACCGTCGAGACGCCGGCACGGCGCAGCCGCTCGGCGATCAGCATGTCGGTGTCATCGCGCGCCGGGATCTCGTCGATTACCTGGGTGAGGTAGACCGGGCACGCGTCGGCAGCCTCGATCGCCGCCGCGCGGGTCGAGTCGATTGTTGCCGCGGGCGTCTGGGTGTCCGGTGCGCTAAGCGTCGCGTCGAACAGCGCGCTGCATTCCTGGGCCAGCCCGGCGATCGAGAGCACGTCACCGCGGTTGGGGGTGATTCCGAGTTCGATCACGGCATCGTCGAGATCCAGCCACTCGCGCAGGTTCGCACCCACTGGCGCATCGTCTGGCAGTTCGAGCAGGCCGTCGCGGGAGCTTGTCAGGCCCACTTCGTCGGCGCCGCAGAGCATGCCGTGGGACGGCTCGCCGCGGAGCTTCGCCTTCTTGATCTTCATGCCGCCGGGAAGGGTGGCGCCCACCCGGGCGAGCGGGGCGCGTAGCCCTTCGCGGACGTTAGGCGCGCCGCAGACGACCTGCCAGGTGGTCTCGCCGTCGAACACCTCGGTGACGCGCAGCTTGTCGGCGTCCGGGTGCGGACGCACGGTCTTGACCTCGGCGACGACGACGTTGTCGAAGGCCGGGGCGGCGGGCTCGATGGCATCGACCTCGAGGCCGGCCATGGTCAGGCGGTGGGCAAGCTCCTCGGTGTCGACCTGCGGGTCAATCCAGGTTCTCAGCCAGTTCTCGGAGAAAAGCATCGGGTGTCAGGTCCTCGGGCCTTGGTCCGGTCGGCCGCCTCGGTGACGCGGGCGGCCGGGCACAAATTCGGTGAGTCGGCCGGTCATGCCGGTTCGACGGGAATCGGGTCTACTGGAATTGGCGCAGAAAGCGCAGGTCGTTTTCGAAGAACGCGCGCAGGTCGTCGACCCCGTAACGGAGCATCGCCAGTCGCTCGACGCCCATGCCGATGGCGAATCCGCTCACCTCGGCCGGGTCCAGATCCACCGAGCGCAGCACGTTCGGGTGGACCATCCCGGCGCCCAGCACCTCGATCCAGCCGGTCTTCTTGCACACGCGGCAACCCTCGCCGCCGCAGTGGACGCACTGGATGTCGACTTCCGCCGACGGCTCGGTGAAGGGGAAGAACGACGGGCGCAGGCGGATGGGGAGGTCCTCGCGCTCGAACAGGGCGGCAAGGAAGGTCTCGAGCGTGGCGCGCAGGTCGGTGAAGCGCACGTTCTCGTCGAGGTAGAGCACCTCGATCTGGTGAAACATCGGCGAGTGTGTCATGTCCGAGTCGCACCGGTAGACGCGGCCGGGGGCGATCACCTTCAGCGGCGGCTTGGATTCCTGCATGGCGCGGATCTGTACCGGCGAGGTGTGGGTGCGCAGCAGGTGATTGGCGTCAAAGTAGAACGTGTCGTGCATCGCCCGGGCGGGGTGGCTCTCGGGGATGTTCAGCGCGGTGAAGTTGTGCCAGTCGTCCTCGATCTCCGGGCCTTCGGCGACGCGGAAGCCCATTGCCTGGAAGAT
>JAWLFB010000047.1:0-13645 GCA_041685825.1 Guyparkeria sp. | reverse complement strand
ATAAGCGCGTCATGCTCGATCTCTGGGTCAAGGTGGCCGACGACTGGGCGGACGATGAACGCTCCGTTGCTGCTCTCGGGTACCAGTTGCCCGAATGAGGCCAACCGAGTCCGTTGGCAAAGGGGGGTGACCCATGCGTGGCTTTCTGCTCCACGCCCGACCGTTCAAGGAACACGGCCTACTGCTTGACTGGTTGACTGACACCCGCGGCTGGGTTCGGATTCGTCAAAACGGTGGGCGTCGAGTCAAGAAGCGCGGTAGTCACCGACCGCCGAATTTCGTCTGTCTCGAGGTGGAGACGGCCGGGCGAGGGGGATGGCCCATATTGACTGGGGCTGAACCGGTCGAGGGGCTGCGTTTCCTGCAGGGTCAGGCGCTTGCCGCGGGGTTCTACCTGCACGAGCTCATTCTTCGGGCACTGCGTCCGGAAGAGCCTGTGCCGGGCTTGTTTCTCGATTACTGGAAAAGTCTGGCCATGCTCGACTCGCCCGAGATGCCGGTTTCCGTGGTGGTGCGTCGGTTCGAGCGTCGCCTGCTGGAACACCTGGGTGCCGGTATTGACTGGGCACAGGCGGCCGACGGCCTACCGATCGAGCCGGAACGGCAATATCGCGTCGGTCAGCAAGGCGGTATCGTGTCTGGCAACGGGGCGAATGCCGTTTCGGGCCGCCTACTTCTGGCGATCGCTCGCGATGAGGCGCTGGCCGAGGCGGACGACCGCCGTGGGGCTAGAGATCTGATGCAGCGCTTACTGGCGCCGCATGTCGGGTCCGCACCTTTTCTTTCGCGAAGACTTTGGCCAGGCGCCAGGGATGCGGCTCGGGGCCCCAATGCAGGCGGTGTTTCCAAGACATAGGCTGTTTGATCCAGATGACGCCACTTCAGGCATCGACCCCATCAACGCTCACACAAACTCCGGAACTCGAAGACCATGACCAATCGCGTCACCGCCCAATACCCCTTGCTCGGCCTGAATATCGATCACGTTGCCACCTTGCGCCAGGCGCGGGGAACGCGCTACCCCGATCCGGTGCACGCCGCCTTGCTCGCGGAACAGTCGGGGGCCGACAGCATCACCTTGCACCTGCGCGAAGATCGTCGGCACATCCAGGATCATGACGTGGCAACCCTCCGCGACGTGTTGCAGACCCGCATGAACCTCGAGATGGCGGCAACCGACGAGATGATCGAGTTGGCCTGCCTGCTACGACCCCACGACGTCTGCTTGGTACCCGAGCGCCGCGAGGAACTCACAACCGAGGGTGGCCTAGACGTGGCCGGTCAGATCGAGCGCATACATGCAGCCTGTGATCGCATGGGAGAGGCCGGCATTCGCGTGTCTCTGTTTGTCGATGCGGACCCGCGACAAATCGACGCGGCGGTGGCCTGCGAGGCGCCGGTGATTGAGATTCACACCGGTCACTACGCCGATGCGACCGACGATCACGCCGTCGCCGAGCAGCTTGAACTGATACGCCAATGTGCCCGTGATGCCGCGGACGTTGGCCTGGCAGTCAATGCCGGCCATGGGCTGCATTATCACAACGTTGCGGCGATTTCGGCGATTGAGCAGATCGAAGAGCTCAATATCGGCCACGCCATCATCGCCCAGTCGGTGTTTTCCGGTTTGCCGACGGCCGTGCGCGAGATGAAGACGCTGATGCACGCGGCCCGCTTCGGCCGTTCCGCCGGCTGAAACGGTCGCGGTCGGACACGACTTCCATGATTCTTGGCATAGGCACCGATCTGGTCGAGATCGCGCGCATCGAAGCGGCACTCGACCGTCACGGTGCGCGGTTGGTGGAACGGGTCTTGGGTCCGGTTGAGCGAGGAAGATTGCCGGAGCGTAACCCTGCCCCTTGGATTGCCAAGCGCTTTGCGACCAAGGAGGCCGTGGCCAAGGCCCTGGGCACCGGGTTACGGGATGGCTTGCGTCTGGTCGATATTCAGACCGGGCATGACGAATTCGGTCGCCCGAACGTTTTGCTCGGCGGCAAGGCACGCGACCATTTCGAGCGGATGGGCGGCTTGTCTGTCGACTTGTCGGTCAGCGATGAACGTGCCTACGCACTCGCCTTTGTCGTGATCAGTGGTTGAGGGGCCGCAATCACTGGCGTTGACCCAGGATGTCAAGAACGGCTATCGCGGCAGTGTCAGCGGTCGGAATGTGCAGGTTGTTGGTGGTCCCCAACGGCTCCTGAGCGAACACCGCCATGCGGCCGCCGGAGACATACTCCCCGAGTAGAGTGAGCAAGAGCCAGCCTTGCCATGACCAAGTCCGGCGGCGGATCAGGCGCATCAGGTACACGCCGAGATCGGTAGCGATGCCGGAGACGTGAGTGGTGCGTATCAGCAGGCCTCGGTAACCGGCTACCAATGCGTTCTGCCGGCCACAAGCAATCGTGGCTGCCGCCAAGGCGGCGATTTATTGGCCGAAAGCGCGCGGATGACATCGATCGCCAGAAACAACGATCCTAGCCTGAGGGCCCAGGCATACCGTGATCTTTCCGGGAATGCCCCTCATCCGATCGATGGCCCCAGGGAGGATAGCCCCCGGTCAGTATGAGCAAGGCGGTGATCACCATCGTCGAGTCCGCCAACGCCATCCATTCACTCAGGTGGGCAGCCCTGCCAGCAATGAGGAAGGCGATCATGAATGCTGTCGCAGGGCTGGCATCGTTCGTCGCTCGTGGTGGGTAGGGCATGCCGGGTGTGGTTTAACGACAAGGGGCGAGGCATTGATGGTAATCGGATGATTTCCCTTGAAGTGGTGGCTGGATGGCCGTAAAATCCGCCGCTTGCTTCTCCTGCCTGACCGTTCCGCATGCGGCAGGCTGCCTTCAATCCACAGGAGTTTTGATCCATGCGTCATTACGAAATCGTCTTCATGGTCCATCCGGACCAGAGCGACCAAGTCCCGGCCATGATCGAGCGCTACCGCGGCATCATCGAAGCTGCGCAGGGCACGGTCCATCGCCTTGAGGACTGGGGTCGCCGTCAACTGGCCTACCCGATCAAGAAACTGGTCAAGGCGCATTACGTCATGCTGAACGTCGAGACCGACCAGGACGCCCTGGCCGAGCTCGAGGAAGCGTTCAAGTTCAACGACGCGGTTCTGCGCCACATGACCATCCGTTGCGACGAGGCCTACACCGAAGCCTCCCCGATGATGCAGGAGCGCGAGGCCGAGCGCCGTCCGCGCCGTCGTGACGATGACAACAAGCGCGAAGAGCGTCGTGACGACGACAAGAAGTCCGACGACTCCAGCGAATAAGTTTCAAGAGGTTTGATCCATGGCCCGTTTTTTCCGTCGCAAGCGTTTTTGCCGTTTCACCGCCGAGGGCGTGAAGCACATCGACTACAAGGACATTGACACCCTGCGTCAGTACGTCACCGAAACCGGCAAGATCGTGCCGAGCCGTGTGACCGGTACCAACGCCCGTTATCAGCGTCAGTTGCAGACTGCCATCAAGCGTGCGCGCTTTCTGGCCCTGCTGTCGTACACCGACCGTCACTGATCGCGTCCGTCCCGAGCGTCTAGGAGTCAATATCCATGCAAGTAATTCTGTTGAGTAAGGTCGAGAACCTCGGCTCGCTGGGCGACGTGGTCCGCGTCCGCCCGGGTTACGCCCGTAATTTCCTGATCCCGTACGGCAAGGCCAAGCCGGCCACCAAGGCCAACATGGAAGAGTTCGAAGCGCGTCGCGCCGAGCTCGAGAAGAAGGCCGCCGACGAACTGGCCGCCGCCCAGGCCCGTGCCGACAAGATCGGCGAAGAAGCAAGCGTCACCATTCCGGTCAAGGCCGGTGCCGAGGGCAAGCTATTCGGCTCTGTTGGTACCGACGAAATCGCGGTCGCGGTCAACGATGCTTTCGGCGTCGAGATGGAGAAGCGTGAAGTGAGGATGCCGGAAGGTGCCCTCCGCGCATTGGGTGAGTTCCCGATCCAGTTGCACCTGCACTCGGAAGTCGACGTCGAGATCAACGTCGTGGTTGTTCCGGAGCAGTAATCCGGTCGTGGGGGTAGCACGAGCGCCAGTCGCTCCGTGAGATCCGCCGACAGTCCGCCAAGGCCCGCTTCCCGCTGAGGAGCGGGCCTTTCTTTTGCGCCCAGGAAACAGAAAATGTTGCGCTTCGGGATTGGGGAACCGGCCTCGATCCGCGTGGTCAACGTCGGACGCAGGGCGTATCATCGAGTCCTCCATCGGGGATTCCCAATCGGCGGTCATGACGACCGTGGTCGTATGTGCCCCGGCGCCGTCACACCTTCTGGTACACGAAATTCATGTCACTCCCGGACTACGATTCCGATAAGCCCAAACCCCGTAGCAGTGCAAATTCCACGGTTGGATCACCGTTGGCCTTGCGGGTGCCACCGCACTCGCAGGAGGCCGAGCAGGCCGTGCTCGGCGGGCTGATGCTCGATCCACTCGCCTTCGAGCAGGTGGGTGACAAACTCACCGCCCCGGATTTCTATTTCCACGACCATCGGCTGATATTCCAGGTGATCGCCGAGTTGGCTGAACGTAGCCAGCCCTTCGACGCGATGGTGGTCTCCGAACGCCTCAAGACGCTGGAAAAGCTCGAGGATATCGGCGGGAATGATTACCTGGGCGCCCTGGTCGACTCGGTGCCCAGTGCGGCGAACATCTCCGCCTATGCTGAAATCATCCGGGAGCACTCGTTGCTGCGCCAACTGATCGAGGTCGGCACCGAGATATCCCGCAAAAGTTACCAGACCGAAGGGCAGACAGCCTACGACGTACTGGAACTGGCGGAAAAGCAGATCTTCGCCATCGCCGACGAGGGGTCCCGGACCCGGCGAGGTTTTCAGAGCATCACGGATCTGTTGACCGTGGCCATGGACCGCATTGCCGAGCTCTACGAGAACAAGGGCGAGGTGACCGGTATCAGCACCGGGTTCAGCGATCTCGACGAGATGACCACCGGCCTGCAGAAGGGTGACCTGGTGATCGTCGCCGGCCGCCCGTCGATGGGCAAGACAACATTTTCGATGAACATTGCCGAGAACGTGGCCTTGTACAGCAAGAAAGCCGTCGCGGTGTTTTCGATGGAAATGCCGGGCGACCAGCTTGCCGTGCGGATGCTCTCTTCCCTGGGGCGTATCGATCAGACCAAGGTTCGTACCGGTCGGCTCGAAGACAGCGACTGGCACCGTATTTCCGGTGCGGTAGGACAGTTGAGCCAGACCAAGATCTTCATCGACGATACCCCTGCGCTCTCGCCCTCGGATCTGCGTTCACGGGCACGTCGGCTCGCGCGAGAGGAGGACCTTGGCCTGATCGTGGTTGATTACCTCCAGTTGATGCAGGTGCCGGGCTCCAAGGAAAACCGGACCACCGAGATCTCGGAGATCTCTCGCTCGCTCAAGGCGGTGGCCAAGGAACTGAACGTGCCGGTGATCGCTCTCTCTCAGCTCAACCGCTCGCTCGAGCAACGACCCAACAAGCGGCCGGTAATGTCGGATTTGCGCGAATCAGGCGCCATCGAGCAGGACGCCGACATCATCATGTTCATCTACCGGGAAGAGGTCTACGAGCCGGATACCGAGAAAAAGGGCATGGCAGAGATCATCATCGGCAAGCAGCGTAACGGTCCGGTGGGCACGGTGCCGATGACCTTCCGGGGTCAGAACACCCGCTTCGAGGACTTCATCAGCCCCGAGAGCGTTCCGGAAGCCTACCGGTGATGCGGCGCGCGCGATTGCTGATCGATACCCGGGCGATGCGCCACAACCTCGATGTGGCCCGGGCAGCCGCTGGTACGCGGTCGATCTTCGCCGCGGTCAAGGCCGACGGCTACGGCCACGGGCTTCTCACGGCCGCGCGGGCATTCTCGAAGGCCCGGAGCGACGGGCTGGCGGTGGCGACGCCGGGGGAAGGCATTGTGCTGAGGGAAGCGGGGTTGTCCGAACGGATTCTGGTCCTTCAGGGGGCGCTGACCGCCGAGGAACTGGAGGCGGCGGGCGCTCGTTCGCTCGATCTGGCCTTTCACGAGATGGCGCAGCTTGATCTCCTCGAGCGCCACGCCTCGTCCTTGCCGGCCGGACGCATTCGCGCGTGGATCAAGGTGGACACGGGGATGCATCGCGAGGGGTTGATGCCCGAGCAGGTGCCATCGGCGCGCGCTCGGTTGTCGGAGTGTTTGGCGGTCGGGGGAACGATCGGCCTAATGACTCATTTTGCTCGGGCCGACGAGCCGGATGGCTCGTTTACCCAGCAGCAAATTGAGACCTTTTGCCGCGTCGGTGGGGATTGGTCGGGCGAGACGAGCCTGTGCAATTCCGCGGCCCTGCTGAACGCAAGCACGACGGGCGGCGACTGGGTCCGTCCAGGCATCATGCTCTATGGCGGCAACCCGTTCATTTTTGGTGAGGCGGCCCAGTATCGCCTGCAGGCCGCCATGTCCCTCAAGACGGTGCTGGTGGCCGTACGCCGGGTACCGCGCGGCGAACCTGTCGGCTATGGAGGACGTTTCGTGGCCCCCGAGACGATGCCAGTGGGACTGGCGTCCGTCGGATATGGTGATGGCTATCCGCGGCACGCACCCGATGGCACACCGATACTGGTCAATGGTCAGCGCAGCCAGGTGATCGGGCGGGTTTCGATGGACCTGGTCACGGTGGATCTGCGTGGGATCGAGGCGCAAGTCGGGGACGAGGTGGAGTGCTGGGGCAGCGGATTGCCGATCGACCAGGTGGCGCAAGCCGCCGGCACCATAAGCTACGAGCTGATGTGCCAGGTCAGCGGCCAGTTGCGGGCCGATGCAACGATTCTCGACTAGCCAACGTCGTCTGGGACGGCAGCCGCCCACCCACAACGAAAGGGGGATGGGAGCGACTGGCTATTCCCATTCGTGGCTTCAGCTTCGTTCTTGTTCACGTTGAGTCAATGCGAACAGGGTGCGTTCGACCAATCCGGCCTGGGCGTTCTCGTAGCTATCTAGGATCGCGTCGAGTCGTCGCTCGCCTTGCACGATGGCAACGAAGGCATGTGCCGTCGAGCCCTCGATGCCGGCCGCTAGGGCGGCCTCGCGCATCTCGTTCAATGCCGCCAGGGCTTCCCGCTCCCCCCAGGTGGCGGCGAGAATGAGGGCGGCAATCTGTTCGGCCGCCTCGGCTTCGGCCTGTTCGGCAACGCGGTACAACCACCGGGGCTCTTCCGCGGCCCGGTCGATCGCCGAGAGGATCATGCGATCTTCCTCGTCGAGGTGTGTCTCGTCGACCGTCAGTCCGGCCAGGCGTCGCTTGAGCGCTTCGGCCAAGGCGTTCCAGCCATCCTCCCGGTACCGATCGATTGCCAGCGTTGCGGCTGAGCCCGCCGTCGGGATAGATTCGGATACGGCTAGTGCATTGCTCACGGCGTCGATCAACTCGAGGTGTGCGGCAGCGACTTGGCTGGAAACGTCTGTCATGTCGGCTACTCTACGGGGCTTATGTCGTTAGGCTGCATGGGCGCGGCCAAATGCGCCGGGATTGATCGACATGTCATACAACAAATCGCCGCTCGACCGGAGCGGCGCCACAGAGTAAAACGCTTGGAGTAACGATGGAATACCGACGACTGGGTAACAGTGGTCTCAAGGTGAGCGAAATCTGCCTCGGCACCATGACCTTTGGCGAGCAGAACACGGAGGCTGAGGCACACGAGCAGCTCGACCACGCGGTCGCCTCGGGAATCAACTTCATCGACACCGCCGAGATGTACCCGGTACCTCCACGTGCAGAGACGCAAGGGCAGACCGAAGCGTATGTGGGTTCGTGGTTGCGCAAGCAGCGGCGTGACAAGTTGATCATCGCCACCAAGATTACCGGGGCAGGGCGTGCGAGCCTCAAGCATGTCCGTGGTGGCCCTCGCGTGACGCCAGAGCAGGTTCATCAGGCCATCGAGGGCAGCCTGAAACGCTTGCAGACCGACTACGTGGATCTCTATCAAATTCACTGGCCCGATCGGTACGTGCCGAAGTTCGGTAAGGTCTACTACGACCCGGATGAACGTTGGGAGAGCGAATCGATCGATGATCAGTTGCGGGCGCTTGGTGAGCAGGTCGAGGCTGGCAAGATTCGTTATCTTGGCCTGTCCAACGAGACACCCTATGGTGTGATGGCCTTCGTCGAGGCCGCACGCCGGCATGGCTTGCCGGTCGTCACCTCGATACAGAACGCCTATCACCTGATGAACCGGACCTTCGAGACCGGTGGTTTGGCGGAGGTCTGCAGCGAACTCGATGTGGCGCTGTTGCCCTACAGTCCGCTGGCATTCGGCCACCTGACTGGCAAGTACCTTGACGACCCGCCGGCCGCGGGGCGGATCACGCGCTTCCCGGCCTTTGGCCAACGTTACGAAAAGCCTAATGCCGCCGCAGCCACGCGCGCCTACGTCGATCTGGCTCGCGAGTACGGGCTTTCGCCAGCGCAAATGGCGATCGCCTTCACGCTGCGACGCCCGGAAGTGGCTGCCACCATTATAGGGGCCACGACGCTGCGCCAGCTCGAGGAAAATATTGCCGCGGTGGATGTTTCACTTTCCTCGGAATTGCTAGACGCGATCGATGCGATCGACGCCCGCTATCCTAACCCCACGGTCTGAAGTCTGAAGGGAGACGAGCATGAGCGAAGATTCGATTGCATCGCTTTCCGGTAATCCGTTGTTCCGAGAGGCATGCTTTATCGACGGGCAGTGGATTTCAGCCGGAGATACGGAACGGCAGGCGGTTACCAACCCTGCGAACGGTGCACAGGTTGGCACGGTGCCGCGGCTCGGTGCTGAGCACACCCGTCAGGCGATTGAAGCGGCCAGCCGGGCCTGGCCGGCGTGGCGGAAGCAGACCGCCGAGGCCCGTGGCGCTATTTTGTACCGCTGGTACGAGTTGATGCTGGAGCATGAACAGACGCTGGCGCGGATCATGACGATCGAGCAGGGCAAGCCGCTGGCCGAATCGGCCGGGGAGATCCGCTACGCGGCCTCGTTTCTGAAGTGGTTCGCGGAGGAGGCCCGGCGTGCCTATGGCCGCACCATCCCGCCCGCCAACGCCGGTCAACAGATCGTGGTGATGCGACAGCCGATCGGTGTCTGTGCGGCAATCACACCCTGGAACTTCCCTTCCTCGATGATTTCCCGCAAGGCCGCCGCGGCGCTCGCGGCCGGTTGCCCAATCGTGGTCAAGCCGGCCAGCGCCACGCCGTTTTCCGCCCTGGCACTGGCGGTGCTCGCCGAAAAGGCGGGGGTGCCGGACGGGGTGTTTAGCGTGTTGACCGGTCCGGCCAGTGAGATTGCCACCGAGATGACTTCCAACCCGATCGTGCGCAAGATTTCTTTCACCGGTTCGACGGAGGTCGGCAGCGCCCTGATGCGCCAGGCGGCTGGGAACGTACAGAAGATTTCCCTGGAACTGGGGGGCAACGCACCGTTCATTGTTTTTGACGATGCTGATCTCGATGCCGCCGTCGATGGCGCGATCGTCGCGAAATTTCGTAACACCGGCCAGACCTGCGTGTGCGTCAACCGTTTCTACGTCCAGAACGGGGTATACGACGCGTTCGTCGGTCGGCTCAAGGACCGCATCGAGGTCCTGCGGTTGGGTGACGGCATGAACCCCGATTCCGACGTGACCCCGTTAATCGACAATGCAGCCGCCGACAAGGTATTGGCACAGGTCGAGGATGCAACGGCCCAGGGCGCCACGCTGGTCAGCGGCGGGCGGCGGGATCCCCGCGGCGAGAATTACGTGTTGCCGACGCTGCTGACCGAAATCCACCAGTCGATGCAGGTCATGCGCGAGGAGACCTTCGGTCCGCTGGTGGCCGTATCGCGCTTCGCCGACGAGTTCGAGGCGATCGAGATGGCAAACGACACGCCTTTCGGTCTTGCTGCCTATTTCTACAGCGAAAACGTGGGCCGGGTCTGGCGGGTGGCCGATGCGATCGAGGCGGGCATGATCGGGATCAACACGGGGTTGGTGTCCAACGCCGCCGCGCCTTTCGGTGGGGTGAAGGGGTCGGGCCTCGGTCGCGAGGGAGCCACCGAGGGATTGGACGAGTACCTGGAGACCAAGTACCTGCTGATGGGCTGACGTCGGTGCGACGGGTGTCCGATGGCCTCTGCCGTGAGAGAGATCGGAAGCGTCGAATTAGATGGCAGCCTGGCTCAGGCCACCGCGTTGAGTGTCGAGCCAGTTGCTGCCTGCTCGGCGGTGCGGCGATAGGCGGTTACCGCGTCGCTGGATTCGCGGGTCGCCGATAAGCGTCGGTCGTCGCCTTCCGCACCTGTGTCGTTACGTGACTCGGCCTGAGCGCGGTTACGTTCAGCGGTTGCCTGCGCGGCAACGGCGAGGTCTGTGGGCGATGGTTCGGCCGGGGCCAGCGCCGCGCGGATGACCCGCGCCATCTTCTCCGCGGTGGCGCGCGGATCGTCCGGAACGGGCGTGGTATCAATCTGGACGTCGCCGCCGACCGCGTATCGCTTGCCGTCCGGGCCCTGTTGGTAATCGTAGGAGCCCCCGCGGACCAAGTCGCCACCGGCCGCACGGTGGGCATTTTCGTGGGCACGCACTTCCCGGTCACGCGCCTTGAGCTCCGTCAGCATGCGCTGCTCCTCGATCAAGGCCGTGTCAGTGGCCGCGGGCGTTCGTACCGATCGTCCCTCCTCACGCTCGCGCCCGGCAAGTGGCGGTGTTTCCGTCGCTGCCGGCGGCGCTTGCGCTGCAGGTCGCGTGCCGTTTGGTGCCACGCCAGCCGACCCGCCCGGCACGAATGGCGGGGCAGGCGGCACGCTGGGCAATGAGGCGGCAGTCGGTATCATGGGTGAGGATCGAGCCTGATGCAGAACAACCGGTTATATCTCCTTTGCGCCGCATCTGCAATGGCGCCCGTGCCGTGAAGGCGTACTGTGCCCCCCGTGGCGACCATGTATGCGGACGCGACGAAACCGCTTGGTGCCGGCGTTGCCACGCAAATGTCAGCCATCCGGTCCGCACGAGGTCGGCTTGGATTCGTTCCAATCGCCGACTACGCTTTATCATGGACGTCGGACATGTTTATCAAGAGGATACGCGTCATGGCACAGGCTCCACAGAAAGACAGTAACGCCGAACTGGAAGCGGTAAAGGCCGACTTGGCCCAATTGCGTGGCGACATGGGTGAGCTTCTCAAGGCCGTAAAGGAGCAGGGCGAGTCCCGTGTTCGACATGGTGCGGACAGGGCGCGTGACGAGGCCAAGGATGCCTTCGAAGAAGGCTTGGATACCCTGAACCGGGGTTACGAGCAGGCGCGCCAGTACGGTGATAAGCGTGTCGAGGAGGCCGAGCAGGTTGTCGGTCGCCATCCGTTGACCTCCGTGGTTGCCGCCTTCGGCGTCGGGTTTGTCATCGCCAAGCTGATCGACGGAGGCCGACACTGAAAGCGTTGACCGATTACGTCCTTGCCTTGACGAATCTGATCGAGGCTGAGGGACGGGTGCTTCGTCAACAAGTCGGCCGTATCGCGGCCGCCGTCGTCATGCTGGGCGTCATCGGGCTAATGGCGTTGGTAGCCATCGGCTTGGCACTGGCTGCGATTTACCACTGGGTGGCGCCGTTTTGGGGAACAGCCGGTGGTTTTGCTGTCATTGCCTTCGTGAGCCTGCTGTTCGTAGCCGTGCTGGGATTCTTGGCCTACCGATGGTTACGTTGACTAGCAGCGCCCGGCGGCTCGAGCAGCGCGCTCGTCGACGGCATCTCGATACATGCCCGTCGGCTACTCGTCGGGATCTCTCACACTCGGAGGAGTTGCAGCGCGCGAAACTAGCCTTGCAAGACAGCGGTCGACGCCTGCAAGGCGATGCCGAAATGCTTGTGTTACCGGTTGCGGCCGGCCTGCAAAACCACCCTTGGCGAACGTTGGGATTATTCCTGGCCGCGGGCACGGTTTGCGGTTGGGCGGACAATGCAACACACGGCGCGCTTTCGCGGTTCACGTGGCGAGTGTTTCGAATCCGGGTGATCGGTAGCGTTATGAGGCTGCGGTAACCACGATCACCGGGGGGCATGGGATGCCGCAGGATGAAGAACGACCTCAACCCGGCCAGCCACTGGCCGTGAACGATGCGCCACGCAATCTCGGTGAGTTGTTGCAGCGGATAGCGCAGGTGGCAGCCGATAGGGACGACGTTTACCTGGCGACCATCATGGATGCGCTCGGTACTCGGTCGTTCGGTCCGGTACTACTTCTGATCGGCGTTATCCTGGTCTCACCCCTGAGTGGCTTGCCGGGTATGCCCACGACCATGGGTGTTGGCTTGGCGCTGATTTCCTTGCAGTTGATCCTTGGCCGAGAAGCATTCTGGCTGCCCCGCTGGCTGCTCGACCGCCACGTCTCCAGTGGCCGGCTCCAGGGTACGCTGCAGTGGCTGGACCGCCCGGCGCGTTTTATCGACTGGTGGCTTCGGCCACGCCTCCCCATGCTGGCCTCAGACAGTGGCGCAGTGTTCATCGCCATTATCTGCCTGCTGTTGGCATTCGCCATGCCGGTGATGGAACTGGTGCCATTTTCGGCGACGGCCGCCGGGCTAGCGGTGGTCGCCTTTGGCCTGGCTCTGGTCGCCATCGATGGCCTGTTCGTATTGCTTGGCGTGCTCTATCTGCTGACCGTCGCCTCGTTGGCCATCACGGGACTGGTGTCGACCTGAGGGGGGCGACTCGGTCATGGAGCACTAACCCTGTGCATCAACCCGTTTAGTCAGTCGTCGCGCACGCAGTCGATGAAATAGCGTTGCCCGTTCTCGGTTTCCCCTGCGACAAGACCGTGTACATCGGTTTCAAAGCCTGGCACCTGCTTGTTGAAGTGACGAACGAACTTGAGGTATTCGACGATGCGGGCATTGAAGCGCTCTCCCGGCACCAGGAGGGGAATCCCCGGCGGGTAGGGCGTCACCAATGACGCAGTGATCCTTCCCTCCAGTTCGTCGATCGGCACACGGTCGATCTGCTTTCTCGCCATCTTCGACCACGCATCGGCCGGGCGCATCGCCGGCTGGATATCCGAGAGGTACATCTCGGTCGTCAGCTTGGCGACATCGTGCTCTCGGTAGACCGCGTGGAGTTTCTCGCAGAGATCACGCAGACCCACCCGTTCGTAGCGCGGATGTTTGTTGACGAACTCGGGCATGATCCGCCACAGGGGCTGGTTGCGCTGATACTCGTCCTTGAACTGCTGCAGGGCAGTCAACAGCGTGTTCCAACGGCCCTTGGTGATGCCGATGGTGAACATGATAAAAAAGCTGTAGAGACCGGCTTTCTCGACCACCACGCCATGCTCGGCAAGATAGCGGGTGACGATCGCTGCCGGAATTCCCCAGTCGTCGAAATCGCCATCGACGTCGAGTCCAGGCGTGATGATGGTCGCCTTGATAGGGTCGAGCATGTTGAAGCCGGTCGGCACTTGTCCGAAGCCATGCCAGCGATCGTCTTCGTGGAGCATCCAGTCATCGCGTGTGCCGATGCCTTCCTCCGGGATGCTGTTCGGACCCCAGACCTTGAACCACCAGTCGTCACCGTACTCGGCGTCCACCTTCTGCATGGCGCGGCGGAAGTCCATCGCCTCGAAGATCGACTCCTCGACCAGTGCGGTGCCGCCCGGTGGTTCCATCATC
>JAWLFB010000133.1:0-3321 GCA_041685825.1 Guyparkeria sp. | reverse complement strand
TCCGAGATCGTGCGCGAGATCCTCTCGACGCTGACCCCGCGCGAGGCCAAGGTGCTGATGATGCGCTTCGGCATCGGCATGAACACCGACCACACCCTCGAGGAAGTCGGCAAGCAGTTCGACGTCACTCGCGAGCGCATTCGTCAGATCGAGGCCAAGGCCCTGCGCAAGCTGCGGCACCCGTCCCGTTCTGAAAAGCTGCGCAGCTTCATCGACGCGAAATTGGAATAGCTTCCTTACCAGGCCGGCTTTTTGCCGGCTTTCGTGGTTTGCACCACGGCCGTACGGGCCCATAGCTCAGTTGGTTAGAGCAGGCGACTCATAATCGCTTGGTCACAGGTTCGAGTCCTGTTGGGCCCACCACTTAAAAATCAAAGCGTTAAAGCAAAATCTTGCTAACCGCGCTTTGCCCAGAGAAAGCCTTTGGGCTCCCCCTGGGCTCCCTTCTTCATCAATACCGGCGTTGTACACACCCCCTCACGCCACCTCGGCGTCAGGGGGTGTTGTCTTGTCTGGCTGGTGCTATGGTGAGACTTGACCCCTCGCCAAGACGGCGATGCACCATGGGACATGGGAAGTCAGCCATGCGGGCGACCCTCTGCACACTCACCGCACCAAAACGTCACGGAAGGAGCGAGTTCTCACTGATGAGCACACCCTCGGCGGCCACGGCCAACCAAACCCCGCCTTTAATCACCAACGCAATCGCCGGAAGAAAATGAAGTCGATAATCGGCTTGCTCGACGGCGTAGTTGCCGACATGCGATTGAGAGGATTCGAAGTCGCATTCCTCGACACTTGGTTGCGCGACAATCACCACCACCTGTCAGGCGATCACGACGCCCGCGAAGTGAAACTGACTCGAATCGATACCCATGTGGCGAGTTTGCGTTGATGATCAATCTGCTTAAATACCTGGTTTTGCCGCCAACAGGTAATACCTTACTCGCGCTGCTGGGACTTTTACTCATTTTCAGAAAATGGACAAGAACAGGGGCAGCCCTGATTCTGGCAGCACTTTCCAGCCTAGTGCTGCTTTCCATGCCTGTTGTCAGCCACGAGTTGATCCAGCCTTTAGAGAAGTACCCACCACTAAGTCTTGAAACAGCAGATCAGCAGCAAGTAATTATTGTACTGGGCGGCGGACGTTCTTATTCCGGCAAGGAATTCGGTTGGCCGGATGCGCCCAGTGAGGCCAGCATCAGCCGCCTGAGCTATGCAGCCTGGTTGCATCGCGAGACGGGACTGCCGTTGTTGCTGACAGGCGGAACCAAACATGGCGAAGAACTCAGTGAAGCCCTGCTGATGCAGAAAATGCTGGTGGAAAGCTTTGGTGTAAAAGCGCGGTGGCTGGAAGAACGAAGTCGAAACACCCATGAAAATGCACTTTTCAGCGCAGAACTTCTGCAAGTGCAGAACATAGACAAGGTGATTCTGATCAGCCACGCCTGGCACTTGGCACGCGCCGTTCCTGCTTTTGAAAGCGAGGGACTGGAAACCCTACCAGCACCCCTGCAGTTTTCCACCCCGCCCCCTTCAGGACTGATCAGTTGGATACCCCGTGCCTACTACCTAGAAAAAAGCACCTTGGCACTGCATGAGTATATGGGGAGAGTGGTTTACAGCTTAATCAATTCATAGGCAGCGCCAATTTTTGAAATTTATTTTCAATAATGTCGTGGTCAAGCGATCTTGGGACAATTCGGTGAGTGAATCCTCGCTTTCCGGCGGCGGCTCTATCCGGATCGGGTCGAATTCCGCCGGGATGCATTCGATTACATCGAACTCTTCTAGAGGGACTGCTTCCGTCATGGCTACATCGGCGGGCTGTCTCCGGTAGAGTTGGAGAAGCGCTATTTCAACCGGATCACGAGTGTCTAGAAAACCGGGGGCGGTTCAATGTGCTCTACTACGAGGAAATTGAGGAAGGAACTCCCGGACTTGACGAACTCGGCCTGTCCCTTCTGGAGGTCCAAGGGGAAGGGGTTACGTATGCTTTCGGTCTACACGAGGCAAACTCTTCCGACGTGAGCTCTCACGACTGCCTCGCGCTTGCGCTCGCCCGCCAACAAGAATGCCCCCTACTCACAGGTGACCAAAACCTTCGAACACTCGCAAAGCAAGAGAATGTCGAGGTCATGGGCACCATATGGCTCCTCAAACAGATGGTCATAGAGGGAGTACTGAGCCAGTCCGAGGCCTGCGCGGCCCTAGACGTAATGAAAGACAATGGGTCGCGTCCCAGGAAGTGGTGTAAATCAGGCGAGATGAGGAGGCCACCGTAGCCCTTCGATAAAGTTGCAGTCGCGACAACTGGCAACGACGAAGGAGAGACCACGATGACCGACATGAGCATGGCATTGAATGAATTGCTTGAAAAGCGGGAGGCCTCTTCGGACTTCCTCCGAGACACGCTGACGTTCCTGCTCCAGGGCATCAACGCCATGGTCACCATCTACACCCTATGGCTGATCCGTGTCTGACGAGTTGCACGTTGTCCTCTGCCCGGACAGCTTCAAGGGAAACCTGGAAGCCGACGCCGTAGCTGCCGCCATGGCGCGAGGCGTCCATGCGACCCGTCCGACGGCACAAATCCACGCCCTGCCCATGGCCGATGGTGGCGAGGGGACCGCGGATCTGGTCGCCCACACGCTAGGCTGGGAATGGCATTCCTCCGATGTGCACGGTCCGACCGGCAAGCACTTGACGGCCGGCTGGGGTCTCGATCACGCCAACCGTCGAGCCGTGATCGACGTCGCCTCCGCTTGCGGGCTCGGCTTGGTTCCCGAGGATCGCCGCGACCCGTGGCAACTCGACAGCCGGGGCGTGGGTGAGCTGATGTGCTCGGCGATGGACGCCGGCGCGCGTCAGCTGCTCATCGGCCTGGGCGGTAGCGGCACGGTCGACGGCGGCGCGGGCATGCTCGCCGCGCTGGGCGTTCGCTTTCTCGATGCCGATGGACAGGTGCTGGATGCCAATCCGGCTGCCTTGCGCCCGTTGGAGCGAGTCGACTTCTCCGCGCTCGATCCGCGACTCGCGGATCTCGAGATCATCGTGCTCAACGATGTCGACAACCCACTGACCGGCACCCACGGGGCTAGCCAGGTATTCGGCCCACAGAAAGGCCTGACCGAGTCGGACATCGAGGCGATGGATAGATATCTCGCCTACCTGGCCGGCTGCATCGAGGCGGTCGGGCACCTGCAACGTCCGGTGGACACCCCGGGTGCCGGGGCCGCCGGTGGGCTGGGGTTCGCGCTGGACTGCGTGCTGGGCGGCACCGCGCGGATGGGGGCAGCCTATATCGCCGAGCTGATCGAC
>JAWLFB010000007.1:0-47715 GCA_041685825.1 Guyparkeria sp. | reverse complement strand
ACGGCAACCCGGGTTACACCAGCCAGTGCTGATACCGGGGTCCGCTCCGGAGGAAGCCTGAACGATCAAGGCCCCGCCAACTGGCGGGGCTTTTTTATGCCGGCCGCGATGAACTCGGCCCAAAGTAGCCCTGTTCCCGATTCTTCTCCAGTTCGCCGAGCGGCCGCACCAACCCGCTCATCGCAAGATAGACGCCGGCGCAGGGAGCGGCCTGCACGAACCCCAATGCCAACCCCAGGTTCACCGCCGCTTCGACCGGGTCAATCTCGTAAGGGCGCATGGCGCCGGTCAACACCACGCATCGGCGAGGGAACGCCTGCGAGAGCACCTCGCCCGTGCGCACCATGGTGTCAGTGCCGTGTACCACCACAATCGGGGCATCTGGCCGCCGTCGCGCCGCTTCCGAGAGCGACGCGACGATGACCTCACGATCGGCCTCTGTCATGTCCAAACTGTCCTTGCACACGGGCTCAAGCCAGTCGATATCGAGGTTCATATCGGCCGAACGTAGGATTTCACGTGCCGCCCGCGCGCCCGGACGGACGACCAGGGCGCCGTCGATCGGCCGATAGCACTTGTTCAACGTGCCACCGGTATCCATTAGGATGATCGGCATCGAGCCGTCCCGGCGCCCCTGAGCAATCCCCGCTCGTGTTTTCATGCCCTTTTCCCTGCCTCGTTTGAACTGGCCGGATGCGTTTGCCGGCCAAGTGAAGTAAAATGGATGATTAACTCTAGAGGAAGCGTTGAGCGTCGCGGTATTTCCCGGACAAGAGTGATCACCACGGTGATTCATCCAGGTGGATACCAACCGAGCCCAAGCTTACCGCAACGGTCGCCTGCGGCCCGCAAAGCCAGTCGGCCGTTAGGCGACTTCGACACGCCCCATCCACATTCGGTGCAGGCCGAGCAAGCCACGACTTCATGGACAACCAGCCGAAACGCTACATCGTCGAGTCAGTGACCAAGGCCGGCGCCAGATTCCGCCCGAGTGACTGGATCGATCGCATCTCGAGTTGGGATGCGACGTTTGCCCAACACCGTCTGGTCTACTCGCAACGGTTACACCCGGTGATGCTCAACGGGCAAAAGGTCCTCGCCATCGAGCCCGGGCTGAAGACGGACAACCGGCAGATGTTCGACGCGGTGATGCAGTTCATCGAGCGCAACAACCTGAAGGTGCACGTACAGTACCCGGACGGCCATCTAGAGGAACACACCGGCGACAATGCCCCCACGTCACCGGACGCCAGCTCCTCATGACCCACAACCCGCCGCGTATCGGGTTCGTCAGCCTCGGCTGCCCGAAGGCTTTGGTCGACTCCGAACGGATCCTTACGCAGTTGCGCGCGGAAGGCTACGCACTGTCCGACACCTACGAGGGTGCTGAGCTGGTGATCATCAACACCTGCGGCTTTATCGATTCGGCCGTGCAGGAATCGCTCGACACCATCGGCGAGGCTCTGGACGAAAACGGTCGCGTCATCGTCACCGGCTGCCTGGGTGGCCGTGACGAGGGCGATCTGGTTCGCCAAGCACATCCCAACGTGCTGGCGGTGACTGGCCCGCAGGCCTATCGCGAGGTGATGGACGCCGTCCATCAACACCTGCCGCCGCAATTCGATCCCTTTGTCGACGTAATGCCCGAACCGGGCAGCCCGTGGAGGGGCAAGACCCGAGACTCGTCCGCCCATGGGCAGGTGGATACCGCCACCCCGTCACTGGAAGATGCTGTCGGCGTCAAGCTAACGCCACGCCATTACGCCTATCTCAAGATTTCCGAGGGCTGCAACCATCGTTGCAGCTTCTGCATCATCCCCAGCCTGCGAGGCGATCTCGTCAGCCGGCCGATCGGCGAGGTGATGACCGAGGCCGAGAACCTGGTCAAGGCCGGCGTGCGTGAGTTGCTGGTCGTGTCCCAGGACACCAGTGCCTACGGCATCGACACCCGCTATCGGCTCGATTTTTGGGGCGGGAAGCCGCTCAAGACACGTTTCCGTGAACTGGCGGCCGCCTTGGGCTCGCTGGATGCTTGGATACGGCTGCACTACGTCTACCCCTACCCCCACGTCGATGACGCGGTCGAGCTGATGGCCGAAGGTTTGGTCCTGCCTTACCTGGATATCCCCTTCCAGCACGCCAGCCATCGCATCCTCAAGCTGATGAAGCGCCCGGCCTCCAGCGAGAATGTACTCAAGCGGATCGCAAAATGGCGCGAGATCTGCCCGGAAATCACCATCCGTTCGACCTTCATCGTCGGTTTCCCCGGCGAGACGGAAACGGAATTCCAGGAACTACTCGACTTCCTCGACGAAGCGCAACTCGACCGGGTGGGCGCCTTCGCCTACTCGCCTGTCGACGGCGCGACCGCGAACGAGCTACCCGACCCGGTGCCGGAAGACATCAAGCAGGAACGACTAGCGCTCTTCATGGAAAAGCAGGCGGCCATCAGCGCGGCCAAGCTGGCGAGAAAGGTAGGCCAGCGCATGCCGGTGCTGGTCGACGCTGTGGATGAATCCGGTGCGGTGGCGCGCAGCATGGCCGATGCCCCGGAGATCGATGGCGTGGTCTACCTACCGGAGGTCACCGATGTCGCGCCCGGCGATTTCCTCGAGGTAGAGATCATCGAAGCGGACGAGCACGACCTCTGGGGTGTGCCCGTTCCCTGATGATCTCGGACGACGCGCCGCCGCGAGCTATCCGCTCGTTCCATCGCGATGCCGAGGGTCACTGGTTCGCGCGTCTAGAATGCGGGCATCACCAGCACACCCGCCACGACCCGCCCTGGATCAACCGCCCCTGGGTGGAACAGAGCTTGGGACGCATCGCCATACTGGGCACGACACTGCCATGCCGCAAATGCGCCGACGGGGCCGACTCTGACCCCCTGCCGCAACCGGCACCCTCGAAGGGAAATCGACTATGAGCGAAGAACGTCACTTCACGCCGTTGAACATAGCCGTGTTGACCGTCTCCGACAGCCGCCGTCTGGCAGAGGATCGCTCCGGCGACCTGCTGGTCGAGCGCCTAGAGAACGTCGGTCACCGGCTCTATGAGCGTGACCTGCGCCCCGACGACA
The DNA here is from genome assembly GCA_041685825.1 of Guyparkeria sp. Taxonomy (GTDB): domain Bacteria; phylum Pseudomonadota; class Gammaproteobacteria; order Halothiobacillales; family Halothiobacillaceae; genus Guyparkeria. The sequence continues at coordinate 44,636 of JAWLFB010000007.1, read as the reverse complement.
TCTACCAGATCCGCGCGGCAGTCTCGCAGTGGATTGCCGCGTCCGATTGCGACGTAGTGATCACAACTGGGGGCACCGGCCTGACGGGCCGCGACGGCACGCCTGAGGCTGTATCAGTGCTGTTCGACAAGACCATCGACGGGTTCGGAGAGATGTTCCGAGCCTTGTCGTTCCAGACCATCGGCAGTTCGACCCTGCAGTCGCGGGCGACCGCCGGGGTAGCCAATCGCACCTACCTGTTCGTCCTGCCCGGCTCGACCGGTGCCTGCAAGGATGCCTGGGACAACCTGATCGAATCGCAGTTAGATTACCGCAAACGACCCTGCAACCTGGTCGAACTGATGCCGCGACTCAACGAGCGATAAGTCAGCCCGCAAACGCGCCGATTCCCGACAGGCTAAGCCAGACGGCCACCATGGCATAGACAGCCGCCAGCAGGTCATCGAGCATGATACCCAGGCCGCCGTGCACCCGCCGATCCAACCAGCCGATCGGCCACGGCTTGATCACGTCGAACACCCGGAACCAGAGAAAGATCAAGGCCACCTGCCACCAGGTCTCCGGCAACACCACGAACACCAACAACACCCCGACGATCTCGTCGAAGACGATGCCGCCATGGTCGTGTACGCCCAGGCGTCGGCTGGCCTCGCCACACAGATAGACGCCGACGACAGATAGCAACAATGTGACGGCAAGGATCACGGTGATCACCACCGCCTCACCCCAAGGCGCGGCCAGCGCCATCAGTAGCCAGCCCAGCAAAAGGCCCGGCAGCGTACCAACGGTGCCGGGCGCCCGCCGCGCGAGCCCCGCGCCGCCACCGAAGGCGAGCCACATCACCGGACTGCGCCCCAGATCCGCTACCCGCACGCGCCGCGAGGTCTTTGCGCCGGTCATTCGCTCCCCTCGCTAAAATGGTTATAGCCGCGTTGCCCCGCCACTGGCCGACCGATCCGGTCCCGGATCGCGCCCACCGGACCGGTGTCATCAAGTCGACCGATCACCGTCAGCCCCCACGCCGGATCCAATGGCAATTCGGGCGGCAGGGCAAGCAGCAGTTCGTAGTCATCGCCTCCACCCAGCACTTGGTCGATAGCCGCGGGCTGAGCATCGAGCCAACGCCTTGCCGCCGACGAAAGGGGGATGGCATCGAGGTCGATTTCCGCCGAAAGCCTGCTGGCACTCAACATGTGACCAAGATCCTGCAGCAGGCCATCAGAGATATCCAGCCCGGCCGAGGCCACGCTACACAGGGCCTGGCCCACAGATAACCTAGGTTCCGGACGGTCGAGTCGATCCAGAAGATAGTCACGATCCGCGTGGGACAGATCAGACGGGGCCACACCCATCTCAAGTGCCAGCCTCAGGCCCAGTGCCGCATCGCCAATCGCTCCGGTCACCGCTAGCCGGTCACCGGAACGCGCCCCGCCACGCCGAATCGCTCTCCCGGCGGCTACCGAGCCGAACACCGTGATCGATAGGGTCACTTGCTTGGCGCGCACGGTGTCGCCGCCAACCAGATCACAACCCCAGCGAGCCGCCGCCGCGCGCAAGCCAGTGGAGAACCGTTCAAGCCAAGATTCGTCGATCTCGGGCAGACCCATAGATAGGGTGAAGCCCAGCGGGACGGCGCCCATCGCAGCCAGATCGGAGAGATTCACCGCCAGGGACTTGTGGGCAATGGCGTCGGGGGCGGTCGATTCGGGAAAATGCCGGCCGGCGATCAGCATGTCGGTGGCAATCACCATCTGCCGGCCCTCTGGCAAGGCGAGGATCGCGGCATCGTCACCGCCAGCAAGCACAACCTCGGGGTTCGCCGGGGCCCAATCGAAATACCGATGGATCAGGTCGAATTCGCGCATGTCGACCAGTCTCCTTCCAGACGACCCAAAGGGGCTGGGACCGTCAGTCCCGCCGGCGGGTCTCGGTGGGCCGGGTACCGTCCGCTAGACGATCGAGCACGCCATTGACGTAGCGGTGCCCGTCGGTCGCGCCGAAGCGCTTGGCGAGTTCGACCGCCTCGTTGATCACGATCGCGCGGGGAGTCTCAAGCATGTGTGTCAGCTCGAAGGCACCCAGACGAAGGATGGCGTGCTCGATCGGGTCGAGCTCATGTACCGGACGATCCAGATGGGGCTCGATCGCCGAATCGAGTTCGGCGGCATGCTGCTCGACACCGCGCAGGATGCGACGAAACAAGTCGAGATCGATACGCAGCATGAAGGCATCCTCCATGAACTGCGCCTCAAGCTGGTCGACCGGAATCGGGTTCATCAGCTGCTGGTAAAGCCCCTGCGCGGCCCGCTCACGCGCCCAGCGCCGTTGCTTACGCGCCGGCGAGGACTTGCCGCCTCGGTCCGACGGACTTTCCTCGGCACCGCGCCGGCCCTCTTCGCCATCGTGGGGAAACTGCTTGATCATGGGCGCTTAGGCAATCTGGTCGATCTGATCGAGAAGGTTGACCATCTCGATGGCCGTGCCGGCCGCTTCCGCGCCCTTGTTGCCGGCCTTGCTGCCGGCGCGCTCCATCGCCTGATCGACCGTGTCGGTCGTCAGTACGCCGAAGATCACCGGCATGTCAAAGTCGGTCGCCACGCCGGCGATGCCCTTGGCGGCCTCGCCCGCGACGTAGTCGAAATGCGGCGTCGCGCCGCGAATCACGGCGCCCAGGCAGATGATCGCGTCGAATTTTTCGCTCGCCGCGACCCGCTGGGCGACCAGCGGCAGCTCGAAGGAACCCGGCGCCATCACTACCGTGATCTGGGCCGGGTCGATGCCGTGCCGCCGCAGGGTGTCGATCGCGCCATCGCGAAGGCGGTCGACCACCTGTGCGTTCCAGCGCGTTGCCACGATGGCGTAACGTCCGGCGCGAGCCGTGAGCCCGCCCTCGATCACCTGAACTTCATTCATGCCTGTCTGTCCCGTGAGCGGCGGTCATTCCGCCTCGTCGTGAATGTAGTCAACCACTTCCAGACCGAAGCCGGCCAGTGCATGGAAGCGTTTAGGCGCGCTCATCACGCGCATCTGACGAACGCCAAGATCCTTGAGTATCTGGGCGCCCACCCCGTAGTTTCGCAGTTCTTCGACCTCGCCCCCGGTCGACGGTTCTGAGGGCCGCTCCCAGCCCTGAAGCTGGCGCAGCATCTCGTCCTCGTTGGGGGTTGAGCGAAGCACCACGGCCACCCCCGTTTCCATGTCCCCCAGGCGGGCTAGCACGTCGGAAAACGGCCAGCCGCAATCGCGGCCCTGCGGTTCGAACAGGTCGCAGACGGCGTGATGCACGTGCACCCGCACTGGCGTGGGCGTCTCGGCGTCCGGTGTGCCACGCACCGCGGCGAACTGCCACTGCCCGCTGGTGAAATCCTTATAGGCGTGCAGGGTGAACCGCCCGTGACGGGTGTCGATCTCGGTGGCGAACTGGTGCTCAACCGAGCGCTCGTGGCGCATGCGATACCGGATCAAGTCCTCGATCGAGCCGATCTTGATGTCGTGCTCGGCGGCAAAGCGCTCCAGATCCGGCCGGCGCGCCATCGAGCCGTCCTCGTTGAGGATCTCGACGATCACAGCCGCAGGCTCGCGCGCCTCGGCCAGACGGGCCAGGTCCACGCCCGCCTCGGTGTGCCCGGCACGAGCCAATACACCGCCAGGGCGGGCCATCAGCGGGAAGACGTGCCCCGGCTGGACTAGGTCTCTTGGCTTGGCCTCGGGGGCCACCGCCGTGCGGATAGTGGTGGCGCGGTCGGCGGCCGAAATCCCGGTGGTCACGCCGCGCGCGGCCTCGATCGAGACGGTGAACGCCGTCTGGAAGGCCTCGCGGGTGCGGCTGACCATCAACGGCAGATCCAGTTGCTCGCAACGCGGCTGTGACAGCGTCAGGCAGATCAACCCGCGACCGTAGCGCGCCATGAAGTTGATGTCTTCAGGGCGCACCTGTTCGGCGAGCATGACCAGGTCGCCCTCGTTCTCGCGATCCTCGTCATCGACAATGATGACCATGCGTCCGACGCGCAGGTCGTCGAGGATCTCGTCAATCGAACTAAAGCTCATAGGGTCTCTCAGCGCCGTCAAAGGCAATCAGTAATTGTATCATCGCGGGCCCGGCTGTAGATCATCCGCCCATCAAGCCGGTCCGATCGGCTCAGGTTAGGGCCTGATAGGGGCTCTGCCCGCCGGCACCGGCAGCCCCTTCGCCCGCCTGCAGCAGGCGTTCGAGGTAACGGGCCATCAAGTCCACCTCCAGGTTGACCTGCCGTCCGGGCCGGTACTCGCCCATGATGGTCACGTCCAGCGTGTGCGGGATGATGGTCAGGCGACAGCGTGTACCGCTGACCTCGTTGACCGTCAGGCTCACACCGTCGATGGCGACCGAACCCTTCTTGGCGACGTAACGCGACAGCTCCGGCGGCACGCGCAACCAGAACTCGGTAGCCCGCGCCTCGTTGCGTCGCGCATCAATGATCGCCAGCCCGTCGACGTGACCGCTGACCAGATGCCCGCCCAGCGGGGTGGCCAGCGTGAGGGCCGGCTCAAGATTGACGCGCGAACCGGACGCCAGCTGCCCGACCGTGGTCAGGCGCAAGGTCTCGGCGGAGCAGTCAACCGAAAAGCGATTGTCCTCGAGATCGGTGACCGTCAGACAGACGCCGTTGACGGCAATGCTGTCGCCGATGGCGGTATTCGCCAAATCAAGCCCAGGCCCTTCGATGGTCAGGCGCGCGTCGCCGCCCGTGGGGGTCTGCTCGACCAGGGTGCCGACGGTCTGGATGATACCGGTGAACATGAGTCTCTCCGCAGGTGGTGGTCTGTCGCGAACGTTAGCTGACCGGCCGCAGGGTCAGTCGCAGGTCGTCGGCGAGACGCGTTTCGTCGACCAGCTTCCAGCGCGCGGCGTCGGCGAGCGAAATCGGCTCGGGTAGCGCCAGCGCCGGCCGGGCCTGGTGGCCCAGCAGCACCGGCGCCTGGTAAACGACCAGCTCGTCGCACAGAGCGGCGGCGACGAACGCCCCGGCCAGCTTGGCGCCGGCCTCGACCAGCACCTCGTTGATTCCCCGCCGCGCCAGGTCGCCGAGGATGAAATCCAAGTCGAGGCCCAGCCGAGGGGCATCCGGCGACTCTATCAGGGTCGCTCCGCGCTTGAGCAGGGCCTCGTGGTGTACGCCATCCTCAGCATCGCGGGTGTAGATCCACACCGCTCCCGGTGCATCGAAGATCGCGGCAAACGGCGGCAGGCGCAAGCCCGAGTCGAGCACTACGCGCACCGGCTGGCGCACCTCTCCCTGTATCTCCAGCTGCTCCGCCGACAGGCGAACGTTCAGCCGCGCGCTGTCAGTCAACACGGTGTCGATGCCGCTCAAGACAGCGCACTGACGGGCGCGCAGGAACTGCACATCATGCCGCGCCGCCTCGCCGGTGATCCACTGGCTCTCGCCGCTGGCCAGCGCACTTCGTCCATCGAGCGACTGGGCCACCTTGACCGTCACCCAGGGGCGCCCACGTTCCATGCGCGAGACGAACCCCGGGTTGAGCGCGCGCGCCGACGCCGGGGCAATCGCCTCGGCCACCTCGATCCCCGCCTCGCGCAGAATGGCATGTCCGCGCCCCGCCACCCGTGGGTTGGGATCATTCATCGCGGTAACCACGCGGACCACACCGGCCTCGACCAGTTGCGGCGCGCAGGCCGGCGTACGGCCCACGTGACTGCAGGGCTCCAGCGTCACATAGGCCGTCGCACCACGCGCTCGCTCGCCGGCGGCCCGCAGTGCATGCACCTCGGCGTGTGGCTCACCGGCACTGGAGTGAAAGCCTTCGCCCACGATCTCGCCGTCACGGACTAGCACGCAACCAACGCGCGGGTTGGGCGAGGTGGTGTAGCGCCCACGCTCGGCCAGTGTCAGTGCATGCGCCATCCAGTGCCTGTCTTCGCGAGGCATGGGGCGGTCGGCGGCAGAGGCCTCAGTTGGCATCGCCGATCAACGGCAGTTGGTGATCCGGGTCGCTGATGACGTCGTTGGCCAGCGATTCGATCGCCTCGCGGAAGGCCTCGACGCTGTCGAAGCTCAAGTACACCGAGGCAAACCGGATGTAGGCGACGTGATCAAGCCGGCGCAGTTGCGCCATGACCATGTCACCGATCTCGCGGGCGGCAATCTCGCGCTCACCGCGACTGCGCAACTGGCGTTCGATCTGCTCGATCGCCTCTTCGATCCGGCGGGTCGGCACCGGACGCTTTTCCAGTGCCCGCATCATGCCGTCGCGCAACTTGCGGTCATCGAAGTTCTGACGGGCGCCATTGGACTTCACTACCCTAGGCATCTGCCGGTCGGCCCGCTCGTAGGTAGTGAAACGCTGGCCGCAGGACGGGCACTCGCGACGACGACGGATGCCCTCGCCGGCATCGATCGCCCGCGAATCGATCACGCGGGTGTCGTCATTCCCACAGATTGCGCAGCGCATACTCTGCCCCGAATCGGCCGATCAGGCCTGATTGGCTTCATAGACGGGCAGGCGACGGCAGAGCGCGGTGACCTTTTCGCGCACCTGTTCGATCACCGAATCGTTCTCAACGTCATCGATGATGTCGCACATCCAGCCCGCTAGATCGCGGGACTCGTCGACGCCAAAACCACGGGTGGTAATCGCCGCAGTGCCCACCCGGATGCCCGAAGTGACGAACGGCGACTGCGGATCGTTGGGCACGGCGTTCTTGTTGACCGTGATATGGGCGCGACCCAACGCCTCGTCAACCGCCTTGCCGGTCAGGCCGCGCTTGACGAAGCTGACCAGGAACAGGTGGTTGTCGGTGCCGCCGGAGACGACGTCGATGCCACGATCCACGAACACCTGCGCCATGACACGTGCGTTGTCGATCACCTGCTGCTGGTAGGTCTTGAAGTCCGGCTCCAGGGCCTCCTTGAAGGCCACCGCCTTGCCGGCAATCGCGTGCATCAGGGGGCCACCCTGCGTGCCAGGAAAAATGCGCGACTGGAATTTCTTCTCAAGGTCCGGGTTGGCCTTCGCCACGATGATGCCGCCGCGCGGGCCGCGCAGGGTCTTGTGGGTGGTCGAGGTGACGACGTGGGCGTGCGGTACCGGATTCGGATAAAGGCCGGCGGCAACAAGCCCGGAAACATGCGCCATGTCCACCAGGAGGTAAGCGCCAACCGCGTCCGCGATCTCTCGGAAGCGCGCCCAGTCCAACACGCGCGAGTAGGCAGAAAAGCCGGCGATGATCATCTTCGGCTTGTGCTCCTTGGCCAGACGGTCGACCTCGTCATAGTCGACGTAGCCCTCGGCATCGATGCCGTACTGCACGGCGTGGTAGAGGCGGCCGGAAAAGTTGGGCTTGGCGCCGTGGGTGAGGTGACCACCCGCGTCCAAACTCATGCCGAGGACGGTATCGCCAGGCTCGACCAGCGCCTGGAACACCGCGCCGTTGGCCTGCGAGCCTGAATGCGGCTGTACGTTGGCATAGTCGGCGCCGAAGAGTTCTTTTGCTCGCTCGATCGCCAACTGCTCGGCCACGTCGACGTACTCGCAGCCACCGTAATAGCGCTTGCCCGGGTAGCCTTCGGCGTACTTGTTGGTCAGCACGGAGCCCTGGGCTTCCATGACACGCGGGCTGGCGTAGTTCTCCGAGGCGATCAGCTCGACATGATCCTCTTGGCGGCGCACCTCAGCGTTTATCGCATCAGCAAGTTCCGGGTCGTAGCCCGCGATGGTCATGGATTTGGCAAACATGGAGTCGGCTCCTGACTAAGGTGAAATCAATTCCGGGTCGACCCCGACGCTTCGAGGCCGCGAAACACAAGCGGCCGCCCCAGCGCGTACGCGGGCGACCGAACCATGACGCAAATTCTAGCATGTCGCAACCGATCGCCTGCCCGGTGCGCGGGAGCGGTATGCATCAACGGCATGAATCCGCCTCATGGCAAACTGCTTGTAGCCGGAGGATCGACAAAACCCCGCCGCCTCGCGACAATGGGGTGATCCAACTTCCCACAACCCGCATGGGAGCACTCACGCGATGATGACCGATAACGACCGCGACGCTCTGGTTGACTTTCTCGCCCGCCACGTCGACACGCAGATCCTGACCCACGCTGAGGTCAGCGCGTTTCTCGATTTCTGTGACTTCGAGATCATTGAGCGCGGCCGGATCATCGCCGACATCGGGGAAGTGGGCGAGTCGCTCTACTTCCTGCTCGACGGCACCGCGGAACTGATCGTCGGTCCGACCACCAACGAGGTGCCGGTTGGCCAGATCCACGCCGGCGAGATGCTCGGGGAAATGAGCTTCTTCGATCGCCAGCCACGCAACGTGAGAATGCGGGCCCGCTCGTCGGTCCGGCTGCTGCGCTTGCCTCGGGAGAAATACAACCGCCTGCGCCTGGAGCACCCGGTGTTCACCGTGTTGCTGCTCGAATACGCGATCGTCAGCCTCGATCACCTTTACCGGCGCACCAGCACCGACGTCGCCCAGCTCAACCAGTACATCCACAGCATGGGCGGCTAATCAAGGAGGGCCCGCTTCCATCCGGCGGCACGCTGTCCGGCCGCGCCGCCCCTGAGCGCGCCAGTTGAGCCGGGCATCCGCTGCGTCATGAGCCCCACCCGTGGATATCATTCTTCATTCAGGCCGGGGACTATAGGCCAAATCGGTCTCCTGCCGACTTGGCTTCGTCCTCAGTGCAGGGATTCACCAGTGCAGGGATTCACCCTGCCGTGGCGGATTATCGCCGGGCATATACCCAGCCCAAGGTGCGTAAAGCAGCACCGGGCATGAGCAGCCTTTCCTTGATGCCGTACCACGATTATCCGCGCCGCAGCCTAAGTGCATTACCGACCACGGCAATCGAACTGAGCGACATACCGATTGCCGCAAGCCAGGGCTGAACGAAACCCAACGCGGCGATCGGGATCGCGATGGTGTTGTACCAGACCGACCAGGTCAGATTCTGGTGGATCACACCCATGGTTCGCCGGGCATAACCCACCGCGAAGGCCGTCTCGGCCACCCGGTCGTTGAGCAGCACCATGTCCGCGCTGTGCTTGGCGACTGCAGTGCCGCCACCCATCGCCATGGAAACGTCCGCACAGGCCAGCACCGGTGCGTCGTTGACCCCATCTCCGACCATCAGCACCCGCCCACCATCTGCCTGCAGCGCGGCAACGCGTGCCATCTTATCTTCTGGCAACAGACCGCCCTCGGCACGGTCCACGCCCAAGTGCTGCCCGATCATGGCCGCACGATTCGGGTGATCCCCTGAGAGCAGCCACACCGAGACGCCCTGCTGCTTGAGGTGCTCGACCACCTGGTGGGCATCGTCGCGCAGGCGGTCGGTCAACACAGCACGGGCAATCAGCGTCGAGCCACGCGCCACCCAGACCACCAACTCGTCGACAGCGGTCTGGCGTTCGGGGAGGGCAACGCCCAACTCATCCATCAGGCGCGCGTTGCCAACAGCTATGTGCTCACCATCGATCCGGCCGGTCACGCCGCGCCCACTAGTGCTCTCGACCTGCGTGACCGCGAGCGACTTCCCATGGGTGTGCTCGTTGCCCCAAGCGGCCAGTGCCCGGCCGACGGGGTGATCGGCGTACTGCTCGAGTGCCGCAACAAGGCACGCCAGGCGCGCCGGCTCGACGTCGGCGAATGGCTCCACGTCGCGCACCATCAGCTCGCCGGTAGTCAGCGTACCGGTCTTGTCGAACACCACGTGGGTGATCCGTGCCAGCCCCTCCAGCGCTCGCCCTCGACTGACCAGCAGGCCCGAACGGGTCAAGCGCCCCACCGCCACAGCGATGGCCGCGGGCGTTGCCAATGACAGCGAACAGGGGCAAGTGATGGCCAGGATCGCCACGGCAATCCAGAAAGCGCGGGAAGGGTCGATGACCAGCCAGGCGGCCGTCACCAGCGCGGTGGTGATCAGCAAACCGATGACAAACTTGCGCGCGAAGCGGTCGGCCGTCTCGGCGATCCGTGGCTTCTGCGACTGGGCCCGGTCGATCAGGCGGACTATCGACGAGACCATGGTGTCCTGCCCGACCTTGTCGACCTTGACGACCAGCGGGCTTTCGGTATTGACGGTCCCGGCGGAAACGCGGTCCCCGGCACGCTTGAACTCGGGCAGGCTCTCGCCGGTGAGCATCGATGCGTTGATGCCGCTCTCGCCCTCAATCACCACCCCATCAGCCGGCACCGGCCCGCCGGGACGCACCAGGATGCGGTCACCGGGGACTAGGTCGAATGCCGGGATCACCACCACCGAGCCGTCGGCCTCGAAGCGGTTGGCAACCTGCGGCACCAGCTTGTTCAACGACTCAGCCAGCTCGCCGGCCTTGTGGCGGGCGCCCTGCTCCAGGAATCGACCGGCGAGCAGCAGGAAGATGAACATGGTGACCGAGTCGAAATAGACCTCGCCACTATGAGTCAACACCGCGTACACGCTGCCGCTGTAGGCCAGCAGGATGCTGATCGAAACGGGCAGGTCCATGCTCACCCGTCGCTGCCTGAGATCTCGCCAGGCAGGTCTAAAGAAGGCCTGCCCCGAATAAAGCACGATCGGGGTCGAAAGCACGAGGCTGACCCACCAGAAGAAGTATCGCAGGTCATCGGATAGATCGAGGAAGTCGCCGAAGTACAGCGACATCGAGATCATCATCACCTGCAGGTAGACCAGACCGGCGACCGCTAGGCGACGCATCATGTCGTGGCGTTCGCGGCGGTAGACGCGGTCCTGCCGATCGGGATCGTAGGGATAGGCGCGATAACCAATCGCGGCGATCGCCCGCAGGATCTCTGAGAGTTGCACCTGGGTGTTGTCCCAGACCACCTGAGCGCGATGTGTGGTGAAGTTAACCGAGAAGGATTCCACCCCCGGCAACTGCCTTACATGACGCTCGGAAAGCCAGATGCAGGCCGCGCAAACGATGCCCTCGAGAATCAGTGAGGCCTCGCGCCGGTCGCCCTCCCGGTTGGCGACGAACGATTTCTGCATCTCGGGGCGGTCGTAGATCGACAACTCCTCGAGCACGCGTTCTAGGTCGTCGTCCGGGCGCGGCGAGGCCTCGGTGCGATGGCGGTAGTACTCCTCCATGTCGGCCTCGACGATCGCCCGGGCGACTGCCTGACATCCCGGGCAGCACATGTCGCGCTCCTCGCCGAGCACACGAGCGCGGTAGTCCGAGCCGATGGGCACGGGCAGACCACAATGGAAACAGGCCGTGGCGCTGTCTGGCGTCGCGGACTCGGGACGAGTCTCGCTCATCGAATCGGCCGTCATCGTGCGAACAAGCGCATCAATCGGTCATCGGTGATCAGGAAGCAGCCACATCGGTCATGCTACGCAACTGGTGGCGATCCTCGCCACGGCGAATCTCGATGATGACTTCCCAGCGTCCGGGGCGGGTCGGCGTCGCCGAGGCCTCGTACACCCCCGGCTCGACCTCGCTCATCCCCTCGACGAAATCCAACCCCTTGCTCGACGGACGGAGGAAGTGCGTCTCGACCGACGCCCCGGTGACCGGCTCACCGTCACGATCGAGCACTTGGACACGGAACGGTGTCGACTCGTCGACCACCGCTTCACCAACCCAGCCGCGGCGGATTTGCCAGCCGCGCTCGGACTGCTGCTCGCGGGCCGCGTCATAGGCCTCGAAGGCGCGAACCTTTTCCTGGTAGTCGTGGGCGACCGTACCGGGGAAGTAGGAGGTGGCCACCGGGCCGCCCTGCGGTTCGGGGAGAATCTGGCGGGCCACGTTCTCGCTCAGGCCCGTGGTTGCGATGGTCAGAAAGATCGAATCCAACAGCACGATCACGGCAAAAAAGGCAATGATTGTTGCCGGGCCTTTATGGAACGCCATCTTTTGCGAGTCGGCATGCTTAGGGGGCGAAATCAGCCCGAGAATAAAGGCCGTCATCACTAGAATCGCACCCACCATCGCAACGACGTCCAGCCCAGGCCAGTTGATGATCGCATAGGGGGCATAGGCGGCCAGCGACAACACACCCAGAATGAAGGCAATCTGCCGCCCCGCAGTGGGAAAACGCCACCGCAACAGGAAGAAAAGCATCGGAATGATGGTCATGCCGAGCGCGGCAGGCAGCAATACAGCCATGGTCAGGAATCCGGTTGAGTATTGAGCCCCGCCATTGGAGGTGACGGGGGTTGGGGCCGAGGAGAATCAGCGGAACACAAAGCTGGCGTCGTGCTCCAGAGGCTCGATAAGTCCATTTTCTTCGGTCAGGATGAATTGTATCTCGCGGCGGTCCAACTGCGAATCACGTTCACCGCGAACATGAACCAGGTACTTGCGCGATCCGTCAGCGGGGACCTCAAGTGAATCGAACCCGCCTACCACGCTCACACGAGCTTCCGGCATACCCACCACGGCGAGATCGAAATCGAGCGGCTCCTGCATCTTGTTGTTGATCTTGACGTTGTAGTTGTTCTGGATGTCGCCACTCGCGAGCACCGTAAACAAGGGTTGACGCACCTGTTCGACCGACAGGTCGGCCGGTGCGCGAGCGAAAATGCCGTAAAGCAGAAGCACGCTTGCGGCGAACGTGGCAATGCCATACCCGATCGTTCGGAACTTGAGCAAGTTGGGCTTTTCACCGGTCTCCAATTCCTGCTCAGAGGCATACCGGATCAAGCCAGTCGGCCATCCGCGCTTGGTCATAATCTGGTCACAAGCATCGATACAGAGCCCACAGGAAATGCACTCAAGCTGCAGCCCGTCACGAATATCGATCCCGGTGGGGCAGACCTGCACGCAGAGCTTGCAGTCGATGCAGTCACCAACGCCCTGGGCGTGTCGCTCTTCGAGCGTCATCAACCCCTGCTTGAGCGGCTGGTGACCAGCTTCCCCCTCACCGCGCTTGGCATCGTAAGACACCAGCAGGGTTTCCTTGTCGAACATCACGCTCTGAAAACGAGCGTAGGGACACATGTAAATGCAGACCTGCTCGCGCGCGAACCCGGCAGCGATCAACGTCGTGGCTGTCAGAATCCCAGTCGTGATGTATGCCGCGCTAACCGCATCAAGGGTGAAGAAGTTGACGAACAGCTGCGGCGCATCGGCCCAGTAGGAAGTGAAGGTAAAGCCGGTCCAGAACGCGATGAGCGTCCAGATAGCGACGGTCACACCCTTCTTGACGATCTTCTCCGCATTCCAAGGCTGCTTTTCGAGGCGCATGCGCTTGTTACGGTCTCCCTGCACCAAGCCCTCGACCTTCATGAACACGTCTGTCCACAGCGTCTGAAAACAGAAATAACCGCAGAAGGCCCGACCAACAAGACCAGTGACGAAGAACAACAACCACGCCGCCAAGATCAGGAAACCTGCCAGAAGGAACATGTCCTGCGGATGTATGACGAGGTCGAACAGGTAATAACGACGTGATGGGATATCGAACATCACCGCCTGATCGGGGCCGATCGCGCGCTCCCAGCGAACCCACGGCAATAGAAAGAAGACACCGTAAGCCACGAGAAGCACGATGTCTTTGAACCGGCGGAACCGACCGTGGATCGCCTTTGGATGGACCGGCTCACGAGCCTGATACAGGTTGTCAGCCGGGTAGCTCGGATCGTCGTGCTGAGCCATCTGTCGGTCTCCGAATTGGTGCGCGGGCCAATATCTTATCGCCCATAGGGTTTTTCTCTAAACCCAAGATAAACACACGGGTATCGACACCGATCAACGGCAGCCAACACCGCCACGAGACCTCCTTGAGAGCGTCACCACGCACTGGCGACCTCGACCGCGGAACCACCGAGCCCGTCTGGCAGTCGACAATCGTAAAGACGGTTCATCGGGTGCCACCCGGCGCGACTCCCTGAGCACACTCCTGCGGTCAACCGTTAGTCCACAAAGGAAAACACCGGCCACAGGGGCCGGTGTTATTGATCCGCTTCGAGGCCTCGGTGGCCGTGGGCGATCAGTTGCCGCCCATCTGACGGACGTAGATGGCAAGCATGCGGGCCTGGGTCTCGGTCAGGCGATCGCCAAAGGCCGGCATTTGGCGCTCGATGCCGTTGTTGACCACGTACTTGATCTCGTCGACCTTGCAGGCGACGTCATCACCACAACCCGGCACGTCAGCAACGTCCCAGATAGCGTCGGCCAAGTTCGGCGCACCCAGAGCCTCGTTACCCTTGCCCTCGGCGCCGTGACAGGCAGCGCAGCTGGCGAAGGCCTGCTTACCACGACTGGCAGCCTCGTCACTCATCTCCGCTTCACCCGACAGGCTCAAGACATACATCGCAAGGTCGTCAATCTGGTCCTCGGCGACGTTCTGGGCCGGCATGTTGCCTTGAATGCCGTTCACGATATGGCCCACGATCGTCTCGTAGGAGTCGCCCCACTGCCAAGCGTTGTCTGCAAGGTTCGGGAACAAGCCAACCTTGCCCTGACCACCGGCACCGTGACAGGCTGCGCAGTAGTCACCGAAGGTGTAGTTACCCATCGACATGGCGAACTGCAGCGTGTCCGGATCCTGCTCGATTTCCTCGAAGCTCATCTCCTCAACCTTGCCGACCCACTCGTTCTGAGCAAGGGCGGATGGGCTTGACTGCATGTCGCGAGTAAAGAGGGCTCGGGTGTTCCAGGCCTCGCTCACTGTCTCCTGTTCACCTTGCTCATTTTCGACGGTGTACTCCACCGTGCTGATGCCCTTGGTGTAGCTATCGCCATAGGGCCATGCTGGGTAGAGGATCCAATAGACCACGGAGAAGACGATGGTGACGTAGAACGCCCACAACCACCACCGCGGCAAAGGGTTGTTGTATTCGCGCAGATCGCCATCCCAGACGTGCCCGGTGGTCTCGACCTGCCCCTGCTTATTTTCCGTTTGCTGACTCATCTTTCTTCACCTGTTGTTTCTTTTGCCGCGTAGGGTCGAGCTCGTCGTCGTCCATGAAGGGGATGTCTTTGTACGACTCCAGCCGCTGCTTGCGCCGCTTTCCGGTGTAGACGTACAGGATGATGCCGACGAACGTGCTGAAGAACAGAATCAGCGCCAACGGCTTGCTGTTCTCCATGCTGCCCAACCACGCAAAGATATCGCCAATCAAGAGATCACCTCGGAGGTGGCGGTTTCAAGTATCAACGGAACTGGTTGAAGTGGCCGTCTTCGTACTTGGAGAAGTCGACCATCGTACCCAGCATCTGCAGGTAGGCCACGAGAGCGTCCATTTCAGTGATGCGGTCCGGATCGCCGTCCCAGTTTTCCGCACCGGCCTGCCGCTCGAGCACTTCAGTGGCGTTGCTAACGTGCAGCTTCTCAGCCATTTCGGCACCGAACTGCTCGACGTTGGCGTCGTACTCTTCCTGACTCTGCGAGTACGGCACGCCAACGCGTTTGAGCGCGACCATGCGCTTCTCTATCAAGC
The DNA here is from genome assembly GCA_041685825.1 of Guyparkeria sp. Taxonomy (GTDB): domain Bacteria; phylum Pseudomonadota; class Gammaproteobacteria; order Halothiobacillales; family Halothiobacillaceae; genus Guyparkeria. The sequence goes on along the minus strand of JAWLFB010000007.1, from coordinate 29,238 downwards.
TGTAGTCGAGTTCGTCCTCCAAAAGCCACGGGTAGCCCGGCATGATGGACTCCGGCACCAACGACTTCGGATCGACCAAGTGCTGAGTCTGCCACTCATTGGAATACTTGCCGCCAACGCGAGCGAGATCTGGACCGGTGCGCTTGGAGCCCCACTGGAACGGATGGTCATACTGCGACTCGGCCGCCAGAGAGTAGTGGCCGTAGCGCAGTTGCTCGTCACGGAAGGGACGAATCATCTGCGAGTGACAGGTGTAACACCCCTCGCGGACGTATATGTCTCGGCCGCGCAGTTCCAGTGGGGTATAGGGACGAACCCCATCCACTTCCTCGACCGTCTCCTCAATGTGGAACAACGGGACGATCTCTACCAAGCCCCCGATGCTGATGACCGCCAAGGTAAGGACGATCAGCAGGCCGGAGTTGATTTCAATGCTTTCGTGTTTCATTCACCTAACCTCAATCCTTTAGCGAGCGGCAGCAGCCACGGCGTCGCGGGCTTCATCGGATGCCGACTGTCGGGCACCCGAGATCGTCATGTAGATGTTGTACGACATCAGCAGCATGCCCGAGAGGAAGAACATCCCACCGATCGCACGAACCACATACGGGATATGCAGGAACGAGACGGTCTCAATGAAGGTGTAGGCGAGGTTGCCGTACTGATCGAACGCCCGCAGCATCAGACCCTGGCCAATACCAGCGACCCACATCGCGACGATGTAGAGCACGACGCCGATAGTGGCCAGCCAGAAGTGGACGAACACCAACTTAGTCGAATACAGGGTGGTACCCCAGAGCCGCGGGATCAGGTGGTAGAACGAGCCGATGGTGATCATCGCGACCCAGCCCAGCGCCCCGGAGTGAACGTGGCCAACGGTCCAGTCGGTGTAGTGCGAGAGGGCATTAACCGACTTGAGCGACATCATCGGACCTTCGAAGGTCGACATGCCGTAGAAGGCCAGTGCGGTAATCAAGAACAGCATGATCGGATCCGTACGCAGTTTCTCCCACGCACCCGAGAGAGTCATGATGCCGTTGATCATGCCGCCCCAAGAAGGCAGGAGCAGCAGGATGGAGAAGGCCGCTGCGAGCGTCGAGACCCAGTCCGGCAGCGCAGTCCAGTGCAGGTGGTGAGCACCGACCCACATATAGAGGAACGACAGTGCCCAAAAGTGCACGATCGACAGGCGGTACGAGTAGATCGGTCGACCCGCCTGTTTGGGCACGAAGTAGTACATCATGCCGAGGAAGGCCGCGGTCAGGAAAAAGCCCACAGCATTGTGGCCGTACCACCACTGCGTCATCGCATCTTGAACGCCGCCAAACAGCGAGTAGGACTCGAGGCTGTTCCAAGCGACCGGAACCTGCAGGTTGTTAAAGATGTGCAGCAATGCGGTGGCGAGGATGAACGCCATGAAGAACCAGTTGGCCACGTAGATGTGCGGCTGGCTGCGCTTGACCAGCGTCATCGCGAAGACGGCGAAGTACAGCACCCAGGTTACGGCGATCAGAAGGTCGATCGGCCAGACAAACTCGGCGTACTCACGGCTCTGGGTGTAACCAGCCATGTAGGTGATCACGCCCAGCACCAACGCCAGTTGCCAGCCCCAGAAGGTCAGCTCGGGTAGCAACTTACCACCCCAGAGGCGCGCTTGACATGTGCGCTGCACGATATAGTAGGACGTCGCGAACAGCGCACTGCCGCCAAAGCCGAAAATCACCAGTGTCGTGTGAACGGGGCGCAGACGACCGAAGGTGATCTCGGCGATATTAAAATTCAAGAACGGCCATGCCAGTTCACTGGCAATGTAGACACCGGCAAGCATCCCCAACACGCCCCAAATCATGGCCATGATGGCGAATTTCTTGACGATGCCGTAATTGTACTGCTCGGTAGCTACCGGCACTGCATTGGTGGACATCGTGACCCCTCCAGACTTTTAGGTTCATCCCGGCCGCGGCGGCCAGACCCTTTTTCTCGGGCGGCAATCATAATCGAATCCCCTGCCAACAAAAACCTACGAATTTACTAATTTACTCGGCTGAAATACGCGACTTAGGTGCACTTTCAAACAGTTAGCGGCGATTTCGGTCGATGAATAAGTAAATCTGATCGCCCGTAGTGCAAGTTTTATCTGTTGCAAAAGGGCTACATGACGCATAGCGAGCTCTCAACGGCCGGTTACGATGCCATGAGTTCCATCAGCCATCGGGGAGACCCCCGTCCCCCAGGCCAGACCGTAGACGATCTCGTAAGTCAACGGGATGCGACCATCGACGGCCTGGGCGGCAAGCGCCTCGCTAAATCGCCGCCAGGCCTTCGGGCCAGTCATCCCCACGGCGCGCCCAGCCTGGGCATTGCCAACACCTACCCCTCGCAGATCGGCTAGCAAGGCATCGACCGTGGGATAGGTGACGGTAACCGTCTCACGATCCATCACCGGATCAGCCAGCATCGCCGAGACCAGCGCGTCGCCCAGATCGTGCATGTCGAGAAACTGGTGCACATGAGGGGCTGGATCGACCGCCGCCCAGGCTCGCCGCACCTCCTGAAGACTGTCCGGCCCCAGCGTGGTGAAGACGAATGGCGCACCCGAGGTACTCACCCGGGCCACCTCGCCGAACAGGGCCGCGGGCCGATCGCTCCATTGCACGGCAAAATTGGAGACCACCACATCCATGCTGCCGCCGGCGAACGGCAAGGCGTGCATATCGGCCGCAACTGCCGCCCGGCGGGGCGACCACCAGCGGCGCCGGGGCAGGTGGCGCAACATTCGGTCCGCCAAATCGAGCCCCACAACATCAGCGTGCGGGTAACGCGCGCGCATCGCGCGCACCATCTGCCCGGTCCCCGCCCCCAAGTCGAGAATCCGTTGCGGATCGAGCTTCAACCAGCCGAAACGCTCATCGAGCCGCCAACCGATCTCGTGCTGAACGGCCGCATGCCGGTCGTAGTCGGCCGCCGCGCGGTTGAACCGATCACGGACGCGGCGCAGATCGAAGGAGGGCAAGGCAGACATGCTAGGGACAGGAACTCGCGGTTGTCTTGTGTATGGAATGCAACAAATGGGAAGCGACGTGCATGGCAAGCGCGCCGCTCAGCCACTCGAACGGACACCCGGCACATCAGCAAGGGGGCTAATCATTGAGCGCGCCAGGGCGGCCGAATGATCGAGCCACTCGGCATGCCCGCCCCGATCGAACCAATGCACATGCACATGCGCCGGCAACTCGATATGCTTCGGCCAGTCGACGGAAACCAGCGGATCGTCGGGCGCCAGCCAGATGTCGACGGGCACAGCGATGGAGGCCAGTTGGTCCCTCAAGTCCAGGCGGGCCAGCCAGTCGAGCCCCTCAGTGTCAGCCAGACGCGTGTTCGAGACAGGCTCGCTCGGGAGCTCGAAACGACGCCTAAAGGCGGCGGCAGCCGAGAGAGGTTGCCGCTCCGCGGCTCGCCGCAAGCCCTGCCAATCGCCGCGACACACCCCGGGCCAGCCATCCTCCGCCAGGAAACGCGGCGTGGCCTGGATCAACACCAGCCGGGTGGGCCGAATCCGGCCCCGACTGACGGCCTCTAGCAACAGCGAACCACCCAGCGACCACCCGACCCACACCGCCGGGCCCGGAATCGGTGCCGCGTGCGCCTGTCGCTCCGCCCCAAGCCAGTCGGCCGAGAACGTCGCCCAGTCAAGGGCCACCACCCCGTCACCACGAAGCTGCCGCACCAGTGGGTCGAACACCGACGCCGGAAAGGACCAACCGGCGACCAGCCCGACCGAGACGGGCCTGGTGTAAGCCTCAACGGGGATCATGCCCCACCCACTCGTGCCGGTACCGCCTCTTCGATCCCCATCGAATCACCTTGGTTTGCGGGCAAGCCGGCGGACCATGATAATGATGCTCCCATTCAAATCCCGGAATCAGCAATTGACTGCCCTCGACTGGCCCCTTCTGCTCAGCATCGCCGTCGCCGCCTACCTAGTTGGCTCGCTGTCCACCGGAGTGATAACTGCCCGCCTGCTGGGACTCCCTGACCCGCGCTCCGCCGGCTCGGGCAACCCGGGTGCGACCAACGTCCTGCGCCTTAGTGGCAAGAAAGCGGCCATTGTCACGTTAGTGGGCGATCTCCTCAAGGGCCTAATCCCGGTCATCGTCGCAGGAGTGGCCGTCGACGGCGCCTCGCAAGCAGCGGCGATGGGAACCGCCGGGCTGTTCGCCTTCCTCGGGCACCTGTACCCAGTATTTTTCGGCCTGAAGGGCGGCAAGGGCGTGGCGACCGCGGCCGGCGCGATCCTGGCCATGGAGCCACTGATCGGATTGATCGCCATCGTCGGTTGGCTGAGCACCGCCTGGGCGACACGCTATTCTTCACTATCCGCCCTATTTGCCGCCGTGGTGGCCGCGACCCTGGCCACCTTCCTGGCGCCGCCGTTCATCGCCCTGGCGATATCACTGATGTCCCTGCTGCTTATTCTGCGCCACCACGGCAATATCCGACGACTGGTACGTGGCGAGGAGCCGCGCATCGGCGAGAAATCCGAATCGTCCATCAAAGAGTGACGCGCACCGCCGAGTCGATCGCCCCCGGCAATTTAAGCTCGGCCAGCGGCCAACGGGCTCGCACACGGAACCCCGGCTGGGCGTCACACTCGCCGGCAACCAGCCGCCGATATCCCGCCAACGCGATCATGGCCGCGTTGTCGGTACACAATGCGATCTCGGGGAAATGCACCGCCCCGCCCCGCTCAACCATCATCTCGACCAGTCGCTCCCGCAGGGGACGATTGGCCGCCACCCCACCGGCAACCACCAGGCAATCCAACCCGGTTTGATCGAGTGCCCGTGTGAGCTTGATCACCAGGGTGTCGATCACCGTCCGCTCGAACGAGGCCGCGACGTCCTCGTGGGCATGACCGGCGGCAATCGCGTTGGCCACCGCGGTTTTCAGCCCACTGAAGCTCAAGTCCAGGCCGGGACGATTCACCATCGGCCGGGTGAACGGGACCGCCGTCGGGTCACCTTGCTCGGCCACTCGAGACAGGGCCGCGCCACCGGGATAACCGAGACCCATCAGCTTCGCCGACTTGTCGAACGCCTCCCCGATCGCATCGTCGATGCTCTCGCCCAAAAGACGGTAGTCTCCCACCTCGCGCACCTCGATCAGCTGGCTGTGGCCACCGGAGACCAGAAGCCCCAAGAAAGGGAACGTCGGCGGATCGCCACCGAGCAGCGGCGCCAGAATATGCCCCTCCAGATGATTGATGCCGAGCGCCGGCAACCCACGACTCGCAGCAATGCCCTTGGCGAACGCCGCCCCTGTCATCAACGCCCCGACCAGCCCCGGACCGGCGGTGTAAGCGACCGCATTGATGGCGTCATAACCTAGCCCTGCATCGATGAGCGTCGCCCGGGTCAGGCTGGGCAGGCGCCGCATGTGGTCGCGGGCAGCAAGCTCCGGCACCACGCCGCCGTACGCGGCATGTACGTCGGTCTGGGAATGGACACGGTGGGCCAACAACTCACCGCGGCGGCCATCTAACAGGGCCACGGCAGTCTCGTCACAGGAACTCTCGATTGCCAGTACGCGCACGCGCGGGACTCCTTCGCCATGTTATTTGCAATACTTAAGGGGCGTATCCAGCGCACTGCTTACGTCGGCATTTGCCTCTTGCACCCCTCGAGCAACGCTTTATACTACAACACCTTTTATTTTGGGCCGCGTGGGTCCGAAGCCAAACATTTCAGTTTCAAATCAACGAGGTGGAACGCATTCATGCCTTCTGTACGTGTTCGGGAAAATGAGCCTTTCGAGGTAGCAGTTCGTCGTTTCAAGCGCTCTTGCGAGAAAGCCGGCATCATCAGCGAGATGCGCGAGCGTGAGTACTACGAAAAGCCGACGGCCGCCCGCAAGCGCAAGGCTGCCGCCGCCGTGAAGCGCAACCAGAAGCGCCTCTCGAAGGAACAAGCGCGTCGCGTTCGCCTGTACTGATCGCAACTTGTGACGGCGATTACCGCATGAGCACGATCAAGGCGCGTCTGACCGCCGACATGAAAACGGCCATGAAGAGCGGCGACAAGCCGCGTCTGGCCACCATCCGCATGCTGATCGCCGCGATCAAGCAGCGGGAGATCGATGAGCGCCTGGAGGTCTCGGGTGACGAGGCCATGGCGATACTGACGAAGCAGGCCAAACAGCGCCGCGAGTCGATCGCCCAGTACGAGTCGGCCGGCCGCGACGACCTGAAGACCGTCGAGGAAGCCGAACTCGCGATCATCGAGACCTACCTACCTCAGCCGCTGTCCCCCGAGGAAATCGAGGCCGCGGTGGCCGAGATCATCGCCGCCGAGCAGGCCACGGAAATGAACCAGATGGGGGCCGTTATGAAGACGGCCCGCGAACGCCTGGCCGGACGCGCCGACATGGCAGCTGTCAGCCAGGCCGTTCGCTCCCGCCTCTCGGCCTGAGCCACGGGGATCGCCCTGGGGCGAGGTCCGCACCGTCGGACCCGCATCCCGGGCACCGCGTTGATCCGAACCATCAATTCGAGAACGAGCCATGGGTGAGACTTTCCAGTTCCTGAACGTGCCGCGACGCGACCCGGAGACGACTCCTGCGGAAGAACGCGTCCAACAGTTCAACGAAATCTACGGGCAATTCACCCCGGATCAAGCGGCTGAGCAGTCCGATCGCTGCATCGAGTGCGGCAATCCGTACTGCGAATGGAAGTGTCCAGTTGCTAACTATATCCCACAATGGCTCAAGCTGGTCGCCGAAGGCAATCTGCTCGAGGCCGCGGAGATGGCCCACAAGACCAACTCACTGCCGGAGGTCTGCGGGCGCGTCTGTCCGCAAGACCGTCTCTGCGAAGGCGCCTGCACCCTGAATGACGGATTCGGCGCGGTTGCCATCGGCTCGGTCGAGAAATACATCGCCGACGAGGCCTTCAAGATGGGCTGGCGTCCGGACATGTCTGACGTGGTGCCCACCGGCAAGCGCGTTGCCGTGATCGGCGCCGGCCCGGCTGGTCTGGGCTGCGCGGACATCCTGGCGCGCCACGGTGTGAAGGCGGTGGTCTTCGACCGCCATCCGCAGATCGGCGGCCTGATCACCTTCGGCATCCCGTCGTTCAAGCTCGAGAAACACGTGATGCAGACACGTCGCGAGATCTTTGAGGACATGGGCATCGAATTCCGCCTAAACACCGAGGTTGGCCGCGACATCTCCATCGACGGAATCCTCAGCGATTTCGACGCGGTGTTTATGGGCATGGGCGCCTACAATGCCATGCAGGGCGGATTCCCGGGCGAGGACCTCGAGGGTGTGCACGCCTCGCTGCCCTTCCTGATTGGCAACACCAATCACCAGCTGAACTTTGGCGGCAACTACCCCTACATCAGCGTCAAAGACAAGCGCGTGGTCGTTCTGGGCGGTGGCGACACGGCGATGGACTGCACCCGTACGTCGCTGCGCCAAGGCGCGGCCAAGGTGACCACCGTCTATCGCCGCGACGAAGACAACATGCCGGGCTCGCGACGTGAGGTGAAGAACGCCCGCGAGGAAGGCGCCCACTTCATGTTCAACCTGCAGCCGGTCGAGGTGCTCGGCGAAGGTGGGCAGGTCACCGGGGTTAAGTTCGTCGAGACGCGCTTGGGCGAGCCGGACGAGCGCGGTCGGCGCCGACCCGTCGCTATCGAAGGCTCCGAGCAGGTAATCGAGGCCGACGCCGTGCTGATTGCCTTTGGCTTCCGCCCCTCCCCTGCCGACTGGTTCGAGCCGCAGCAGATCGAGCTCGATCCCAGCGGTCGCGTAATGATTCGCAAGGATCACAGCGCCCCCGAGTTCCAGACCAGCAACCCCAAGATCTTCGCCGGCGGCGATATGGTGCGTGGTGCGGATCTCGTCGTCACGGCCGTCTTCGAGGGGCGCAACGCGGCCTTCGGCATTCTCGACTACCTGGACGTATAAGCTTCATGACTGCTCCGCTGCAGAACGACCGCCTGCTACGTGCGCTGGCTCGCCAGCCCGTAGACCGCACCCCGATCTGGATCATGCGTCAGGCAGGTCGTTACCTGCCTGAATACCGGGCAACACGTCAGCGCGCCGGCAGTTTCATGGACCTGTGCCGCTCAGCCGATCTAGCCTGCGAGGTCACGCTCCAGCCTCTGGAGCGCTACGATCTCGACGCGGCGATCCTGTTTTCCGATATCTTGACCATTCCCGACGCAATGGGACTGGGACTCAAGTTTGTTGCCGGCGAAGGCCCCGTATTCGAACGCCCGGTGCGCACAGCTGCGGAGATCGCCCGTCTGCCGAAGCCCGACATGGGCTCGGACCTCGGTTATGTGATGAACGCCGTCTCGACCATCCGCAAGGCACTGGACGGGCGTGTGCCGTTGATCGGATTTACCGGCAGCCCGTGGACGCTGGCGACCTACATGGTCGAAGGCAGCGGCACCAAGGACTTCGCCAAGGTCAAGGGACTGGTCTACAGCGATCCGAAAGCGGCGCACGACCTGCTCGGCCGACTTGCCGACTCGGTGACCGACTACCTCAACGCCCAGATCGAGGCCGGCGCCCAGTCACTGATGGTGTTCGACACCTGGGGAGGCGTTCTCGCCCCGCACGACTACCGCGACTTCTCGCTTCAGTACATGCAGCGCATCGTCGACGGACTGAATCGCGACCGTCCGGACGGAAGTCACGTCCCGGTGACACTCTTTACCAAGGGTGGAGGACAGTGGGCTTCCCTGATGGCGGATACCGGTGCCGATGGCATCGGCCTGGACTGGACCGTCAACCTCGACACCATCCGCGAGCGGGTCGGTGATCGGGTCGCCCTGCAAGGAAATCTCGATCCGAGCGTGCTCTACGCGTCCGACGAGGTGATCGAGCGCGAGGTTGCCCGCATCCTCGAGGAATTCGGCCCCAACCCTGGACACGTCTTCAACCTTGGTCACGGCATCCATCAGCACGTTAAACCTGACAAGGTCAAGGTGCTCGTCGACGCTGTACACCGCCTGAGCGCCAGCGACTGACCAAGACGGCGCCCTTCCCAGCCCAGAAACGCCCCCGGTTTTGAACTGACCCCCAAAAGTTGGACGGCTGGTTAGGCGGGGGAGTTTCTATTGGGCCGGCAATGGGTTGATAGCCGCCATGCACTCGGCAGGCCTGCCACGATCAGTGCGTGTCCATCGCCCCACCCTGCATTAGCGCCTCGACCTGCCGCCGCGAAGCGCGACGCAACTTGGCCCCGCCGGCCACCAGCGGCGTGTCGCGGAGTCGCTCCTCGGGGAATACCTCCAGCACGATGTGATCGTCGCCGGCGCCGAAGGCGAATACCGACACCCGTTCGTGGCGGCCGTCGGGGTATTGATAGCTGGTCTCGGATTCCTCGAACGGAATATCGTGGCCGAGCAGGCACTCGATCACCCGCTCGGGGGTCGAGGCGAACAACTGCAATATAATCGGGGAATAATCATCGGCCGTGCCGGTGAGTACGTCACCCACCAACCGCGGCCGGAACTCGGCAAAAAAGGTCATCGCCTCGAGCGCCGCCCGGCGTAGCATCGCCAACTGTTCTCGCTGTTCGGGACGAAAGGTCGCCTGATACCGACCCAACTCCAGCTCGAGCCGCTCCAGGTCCGCAGAACAAAAACGCGGGTCGAGGGTCTCTCCCAGTCCATCCGCGGCAACACGCAATGACTCGCGGCGGGATTGCCCCGGCGACTCGGCTGCATGACGCGCCGCTAAACGCAACAGTTCCAGTGAAGCCGGCCCCATGTCGCACTCTCCTCATTCGCGGGAACGGCGAAACAGGCCGCCTCCCACCAAAAATTCAGAACAGATTATCGATCACCTCGCGCGACGTTCCCGACGCGGCCGCCGCATCCTTTTCCGGAAGACTGGCCTGCGGGTTAGTCGAATCAAAATACTCGCGAATCGCCCCAGGGTGATCTTCCGGCACGCGTTTGCCGTTGTCCGGGTCGATCCAGGCCGTAACGATCCCCTCCGGCGGCTGCTCGGTTTCCCCCGGCGGAGGAAGCACGTCGCGCATGAAGTCGATCCACACTGGCAGCGCCGCCTTGCCGCCCGTCTCGCGCCGGCCCAATTCGCCGTTGCTGGAAAATCCCACCCATGCGGTGGCCACCCAGCCAGGGCCGAAGCCGGTGAACCAGGCGTCGCGCTGGTCGTTGGTCGTGCCGGTCTTCCCGCCGATGTCCTCTCGCTCCAGCGCCCGCCAGGCACGCACCCCGGTGCCCTCGCGCACCACACCCCTGAGCCCCGACCGCATCAAGAAGGCGTTCTGGGCCGAAATCACCCGCGGGGCGAGGCTCGGATCGGCCGTGTCGACCGGACAGTTGTCGCACTGGCTGACTGCTGGGTGGGAATCGATCACGCCGTCGTCAGGATTATCCACTTCGGTGATCAGGAACGGGGTGACTCGATAGCCACCATTGGCAAACACCGCGAAGCCGGCAGCCTGGTCCAACGGGGTCAGGGTGTAGCTGCCCAGGGCCATCGACAGGGTCGGCTTCCATTCTTCCACCGGTAAGCCAAAGCGACCGGCATACTCCAGCACCAACGGTGTACCGACAGCCTGCGCCAAGCGAATGGATATCAGGTTCACTGAACGCGTTAGCGCATCACGCATACGACGCATTCCACCGAAATCGCGACCGTAATTGCTCGGGCGCCAGTCAATTCCCTGGCGCACTCCATCCTCGACCACCACCGGCGAGTCGTTGATCATGCTTGCCCAAGTGAACCCCTGATCGAGCGCCGCGGAGTAGAGGAAGGGCTTGAAACCGGAGCCGGGCTGCCGCTCGGCCCGCAGGACGTTGTTGAATTCGCTGTCATGAAAGAAATCGAACCCACCGATCATGGCGCGAATCGCCCCGCTGGACGGCTCGAGCGCGACAAACGCCCCGGTCACTTCCGGGATCTGCGCCAGTCGATAGGCCAAACCATCCCGGGACTCGACCGGCTCGACCCGAATCAGATCGCCCGGATTCAGCACTTCGTCGACCGCCTTGGGCTTCGGCCCACAACGATCGGTGTCCAAGTATTCACAGGCCCAACTCATCGAATCAAGATCCAACACCACCTCACCGGCGTCTCGCACCAGCACGCGCGCCCCGGCTGCCTCGACCTCGAGCACTACGCCCGGCATAAGCCCACCGACCCGGCTGGTACTCGCCAACTGTTTTTCCAACGCCTCGCGATCCTCCTCGAGCCAGTCGCTCCAGTCGGACTCCGGACCGCGGTAACCATGGCGCCGGTCGTAGTCGATCAGCCCTTGGCGCAAAGCTCGGGTCGCGGACTGCTGCGCCTCGGGGTCGATGCTCGTGTACACGGCCAACCCCATCTCGTAGGCTTCCTGCCCGTAATTTTCGACTAGGTCTCGCCGTGCCATTTCCGCAGCATAAGGAGCGCGGGTCTCCACCTCAGAGGAGGTGTAAAGGCGCCCCGGCAAGGGTTCATCGATCGAACGTTCGAACGTCGCCTGGTCGATCAGGCCCAGCTTGAGCATTCTTCCCAGTACGTAGGCGCGTCTCGCCAGTGCACGCTCGGGATCGCTGACAGGATTGGTCGTCGACGGGGCCTTTGGCAGGGCAGCCAGCATCGCCGCCTCGGCGGCCGTGAGTTCCGGCAGGTCCTTGTCAAAGTAGATCTGAGCCGCAGCCTTGACGCCGTAGGCCCGGTGCCCCATGAATATCTTGTTTAGATACAGAGCAAGGATCTCTTCCTTACTGAAAGCCCGCTCGATCTTAACCGCCAGCAGGATCTCGTAGAGCTTGCGGGTATAGGTCTTCTCTCGTCCGAGATAGAAGTTGCGCGCTACCTGCATGGTAATGGTCGAGCCGCCCTGCGACTTCTCACCGGTACGCACCAGTTCGATCGCGGCTCGCGCCAGCCCCAGGAAATCCACCCCGATGTGCTCGAAGAAACGATCGTCCTCGGCGGCAACGAACGCATCAACCACCACCGGCGGGAGTTGATCATAGGAAACGGGGAACCGCCGTTGGTCCCCGAACTCCGCGATCAGACCGCCTTCGCGGTCGTGGATACGCATCGGCATCTGGTATCGCACCTCGCCCAACTCGTCGACACTGGGCAGCTGGGTGTTGTAAAGATGATACAAAACACCAACACCGGCCAGCGCCAAAATCAGGCCCAAACCAACCAGATAAAAAATAATCTTGATAAGCTTCATTCGAATAGAGAAAAAGAGGCCTAGTGACCTGTTGTTGCGAGTAAGCAGCAGCGCCGTTGTCGACAAGCGCGACGGTTATGCCATAGGATGCATACTTGGGAGACAAGGTGCGTGTGTGCGAAACCTTAACGCACGCTCAAAAGGAAGGGAATGACCGTGCCACTATTCAGCGCTAAACCCGTTCGCCTCGGGGTCGACATCAGTTCGACCGCCGTCAAGCTAATTCAACTGGAAAAACGTCGGGGTGGTTATCGCACCACGGCATTCGCCATCGAGCCCCTGCCGCAGGGTGCCGTACAGGGCAAATCAATCACCGACACGGAAGCCGTCGCGGACGCGCTGACGCGGGCCGTGCGCCGTGCCCGCATGAAAGGCCGGCACTTGTGCATGGCGGTGCCGACCTCCTCGGCCGTCAGCCGGGTGTTGCATATCGACAACCCTGGCGACGAGTTCGAGCTCGAGGAACAGGTGCGGCTCGAAGCCGACCAGTACATCCCCTTCCCTATCGACGAGGTTAACTTCGACTTCGAGCCGGTCCAGAACGACATACTCGGCAAGCAGAAGAAACGCCGCACCGGTGAGTCGGAGGGCGTCGACGTCCTGATGGCCGCCACACGCACCGACAACGTCGACAGCCGGGTGGCAGTCGCCGAGGCGGCTGGCATGACGGTGGACGTGGTCGACATCGAATCGTTCGCCCTGCAGAACGCATTTACTGAGATATTGGGTCAGACACTGGCCCCGGAAGAACGTTCCCAGCCGGTGGCGGTATTCGATCTCGGCGACACTACCACGACACTGAGCATCTTCGTCGGCGACGACATCGCCTACACGCGTGAGCATGAAGGCGGCGGCCAGCAACTCACCAGCGAAATCGCCGCCCAGTACGGGTTGACTCTCGAGGAGGCCGAAGAGCGCAAGCGTGACGACAGTCTCCCCGAAGACTATCCCCGCAAGGTCCTTCAGCCCTACCTCGATTCGCTTGCTATGAACATCGAGCGATTCATCCAGTACTACTACTCCGAATCCAGCGGCAGCACCGTCAATCTGATACTTCTCGGTGGCGGTGCGGCAAATACCGCAGGCGCCGTCGAGCGCATAAACAATGAGACTGGGGTACCGACCCGGCTGGCGAATCCGTTCGCCGCACTCGCCAAGGGACCTGGCGTGTCCGCCGAGCAAATGGCTCGGCACGGCACCGCAATGCTGATTGCCTGCGGGCTTGCGTTAAGGAGCTTCGACTGATGAGACGGATCAACCTTCTACCCTGGCGCGAGGAACGGCGCCAGAAGCGGCAACGCGACTTTGTCGTCCACCTCGTTCTGGCCGCTCTGGTAGCCGTTGGCGTTGCCTTCGGCATCCACAGCTACATGCAGTCGCAGATCGAAGACCAGCAGGCCCGGAACGCCTATCTCGAAGACGTGATCAAGAAACTCGACCGCCAAATCCAGACGATCAACGAGCTCAAACAGCGCAAGGCCGAACTGACTGCCCGCATGCAAGTCATCGAGAAGCTCCAGTCCAGCCGGCCGACGATCGTACACTTGGTGGAAAGCTTCATTACCACCCTGCCGGACGGCGTCCAACTGACCGACGTCACGGTGACTAACGACGAAAAGATCAGCATCCAGGGCAAGGCAGACGCCCAGGCACGCGTCGCGGCCTATCTGCGCCGGCTGAACAACGCCGACTACATTGGCAGTGCCAACTTGGTGGGCTCGGGCATCCTTGCCGAGGGCTCGGATCAGACGGCGAATGCCGGCCAGTACGTGTTCTCGATCGAAGCGAAGATCACGCCGTCCAAGGAAGACGACGCGGACCAGGAGAACTGAGCCATGGATCTCAACGAACTGAGAAATCTCGATTTTCAGACGATCGGTCTGACCTCGCTCGGAACCCGGCTGGTCATATTCACGTTCATTTTCGTGCTAATCGTGGGCGGGGTCGTGTATTTCGACACCCTGCCGCAGAAGGAACTGCTCGAGCGCGAACAGCGTGAGGAGCAATCGCTGCTGCAGACCGTCGACCAGAAGCAGCGCCTGGCGGCCAACCTCGAGGCGTACGAGGCCCAGATCAAGGAAATGGAGACCCGCTTCGGCGAGCTGCTTCGCCAGTTGCCGAACAAGCGCGAGGCAGAGAACCTGATCGACAACGTCGCCCAGACCTCACTTTCCAACGGACTGAAAAACGAGCAGATCCGGCCCGGCAGTGAGGTCAAGCACGACTTCTACGCCGAGATGACCTATCACCTGTCGCTACGCGGAACCTACCGCGAACTGACGCAGTTCATCAGTGACACGGCCAACCTCCCTCGGATCGTCACCCTGCACAACCCAGCGCTCAAGCCGCGTGAGACAAGCACCGAGAACGATGCGGACAGCCCGCGAGAACTCACGATGGGCATACAGGCGAAGACCTACCGGTATCTCGAAAGCGGCGAGCAAGGAGGCGGTCAATGAATACGGATCACAAGCGAACCAGCGTGACCCGACTGGGGTTGATCGGCTCAGGTCTCTTCCTGATCGGCACCGTCAGCGGATGCGCCCAAGACATGACCGATCTAAAGCAGGAGGTCGCCGAGTTGGAGGCCCGCCCGGGTGGAAAGATCGAGCCAATCCCGGAAATGAAGCCCCTGCCGAAATACGCCTACAGCGTGCCAGAGGAGGCCCGGACGCCGTTCATGCCGCCGAAAGAAGACGACGTGGACGAATCGGATGGCCTCAAGCCGGATGTCGATCGCCCGAAAGAGCCGCTAGAGCAGTTCCCGTTGGATGCACTCGCCATGCGCGGCATTATCAATCGTCAGGGAAGCACCTACGCCCTGATCCGCGATGGCAACGGTGTCATCCACGAGGTGATTCTGGGTGACCATATGGGCCGCAACTACGGTGAAGTGATGGAGATCGGTGAAACCAGCGTCACGCTGGAGGAAGTCGTGCCCGATGGACAGGGTGGCTGGAGAAAACAGATAACGGTCGTCAAGTCTCAGAGCGACCGGAGCTAAATGATGGGAAGCAGCGATATGGACAACCTCAAGAAACCTTCACGTCTGAGTACCGGACTACGTCGAGGGCTTGGCCTCCCAGCGATTACCATGGCCGCCGCCTTTGCACCATGCCTAGCACTGGCCGGCGATCTCAACGAGATATCCTACGACCGCACCAGCGACGGCACGGTCCAAATTCACTTCAGTCTCTCCGAGCCGCTGGCCGGCGAGCCGGGCAGCTTCAAAATCGACAACCCGGCCCGAGTGGCAGTCGACCTGCCCGACGTGGACAATCAGACTGGCAACCGCCAGACAGCGATCGGTCTGGGCGCGGTGAATTCAGTCATGCTGGCCGAGGCGAACGGCAAGACCCGCGCAGTGTTCAATCTTGACCAGTCGGTTCCCTATTCGATCAATCAGGACGGCAACCGCCTGACCGTCTCCTTTGATCAGGTCGAACAGGACACGACGACGGCAAGCGGCATGGCCGTGACCGATCGCGGCAGTTCCGAGGCCACGGCCATGGATGCGGGTCAACCGATCGACTTCCGCCGCGCATCCAGTGGCGCCGGCCGTCTGCTGCTCGACGTGGGCAGCACCGAGGCACCGATGGACATCGAACGTCAGGGCAGCCAGATCGTCGTGCGACTGCCCGGCACCCGGATCGAGGAAGGTGGCTACAATGTCAACGACTTCGCCACGCCGGTAGAGCGCGTCGATGTCCGTCGCGAAGGCAACGGAAGCCGCGTGACGCTCAAGACCAAGGATGCCGGTGAACACCTGGCCTACCAGACCGGCAACCGCTTGGTCATCGAGGTGCAACCGATTCCCGAGGAAGAGCAACGCACCTCGCTGGGCAAGAAGGAGTACACCGGCGAGCGTCTGACCCTGAAGTTCCAGGACATCCAGGTTCGTCCGTTGCTGCAGCTGATCGCCGATTTCACGGGCAACAACATCGTCGTCAGCGACACCGTCCAAGGCTCGATCAGCCTGCGACTGGAGAATGTACCCTGGGATCAGGCGCTCGACCTGATCATGACCACCAAGGGCCTGTCCTCGCGCGAGAATGGCGACGTCATCTACGTCGCGCCCACCGAGGAGGTCGCTGCGCGTGACAAGGCCGAACTGGCCGCCCGCGAGCAGGCCCAGCAGTTGGCACCGTTGATCACCGACATCGTCCAAATCAACTACGCCAAGGCCGACGACATCGCATCCCTCGTGCGCCAGAGCTCGGGCCTGGGCGAAAGTGACGGCGACAAGAAGAGTGACGGCAACTTCCTCAGCCGTCGCGGCTCAATAACCGTCGACTCGCGTACCAACAACCTGATCGTCACCGACACGGCCGAGGCCCTCGATCGGGTCCGCGGCCTGATCGAGCAGATCGACCGCCCGGTCAAGCAGGTGCTGGTCGAGACCCGCATCGTCATCGCGACCGACAACTTCTCGCGTGAACTAGGTGTCCGCTGGGGCCTGCAGGGCGGTTTCGATCGCGGCGGCCAAAGAGTCGGATTCGGCGGCACTTCGCCGAGTCCCGGCACTCAGAATCTCCCCATCCAGACTCCGGGCAACCCCGCGCTTAACGATCAAACATTTGCGACATCTGGTGGTGACTGGATGGTCAACACTCCGATCAGTGGTGATCCGACCGGCTCACTCGGTCTAGCCATCCTCGGCTCGAACGTGCTGCTCAACCTCGAACTCCAGGCGATGCAGAGCGAGGGCACCGGCAAGATCGTATCGAACCCGAAGGTCATCACGACCAACGGGCACAAGGCGACCATCTCGCAGGGCGTGGAGATCCCCTACCAGTCCCAGACTGCCTCCGGCGGCGGCGCCATCTCGAACATAGAGTTCAAGGAAGCGCTGCTCAAGACCGAAGTCACCCCGCAGATCACGCCCAACGACAACGTGATCATGGACATCCTGGTGATGAAGGAAGAGCCGGACTACACCCGCGCGATCAATGGCGAACCGCCGATCAACACCCGCGAGGTGCAGACAAAGGTGCAGGTCCAGAACGGCCAGACTGTGGTACTGGGTGGCATCTACGAGTTCGAGAACGTTACCCAACTGGAAAAGGTGCCTTTCTTCGGCGACCTCCCGGGCGTCGGCAACCTGTTCAAGAACCGGTTGAGTGACGATTCACGTTTCGAGCTGCTGATTTTCGTCACACCGAAGATCGTCGACCGCGAAAACCTGTCGAACCACAACCGCGGCGTAATGATCAACAACTGATGAAGTCGCTGAGTGGTTAAAGACCAACCCCGCCTCGGCGGGGTTTTTCGTGTTTCCTGTCGGTATAATCGGTTCACATGCGCAACATCATCCTGATAGGCCCGATGGGGGCCGGAAAGACTACCATCGGCCGGATACTGGCCAACCGGCTCGGCTGGCAGTTTCACGACTCCGACCGCGAAATCGAGAAGCGCACCGGCGCGAGCATCCCGCTGATCTTCGATATCGAGGGCGAGGCGGGCTTCCGGGAGCGGGAACACGACATGCTCGCGAACCTGACCGCGGGCAAGGGTATGGTGCTCGCCACGGGCGGTGGAGCCGTGCTGCGCGAGGACAACCGGAAACTCCTGCGGGAAAACGGCCTGGTCGTCTATCTGTACACCCCGGTGGAACGCCAGTTCGAACGGACCCAGCACGACACCCAACGGCCGCTGCTGCAAAAAAGCGACCGGCGGGCGACACTACGGCGGCTGATGGACGAGCGCGATCCGCTCTACCGGGAAACGGCCCACGTGATGCTGGAAACCGGCGGCCAGACCCCACGTGCGATGGCCGACCGCATCCTTGCCGCAAGCCGGCAGAGCGGGCTCGAGGCCGACAACAACCAGACCGGTTGATGTAGACTTCGTTGCACGGCGGCCCCATGGCGCCGCCGATTCCAAACGACCCGCACGCTGAAAGGGCACCGATCATGCACGATCCCGCCGCTCACACCTCGCAGCCCAACACCGTCAACGTGGATCTGGGCGAGCGTAGCTACCCGATCTTCATCGGCGCCGGGCTGATCGATGGTGACCAAATCGCCCGATTCGTCCCCTCCTCGCGCGCAGTGATCGTCAGCAACACTACCGTCGCGCCTCTTTACGCCGAGCGATTGACCCAGGCACTGGAGGCGGCGGACAAGCGCGTCGAGATGATCGCCCTGCCCGACGGTGAACAATACAAGAACCTCGAAACACTCAAGCGCATTTACGACTTCCTGATGGAAAAGCAGGTCGATCGCAAGACCACCTTGATCGCGCTCGGCGGCGGGGTGATCGGCGATATCACCGGCTTTGCCGCGGCGAGTTTTCAGCGCGGGGTGCCCTTCATCCAAGTGCCGACTACCCTGCTCGCCCAGGTCGACAGCTCGGTGGGCGGCAAGACCGGTGTCAACCACCCGCTCGGCAAGAACATGATCGGCGCGTTCTATCAGCCGCGCTGCGTGCTGGCCGACACCACCAGCCTCGACACCCTGCCCGACCGCGAGCTCTCAGCCGGACTGGCCGAGGTAATCAAGTACGGCCTGCTCTGGGACGAGGATTTCCTCGACTGGATCCAGACCAACATTGACGCGCTTCGCCAGCGGGACCGCGCAGCGCTCTCCGAAGCGATCCGCCAGTCCTGCCTGATCAAGGCGGAAATCGTGCGACAGGACGAACGGGAAGGCGGTATTCGCGCCCTCCTCAACTTGGGCCACACCTTTGGTCACGCCATTGAGGCCGGCATGGGCTACGGTCGCTGGCTGCACGGCGAGGCGGTCGGTGCGGGGATGTGCATGGCGGCCGACCTGTCCCGTCGCCTAGGCCTCATCGACACGCCCACGGTCCAGCGCATCGAAACCTTGATTGAATCGGCCGGTCTACCCATCCGGGCGCCTTCCGCTCTCTCCAGCGACCGTCTGCGCGAGTTGATGGCCAATGACAAGAAAGTCGAGGATGGCCGCCTTCGACTCGTCCTGCTGGGGCGGCTCGGCCAGGCACGGCTGGTGGACCGGGTGGCGGACGAGGACGTGCGCGCCACCGTCGAGGCCATGCGGACCGCCGACTAAGCCCTGATTGATTAACGACTCAAGCAACGAAGGAAGCTGCCATGACCGAAGCGACGGAACACGCCCTGGAACAGGCCGAACGAATCGTCCAGTACGCCAAGTATTCCGACCGGTTCATGGTCGTCGAAGGCGACTCGGCCGCCGAGCGTCGTGCCTTCGTCAAGCTGATCGGCCAGAAACTACCGCGCCAGGTTCGCCACGTCATGTTGCGCGCCGACAGCGGCAACGGGTCGGCCGCACTGATCGACCAGTTGAGCACCATGCTGCAACTGTCCGCTGGCATCGAGACAGTCGCCCAGCTGATCAACGCCGCGACCGCCGCGCTCGAAGGACAGGAACGACTCCTGATCGTGGTAGAAAACGCCGACCACTGGCTGGCATCGAGCGCGGCCGATGCCCTGTTCGACCTTATCACCCAGTCTCACGAGCTCGCGCGCGAGCGCATCCTCTTTCTCCTGGTTGGCGCCGACGGCCTCTGTGAACAAGCGGAAACGGCCCAACCGCTGGCTGGCTTGGTCGCCGACCTGCATTGCGCCCGGTTGTTCGGAACCACGCAAGCGGCTGCCGCGGCTCCAACCAGCCCGACGGACACCGCCCATGTCAACGCGGACACCAAAACCGTCGGGGCCACCACAACACCCTCCTCGGCCCCGCCGGCTGGCAATCCGTCTCCCCGGCCGGCACCGACAGGGCGCCCGCTATGGGCCAGCCCGACCCTGCTGATCGCCGCAGTCATCAGCGTAGCCGTCGTCACCATCGGCATCTTCGCCCTGCTCGGCCGCTCGGACGACCCCACTCCCTCGACCAACGAAAGCGCGATCGCGCTGAATGAGGCGATCGAGCAATCCGACGAATCAACGTCGGGCGACGCCGAGAATACTGAAAGCACCGGGGAGCAAGCAGCCAGCGCGGGGACCGACAGTCAGTCGCCGAGTCCCGGGGACGCCTCCACCGAGGAGACGGCCGACAGTGAGACGGAGACCGCCGTGCTACCCGATTACGGTAAGCCGCCGCACGTCCCGTTCCCGGAGGATAGCAGCGCGCCTACCACCGCCGACGCGTCGGACGACAGCAATGCCAGCGATTCGACCGACAAAAGCGAGACGCCCAGTGCCGAGATACCCAAACAAGAGGTCGATGTCACGACCGCCCTTGTCACGGAAGACGCCCTAGGCACGGCCGCCTCCACACCGCCGACCGAAGTCGACAATGCCTGGTTCCGCGATCAACCGCGCGCCCGTGCCGCCATCCAGTTGGCCGCCTTCGGCAATCTCGACGGTGCCGAAGCAATGATCGAGCGTTTCGCGACCGGCGAACAGCCACGTGACCAGTGGCGCATCTACACCCAGCGCATCAACGGCAAGATCCTCTACACGGTCACCTTTGGCAACTTCGCCTCGGCCGAGCGCGCGCAGCATTCGATCGGCTCCCTGCCCAACGCGTTGCGCGAACTTGAGCCCTATCCACGTTCCGTGGGCGCGATTCAGGACCGGCTCATCGACGCTGCGGACTAAGGGCAACCCGGGCCTCTGCCGCCAGACAATCCGCGCACCGTACCACCTCCGGCGTGTTACCCGCCTGCCTCGAGACGGTGGCGCGCCGGAGTGTCGATTTGCCTGATTCCTCCCGGACCGGTAAAATTTCGACCCATTTTGCCCAAATCCCCCGGATACGGGCGCACATCGAACCACGGTCGGCACCTGGGCTTTTGGTGCACTTTCAAAGTGCACCAACATGACGGCCGGGCCGCCAAGCCGAGGGCGGGATGAGCGTCGCTCGCCCGGCAAGCCGGAAGAATCCAAGAGGTTGCGCAACTCATGAGCCAAGCCCCCACCCAAGGTCTGTATCACCCGAGTTTCGAGAAAGAGAACTGCGGCTTCGGCCTGATCGCTCATATGGACGACCAGGCCAGCCACGGCCTGGTATCGACCGCGATCGGTGCGCTGGCTCGCATGACCCACCGTGGCGGCATTTCTGCCGACGGCAAGTCAGGCGATGGCTGCGGTCTTTTGTTGAAAAAGCCCGATGGCTTTTTCCGTCAGGCGGCAGGCGCTCAGGACATCGACCTGCCCGAGGTCTACGCCGTTGGCGTTGTGTTCTTCTCTCGCGATGAGACCAAGCGCGAGCGGGCACGCGAGGCCCTGATCGGCGCGATTGCCGAGCAGGGACTGACCCTGGCCGGCTGGCGCACCGTGCCAACCGATCCGTCAGTCCTCGGCGATATGTCGGCCGAGAAGCGCCCGGAGATCGAGCATCTGTTCATCACCCCGGCCGAGGGCATGGACGAGAGTGAGTTCAATGCCGCCTTGTTCGTCGCCCGTCGCGATGCCGAGAACCTGATCCACGACGATCCGGACTTCTACATCCCGTCGCTCGCCAGCCAGGTCATTTCCTACAAGGGCCTGCTGATGCCCGAGGACCTACCGCGCTTCTATAAGGATCTTAACGATCCGGCGCTCGAGTCCTCGCAGGCGGTCTTCCACCAGCGTTTCTCGACTAATACCTTCCCCGAGTGGAAGCTCGCCCAGCCGTTCCGCTACCTCGCACACAACGGCGAGATCAACACCATCCGCGGCAACCGCAACTGGGCGCTGGCAAGGGCGGCCAAGTTCTCCTCGCCGCTGATCCCGGACATGAACCGCATCCAGCCGCTGGTCAACACCAGCGGCTCGGATTCGTCGTCGATGGACAACATGCTCGAGGTGCTGATCACCGGCGGGCTGGACATGATCCACGCCATGCGCCTGATCGTGCCGCCGGCCTGGCAGAACGTCGAGCACATGGACGCCGACCTGCGCGCGTTCTACGAATTCAACTCCCTCCACATGGAGCCGTGGGACGGCCCGGCCGGCATCGTCATGACCGACGGCCGCTTCGTCGCCTGCGCCATGGACCGCAACGGCCTGCGCCCGGCGCGCTGGGTGATGACCAAGGACCGTCACATTACGCTCGCCTCCGAGATCGGCGTCTGGGACTACGCACCCGGCGACGTGGTGCGGAAAGGCCGCGTGCGACCGGGGCAAATGGTCGCGGTCGACACCGCCGAGGGCAAGCTGCTGCTCCCGCCGGACATCGACGGCCAACTCAAGACCCGCAAGCCCTACCGCCAGTGGCTGCGTGAACAATCCGTGCGCCTGAAAAACTCGGTCACCGACGAGGAAGTCCTGTCCCGCGAGCCGATGAACGCCGAGACGGTGCGCACCTACGAGAAGGCCTTCCTGCTCTCCTACGAGGAGCGCGACGAGATCATCCGCGTGCTGGCCGAGAATGGCCAGGAAGCGATCGGCTCGATGGGCGACGATGCGCCGATGGCAGTACTCTCGCAGACCCAGCGTTCGCTGTTCGACTACTTCCGCCAGCAGTTCGCGCAGGTGACCAACCCGCCGATCGACCCGCTGCGCGAGGCCGTGGTCATGTCGCTGGAGACCTTGATCGGTCGTGAGCGCAACGTCTTCGAGGAAACCCCGGAGCATGCACATCGCGTCCAACTGGAAAGCCCGATCCTGACACCGGCTCGCTTCGAGGCCCTGACCAAGCTTGCCGACAAGGAGTTCTCCTCGCAGCGCATCGAGCTCAACTACGAGCCGAGCGAGGGCTTGGAGGCGGCCGTCCGTCGCATCACCGACGAGGCCGTCGCCGCCATCAAGGGCGAGCACACCGTGCTGGTGCTGTCCGACCGGAACATCGCCGCCGACCGCCTGCCGGTCCACGCCCTGCTGGCCACCGGCGCGGTGCATCACCGCCTAATCCACGAGGGCCTGCGTACCGACGCAAACATCGTCGTCGAGACCGCCACTGCCCGCGATTCGCACCACAGCGCGGTCCTGGTCGGCTATGGCGCCACTGCGGTGTTCCCGTACCTCGCATTCGAGTCGATCAACGACATGCGTCGTCGCAACCAGATCGACGTCAAGCAGGCCGACAAGCTGGCCGGGAACTACGTCAAAGGCATCAACAAGGGCCTGAAGAAGATCCTGTCGAAGATGGGCATTTCCTCGGTCGCGAGCTACCGGGGAGCCCAACTGTTCGAGATCATCGGCTTGTCCGACGAAGTCGTCGACCTGTGCTTCAAGGACACAACCAGCCGCGTGGCCGGTGCGAGTTTCGTCGATCTCGAGGCCGACCAGAAGATCCTGATCAAGGAGGCCTTCACCAAGCGCAAGCTGCCGCGCCAAGGCGGTCTGCTCAAGTACATCGACGGTGGCGAGTACCACGCTTACAACCCGGACGTCGTCCAGACGCTCCAGAAGGCGGTCAAGGAAGACGACTACCAGGCCTGGGAGGAATACGCCGCCCACGTCAACGAGCGCCCGGCGGCCGCCTTCCGCGACATGTTCCATCTCAAGGAGCATGTCTCGCCGATCCCGCTGGACGAGGTCGAGCCGATCAAATCGATCGTCTCGCGCTTCGACTCGGCCGGCATGAGCCTCGGCGCGCTCTCCCCGGAGGCGCACGAGACCATCGCCGAGGCGATGAACCGCCTGGGCGCGCGCTCGAACTCCGGTGAGGGTGGCGAAGATCCGGCGCGTTTCAACACGCCGAAAATGAGCAAGATCAAGCAGATCGCGTCGGGACGCTTCGGCGTCACGCCGCACTACCTGGTCAATGCCGAGGTGCTGCAGATCAAGATCGCCCAGGGTGCCAAGCCCGGTGAAGGTGGCCAGTTGCCCGGTCACAAGGTCGACGAATTCATCGGCAAGCTACGTTACGCCCGCCCGGGCGTGGCGCTGATCTCCCCGCCGCCGCACCACGACATTTACTCGATCGAGGATCTCGCGCAGCTGATCTTCGACTTGAAGCAGACCAACCCGCAGGCGCTGGTCTCGGTCAAGCTGGTTTCCGAGCCGGGCGTGGGCACCGTTGCCGCCGGCGTAGCCAAGGCCTACGCGGACCTGATCACCATCTCCGGCTACGACGGCGGCACCGGTGCAAGCCCGCTGACCTCGGTCAAGTACGCCGGCAGCCCCTGGGAGCTGGGCCTGACCGAGGCGCACCAAACCCTGCGCGCCAACGACCTGCGCGACAAGGTCCGCCTGCAGACCGACGGCGGTCTCAAAACGGGTCTCGACGTGGTCAAGGCGGCCATCCTGGGCGCGGAAAGCTTCGGCTTCGGCACCGGCCCAATGATCGCCATCGGCTGCAAGTACCTGCGCATCTGCCACCTGAACAACTGCGCGACCGGCGTGGCCACTCAAAACAAGGTGCTGCGCCTCGAGCACTTCAAGGGCGAGGTCGACAAGCTGGTCAACTACTTCCGCTTTATCGCTGAAGAGGCGCGTCACCTAATGGCAAGCGTCGGCGTGCGCTCGATCGAGGAACTGATCGGTCGGACCGACCTATTCGAACTGCGGGAGCCGGCCACCGACAAACAGCGCCACCTGGACCTTTCCAAGATCCTATCGGATGCCGGCTTGGTCTCAGATGCGCCCAACTGCTGCGTCGCCCCGCACAACGATCCGCACGACAAGGGCCTACTGGCCGAGAAGATCGTCAAGGAGGTCATGTCCGCGATCGAGGGCAAGACCGGCGGCGAATATAGCTACCCGATCCGCAACACCGATCGCTCGATCGGCGCGCGGATCTCGGGGGAGATCGCCCGTCGCCACGGCAACCAGGGCATGGCTGATCACCCGATCAAGCTGCGCTTCACCGGCATTGCCGGGCAGAGCTTCGGCGTGTTCAATGCCGGCGGCCTGCACCTGGAACTCGAGGGTGATGCCAACGACTACGTCGGCAAGGGCATGGCCGGTGGCGAGATCGTGATCTACCCGCCCAAGGGCAGCACCTTCGACTCCGCGGAAACCCCGATCATCGGCAACACCTGCCTGTACGGCGCGACCAACGGCAAGCTGTATGCCGCCGGCCAAGCCGGCGAGCGCTTCGCGGTGCGCAATTCAGGTGCCCAAGCGGTGATCGAGGGCTGTGGCGACCACGGCTGCGAGTACATGACCGGCGGCGTGGTGACCATCCTTGGCTCTACCGGCATCAATTTCGGTGCGGGCATGACCGGTGGCTTTGCCTACGTGCTCGACGAGGCCAATGATTTCGTCGATCGCTATAACCACGAGCTGGTCGACATCCATCGCCTGCAGGCCGCCGAACTCGAGCCACATCGCCAACATCTGCGGTCGATCCTCGAGGAGCACGCGCGCCGGACCGACAGCGCCCGTGCCCGCGATATCCTCGCGGACTTCGACGCCTACCTGCAACGTTTCTGGCTGGTCAAGCCCAAGGCGATGGAAATCGGCGACCTGCTCGACCTGCTCGACAACGCGGCGTAAGGCCATGCGCGGATCGGGCGATGCTCGAACCGTCGCCAATCCGGGACCGGTCACCCTCCCCGGGGTGACCGGTCCCGTCGTGTCGGCGTGCCGAAAAATCATCGGTACCGAACAGGACCTTCTCGGCCAGCTCGCGTCCCCCCGGAGGCATCAATGAGTCGCATACCGGAGGCATTCGTCGAGGAAGTGGTCGGTCGCTCCGATATCGTCGAGGTGATCGGTGCGCGCGTGCCGCTGAAGAAGAAGGGCAAGGAGTTTTCCGCCTGCTGCCCGTTCCACAAGGAAAAGACACCGTCGTTCTACGTCACTCCGGACAAGCAGTTCTACCACTGCTTCGGCTGCGGTGCGCACGGCAACGTGGTGGGCTTCTTGATGGAATTCGACCACCTCGACTTCCCCACCGCGATCGAGCACTTGGCTGGCCGCCTGGGTCTCGAGATTCCCCGCGAGAAGGGCGACCAGGAGAAGCTCGACCGAATCGGCCGGCTGCGTCAGGTCACGGTCATGGCCAGCGATTGGTTTCGCAGCAACCTGCGCTCGTCGATCGAGGCGATCGACTTTCTCAAGCAACGCGGCCTGACCGGCGAGACAGCCGCCCGCTTCGCGCTGGGCTTCGCCCCGCCCGGCAACCACCTCGAATCGGCACTTGCCGGCCAGGTACGGCCTGACGAGCTGGTCGCCACGGGGCTGCTGATTCAGCGGGACAACGGTGACCGCTACGACCGATTCCGCGACCGGGTGATCTTCCCGATCCGCGACCCGCGCGGGCACGTGATCGGCTTCGGGGGCCGGGTGATCGGTTTGGGCGAGCCCAAGTACCTCAACTCGCCGGAAACCGAACTGTTCCACAAGGGCTACGGCGTCTACGGCCTGTACGAATCGCGCCAAGTCGACCAGCGCCCCGACCAGCTCATCGTGGTCGAGGGCTACATGGACGTGATCCTGCTAGCGCAGAACGGCGTCCATCACGCGGTGGCCACGCTGGGGACGGCGACGACCGCCGAGCAGCTCGATCTGCTTTATCGGCAGACCGAGCGGGTCGTGTTCTGCTTCGACGGCGATGCCGCCGGTCGACGCGCCGCAGTCAAGGCACTCTCGGTGGCCCTACCCCTGATGCAGGACGGCCGCGATCTGCGGTTTGCCTTCCTGCCCGAGGGAGAAGATCCGGACAGCTTCGTTCGCGCACATGGCCAGTCGGGCTTCAATCGCTTCGTCGAGCAGGAGGCTATGGGCTTCGACCGCTTTCTGACCCTACACCTGGACGAAGCCACTCCGGGTGACGATACCGCCGCGCGGGCACGCAAGAACAAGCAGGCGCATCAGCTGATCGAGCGCATGCCCCCGGGCAGCCTCAAGCGTCTGACCGCGCGCCAGATCGACCGCCACCACGGCCTGTTCGGCCGCCCGTTCCGTGAAGAGAACCAGGCCACGGGGCCGACCGCCGCCAAGCGCCCGCCGCCGGCACGCTCGGAGGACCTCGCCATCCTACGTCTGGCATTGGCTCACCCTCGCCTGACCGATCGCCTGCGCCCCACGAAGGCCTGGCATGGAGGCCAGCCGCCGGCAGTGATCCAGAGACTGCTCGACGACAGCCTGACCGCGGAGGATCGCCAGGCTGCCGAGGCGCAGAAACTCGTCGGCATTGAAAACGCCGAAATCGCCGCCACCATGTTGGGGGACATCCTGGAGAAGCGACGCCAACGCGAAGCACTCGCGGAGAAGAAGCGGCAACAACGAGCCAACCTAGCCGGTAGCCATCCCCGCCCGCCACTCGAATGAACACAACGTGGACGAAAGATCCCCGGGGCGGTATAATTTCGTGTTCCCCATCGGGAACGCCCGAATCGTCAGCCCGTCGAATCGACCGGCTCTTCGGGCCATCCCGCGCGAGGCCCAAATGTCTGCTCGCGCCGCAAAAATCCACTGACGCGGCCCGCTAGATACCCGGGCGAGCCGCGCTCGGCGCCTGCATCCCAGCGGCGCGATTTTCAGACGTTTTCATCGAATTGCCGGAGCAGGTTCCACGCCGATGCAGCAAGACCAACAAACCAGCATCAAGCAGTTGATCGCCCTGGGCAACGAGCAGGGTTACCTGACGTACGCCGAGATCAATGACCATCTGCCCGAGTCCCTGGTCGATGCCGAACAGATCGAAGTGATCATCGGCATGATCCAGGACATGGGCATTCAGGTATCCGAAGCGCCGCCGGACAAGGACGACCTGGGCCTGTCGGACGAACAACGCGTCTCAAATGACGACGAGGCCACCGAAGAAGCCGTCGCCGTCCTTGCCTCGCAGGTGGACGCCGAGTTCGGCCGCACCACCGACCCGGTGCGCATGTACATGCGTGAGATGGGCACGGTCGACCTGCTCAACCGCGAAGGCGAGATCGAGATCGCCAAGCGCATCGAGGAAGGCCTGCGCGAAGTCACCATCGCTATGGCTGCCTTCCCGCCGACCCTGGACACCCTGCTCGCCCAGTACGCCCGCGTCGAAGCCGAAGAGATCAAGCTCGCCGACGTGGTGGTAGGCTTCCACGTGCTCACCGACGAGATCCCGACGCCGGGAGGCAACAAGAACGACGACTCGGACGACGACGAAGAGGAAAAGGACACCGGCATCGACGTCGAGGCCGTGCGCACGGTGATCATGGACCTCAAGGACCTGCACGAGCAGCGTCACGCCGTCGCTACCAAGAGCCGCAAAGCCAAGACCGACGCGGCCAAGATCAAGGCGCTGATCGATCAGATCGCCGACCAGCTGATCACCCTGAAGCTAAACCCGAACTTCAACGAGAAGCTGGTCAAGCAGGTCCGCGACGCCATCGCCCGTGTCCGCCTGCTGGAAAAGCAGATCATGCAGCAGGCCGTCGAGAAGGGCGGCATCAAACGCGAGATCTTCATCCATGCCTTCCGCGGCCACGAGACCAGCAACGACTGGATCGCCGAGGTCACCAAAGGCAAGCCGACGGCCAAGTTCGCCGCCGTACAGCCGGAGATCGAGCGCCTGGCCAAGCGTCTGGCGACGGTCGAGCGCGACAGCCAGTTGCCCGTCAGCGGCATCCGCGAGGTCAACCGTCAGGTGACCCTGGGCGAGGCCAAGGCCCGCCGGGCGAAGAAGGAGATGATCGAGGCCAACCTGCGTCTGGTCATCTCGATCGCCAAAAAGTACACCAACCGCGGCCTGCAGTTCCTCGACCTGATCCAGGAAGGCAACATCGGCCTGATGAAGGCGGTCGACAAGTTCGAATACCGCCGCGGCTACAAGTTCTCGACCTACGCCACCTGGTGGATCCGCCAGGCGATCACCCGTTCGATCGCCGACCAGGCGCGCACGATCCGTATCCCGGTGCACATGATCGAGACGATCAACAAGTTGAACCGCATCAGCCGACAGATGCTCCAGGAGATGGGCCGCGAGGCTACCCCCGAGGAGCTGGCCGAGCGCATGGATCTGCCCGAGGATAAGGTCCGCCGCGTGATGAAGATCTCCAAGGAGCCGATCTCCATGGAGACGCCGATCGGCGAGGACGACGATTCGAGCTTGGGCGATTTCATCGAGGATCAGGGCGCGGTCTCGCCGCTGGACTCGGCGACCAACGCCTCGCTTTCCGAGATCGTGCGCGAGATCCTCTCGACGCTGACCCCGCGCGAGGCCAAGGTGCTGATGATGCGCTTCGGCATCGGCATGAACACCGACCACACCCTC
>JAWLFB010000006.1:0-47837 GCA_041685825.1 Guyparkeria sp. | reverse complement strand
GCACGAGGCGGGGCAACAAGGAGGGAGAAAAATCACCAAGCGAGAGCGGTCTTGATGGAGCGCCTGACGGAGGCAGGCATCCGCTCGTGGTTGTCGCTCGAATCGAGAAGAAGCCAACCACATGGCCAATGTGCCGCAGACATGTGACACGGTTGTGTATCGCGTGTCCTGACCTTCGTGGGCGACGACGGCGTACAAAATATCTGGCGCCCAAGGCAGGATTCGAACCTGCGACCTACCGCTTAGGAGGCGGTTGCTCTATCCAGCTGAGCTACATGGGCATTGGTAAAGCGGCGGGATGGTAACACGCGCGGCGAACCGCCCTCCATATCGGTATATGCCTTATTCGTTCTCCTGATGCAGGTCCAGAGTCGGGCCTTCAGCGGTCCACTTGACGGTGACCACGATCGGCTGACAGCAAACGCTGCAGTCTTCGACGGAGGTCTGCTCGCCGGCGCTCGTGTCGATCGAGAAGTCGACCGGCTCGCCGCAGTAGGGGCAGACGGCACTGGCTTCGATAAGTGGTTCCATGGCGCGCCTCCTGGGGAAGATCGCGGGCCTATTTGCCCGCTCCAGAAGCGTAGCAGGCGCGCCCGGAATCACCCGGACGCGCCTGAACTTTCTTCAATTTTTTGCCAAGGCGAGGTATCAGCCCATCTGGCGGACCAGCTCCTCGCCGAAGGCCTTGCAGCCAACCTGGTTGGGATTGTCCATCAGGCGGGCGAGATCGCCGGTGACGTTCCCGCTGGCGATCGCGCCCTCCATCGCCTTGATGACGGCATCGGCCGCCTCGGTCCAGCCCAGATGGCGGAGCATCATCTCGGCCGACAAGATGACCGACGACGGGTTAGCAAGGTCCTTGCCGGCGATATCCGGGGCAGTGCCATGGGTTGCCTCGAACATGGCGACGGTGTCTGAGAGGTTCGCGCCTGGTGCGATGCCGATGCCACCAACCTGTGCGGCCAAGGCATCCGAGACGTAATCCCCGTTGAGGTTCAGGGTAGCGACCACGTCATACTCTTCGGGCACCAGCAGGATCTGCTGCAGGAAGGCATCGGCGATCGAGTCCTTGATGACGATCTCGCGGCCGGTGTTCGGGTTTCTCAATTTCATCCAAGGCCCACCGTCTAGCGGCTCGGCAGCGAACTCGTCCTTGGCAAGCTCGTAGCCCCAATTCTTGAAGGCCCCTTCTGTGAATTTCATGATGTTGCCCTTGTGCACCAAGGTGACCGATTCGCGGTCATTAGCAATCGCGTACTCTATCGCTCGGCGCACCAGGCGCTTGGTGCCATCCTCGGAAACCGGCTTGATGCCGATGCCCGAGCTCTCCGGGAAGCGGATGTTCTCGACGTTCATTTCCTGGGTCAGGAAGTCGATCACTTTCTTCACTTCCGGGGTGCCCGCGGCCCACTCAATGCCGGCGTAGATGTCCTCGGAGTTCTCGCGGAAGATGACCATGTCGGTCTTCTCGGGGTGCTTGACCGGACTAGGGGTGCCGGTGAAATAACGCACCGGACGCAGGCAGACGTAGAGGTCGAGCTTCTGGCGCAGGGCGACGTTCAACGAACGAAAGCCGCCGCCGACCGGTGTGGTCAGCGGACCCTTGATGGAAACCACGTAGTCGCGGATCGCCTCCATAGTCTCGGCGGGCAGGCCGCTGTCGTCGGGGTAGACTTCGGTCGACTTCTCGCCGGCGTAGACCTCCATCCAGGCGATCTGGCGCTTGCCGTCGTAAGCCTTCTCGACGGCCGCGTCGATTACCCTTTTCATCACCGGCGTGACATCGATGCCTATACCGTCACCCTCAACGAACGGGATGATCGGCCTGTCCGGCACGGTCAGCGTGCCATCGACGGTGACGGTGATCTTGTCGCCTTCGGGAATGGTGATCCTGTCGAAGCCCATGTGTTCTCTCCTGGCTGGATTCGCATGTCGCAGGCCGTATCGATGCGCCTACTTGGTTGGCATGCATTATACCGATTCAGGCAATCCCACCGAGGCACGCCGCCAACGCGCTCGTCTCACAGCGCGCGGACCGCAAACTTTTTCTTCCCCACCTCTTGAAATCGCCGGGGCCGTTCCTATTATTGGCACTCGAGTCGGGGGAGTGCTAACAACGGCGGCTGCGCCGAGTTTGCCCGTCCCGACGCGAACAAACATCGTCGAAAATCCTTTTTCTATGTCAACGCATGGAGTAACCGCATGAAAATCCGTCCTTTGCATGATCGTGTGCTGGTAAAGCGCGAAGAAGAAGAACGCAAGACTGCCTCTGGCATCGTTCTGCCGGACTCTGCTGCCGAGAAGCCCAACCGTGGCGAAATCATCGCTGCCGGCCCTGGCAAGTCGAACGACAAGGGTGAAGTTCGTGCCATGGGCGTGAAGGTTGGCGACAAGGTCCTGTTCAGCCAGTACGCCGGCGCCAAGGTGAAGGTCGAAGGCGACGAACTGCTGATGATGGGCGAAGACGACATCCTCGCCGTCATCGAAGACTGAACTGCCTGCGGAAAATAGCTAACGCTTTCCCCCGGAATCGAATTAATCAAGGAGCATATTGACTATGTCTGCCAAAGAAATCCGCTTTTCTACCAGCGCCCGTGACCGCATGCTGCGCGGCGTCAACCTGCTTGCCGACGCGGTCAAGGTAACCTTGGGCCCGAAGGGCCGTAACGTCGTTATCGAGAAGAGCTTCGGCGCCCCGGCCGTGACCAAGGACGGCGTGTCCGTCGCCCGCGAGATCGAGCTGGAAGACAAGTTCGAGAACATGGGCGCCCAGATGGTCAAGGAAGTTTCTTCCCAGACCGCGGATGTCGCCGGTGACGGCACCACCACAGCGACCGTACTGGCCGCTGCCATCGTCCGCGAAGGCGTCAAGGCCGTCGCCGCGGGCATGAACCCGATGGACCTCAAGCGCGGCATCGACCGTGCCGTCGAGGCAGCCGTTGGCGAACTTAAGAATCTCTCCAAGCCCTGTACCGACAACAAGGCGATCGCCCAGGTTGCCACCATCTCGGCGAACTCCGACAAGAAGGTCGGCGAAATCATCGCCGAGGCCATGGAGCGCGTGGGCAAGGACGGCGTCATCACCGTCGAGGAAGGCTCGGGCTTCGAGGACGAACTGGAAGTGGTCGAAGGCATGCAGTTCGACCGCGGCTACCTGTCACCCTACTTCGTCAACAACCAGAAGCAGATGAGCGTCGAGCTCGAGGATCCGTACATCCTCCTGCACGACAAGAAGATCTCGAACATCCGTGATCTCCTGCCGGCACTGGAAGCGGCCTCCCAGGCGAACAAGCCGCTGCTGATCGTTTCCGAGGACATCGAAGGCGAGGCGCTGGCCACGCTGGTCATCAATGCCATGCGCGGCATCGTCAAGGTCGCGGCCGTCAAGGCACCGGGCTTCGGCGATCGCCGCAAGGCCATGCTGCAGGATTTGGCTATCGTTACCGGCGGCCAGGTGATCTCCGACGAGGTCGGCCTGACCCTCGACAAGGTCACCCTCGATGACATGGGCACCGCCAAGCGCGTCGTGGTCACCAAGGAAAACAGCACGATCATCAACGGCTCTGGCACCAAGGACGACATCGACACCCGTGTCGAGCAGATCCGCACCCAGATCGAGAACACCTCCTCCGAATACGACAAGGAGAAGCTCCAGGAGCGGATCGCGAAGCTGGCCGGTGGCGTCGCCGTCATCAAGGTCGGTGCGGCGACCGAAGTCGAGATGAAGGAGAAGAAGGACCGTGTCGATGACGCGCTGCACGCAACCCGTGCCGCCGTCGAGGAAGGCATCGTTCCGGGTGGCGGTGTCGCGCTGATCCGCGCGCTCTCCAGCCTCGGCGAGCTCAAGGGCGACAACGTCGACCAGCAGACCGGCATCACCATCGCCTTGCGCGCCATGGAAGATCCGCTGCGCTTCATCGTCGCCAACTCCGGTGGCGAGCCGTCCGTGGTTGTCCAAGGCGTACGTGAAGGCAAGGGTAACTACGGTTACAACGCCGCCAACGGCGACTACGGCGACATGGTCGAGATGGGCATCTTGGATCCGACCAAGGTCACCCGCACCGCCCTGCAGAACGCCGCGTCGGTAGCCGGCCTGATGATCACCACCGAGTGCATGATCGCCGAACTGCCGAGCAAGGACGACGGCGGCACCCCGCCGGCCGACATGAGCGGCATGGGTGGTATGCCCGGCATGATGTAAGACGGGTTGGCCCGGCCCATCGGGCCGGACGCCGCTTACAGGGAACCCCGCCAAAAGGCGGGGTTTCTTTGTATCGTGAAGGTGGAAACTTCTCAACGAAGGCGCTCACCATGAACCACGACCCCTTTCTCGATGCGGCACTCGATGAGGCTCGCATCGGCCATGACGAAGGCGGCATCCCCATCGGTTCGGTGCTGGTGTACAACGACGAGATCGTCGGGCGGGGCCACAACCGCCGCATTCAGGACGGCAGCGTCATCCGGCACGGCGAAATGGACGCACTGGAGAATGCCGGCCGCCGGTCGGCCGACTTTTACAAGCGAAGCACGCTCTACACGACACTGTCGCCCTGCCCGATGTGCTCAGGCGCGATCCGGCTCTACGGGATACCGCGTCTGGTGATCGGCGAGAACCGTTCATTCCTCGGCGACGAAGACTCGTTGCGCGAATACGGCGTGGAGGTGACGGTGGTGAACGATCAACGCTGCATCGAGTTGATGCAGCGGTTCATCGAAACGCATCCGAGCCTCTGGAACGAGGACATCGGGGAGTGAAGAGATGCGGCGAGGAAAGCCGGGTCAGTGACCCTTGCCCTGCAAGCGATCCATCACGGCGTAGAGTACACCGGAAATCACGAAGGTCAGGTGGATGCCCACCATCCAGGCCATATCCCGGTCACTGAGGTTCTCGACGTTCATGAAGGATTTGAGCAACTCGATCCCCGAGATCGCCACGATCGAGCCGATCACCTTGATCTTGAGATCGGTAAAGCCGATGTGCCCCATCCATTCGGGACGATCATGGTGGTTGTGCAGGTCCTCCATCTTCGAGACGAAGTTCTCGTAGCCCGAAAAGATGATGATGATCAGCAGATTCATGATCAGGGCCACGTCGACCAGGGTGAGCACCCCGATGATGATCTCGGACTCCTCCAGCGTGAAAGCATGGCTACCCAGGTGCCAGAGCTCGCTGGCGAACTTGACCAACAGCAGCAGCATCGCCAACACCAGGCCCAGATAGACGGGCGCCAGGATCCAGCGGCTGCCGAAGAGGAAGTGCTCGAAGTAATGCTCGGCGTTACTCGAGCGACGCGGGGTGGGAGCTGGTTTTTCCGATTCCACAGGTGGACCTCGATCAGGGTTCAAACGGTAAAACGCCCCGAAAACCGGGGCGAGGTCGTCGCTATTCTATCATCGGCTCAGCCGCGGCGGGGTGCGCTCTTGCCGGGGCCAGCATTCCCCGGGACAAGGTACCCCGGGGCGACGTCTTCGAGCCGGGTGGGTTCGCGGGGGCACTCCGGCGAGCAGGTATTGTCCCGCTGCAGGGAATCGAGATTATCTCGGCTGAAGGGCTTGCCCGGCAGCCACTCCATCACGCGTGCTTGGATGCGCGACAGCCACATCGGCAGACCGACAACCCAGCGGGGGTGACCACTGATCGAGGCGGCGTAGCGCACCAATTCCCCCAACGAGTAGTCATGCGGACCACAGAGGTCATAGCGCGCGCCATCGGCCTTGGGGTCGTCGAGCGACTCGACGTAGTGACGCACCACATCACCCACGAAGACGGGCGAGAAGCGTGCATTCGCGCAGGCCAGCGGGAAGACGCCCGGCATCAGCTTGGCCAGGTCGGCAAAACGGTTGAGAAAGGAGTCGCCCGGGCCGAAGATCACCGACGGACGGAAACTGGTCACGGATATGTCGTGCTTGCGACCGAACCGATGCACCCAATTCTCCGCCTTGCCCTTGCTGCGCTGGTAGTGGCTGACTCCCCCTTCCTCGTCTGCACCGAGCGCGCTCATGTGCAGATAGCGTGGCACGCCCGCATCGGCAGCGGCACGCAGGGCGGCCTTGGTGAGCTTGATGTGCACCCGCTCGAAGCCTTTGCCGTTGTGCCGGCGCTCGTTGAGGATGCCGACCAAGTTGACCAGCAAGTCCGTGCCCTCGAGCAATTCGGCCAGTTCGGGGGAACCACGATGGGTCGCTAGATCCGACCGGGCGGGGGGATTCATGTCCACCAGCACCACGCTCGGCCATAGCCCCATGTCCCGGTGACGCGCGGCGTGACGGCTTGGCACCACCACCTCCCAACCCTGCTGGGAGAGCGCGCGGACCAGGTGCCGGCCCACGAAACCGGTTCCGCCCAATACCACGGCCCGGGGCAGGCCCTCGGGTCTATTGCTGCCGCCAACGGCGTGCGATTCGTCCATAACGTCCCTGACAGTGTGTCTGCCAAATTTGATCGAACCGGTAGAGTACACTCGAGCCCGGAACAGACATAGCAACCCAGAGCACGGCAAGTACGCGCACTTGCCCGGACAACTCCACGAGATGCCATGACAGCACACGAACACGACGCCCCCGGCAAGACGCAATCGACCGACACGCTGATCATCGGCGCGGGCGCCAGTGGGCTCGCTGCCGGCTGGGCGCTGGCGCGTGGAGGCCAGCGGGTCACCGTCCTCGAGGCAGGCGACACGCCCGGCGGCAATATCCAGAGCCGTCGCGACGGGGAATGGCAGGTCGAAATCGGCCCGAACACCCTGATGGTCAAGCCACCGCTCTACCACCTGCTCAAGGAGCTCAACCTGACCGACGAGGCAATCTTCGCCGGTGAGGCGGGCAAGAAGCGCTACATCGCCAAGGGCAAGCGGGTCCTAGCCCTGCCGACCCACCCTCTCAATGCCCCCTTCAACCCGCTGCTCGGGCTAGGCAGCATCGGCCGCATCCTGCGCGAGCCGTGGGTGCGCCGTGGAACCGGCGAGGAGACACTGGCCCAATTCGTCGAGCGTCGCCTCGGTCGGAACATTCTCGACTACCTGGTCGACCCGTTCGTCTCTGGCGTCTATGCCGGGGACCCGGCCCGACTGTCCGCCCAGGCCGCCATGCCGAAACTCGCCGCCATGGAAAAAGAGTACGGCTCACTAATCCGCGGGGGGCTCGCTGCCATGAAACGGGCAAAACGGGAGCGCCGCGAGGGCAACGAGCCTATGCCGTCCGAATGGCGCGGCAAGCTGATCAGTTTCCCGGGTGGTATTCAGACACTCACCGACAGGCTTGCCGCCGAAATCGACTCGTCGGGCAATGGCACGATCGCCTGTGGCCGGTGCGCGCAGGCCATCGAGGCGGTTGATGGCGGCTGGCAGGTGACCGATCAGGACGGCAAGGGCTGGCAGGCCAAACGGTTGGTGCTGGCCACGCCGGCACACGTTAGCGCCTCGCTGCTGCGCCCGCTGGACCCGATGCTGGCCGAGCCACTCGACGAGATCGTCTACCCGCCGGTTGCCGCGGTTGCCCTCGGTTTCCCACCCGGCGTACTGGCCCATCCACTCGACGGCTTCGGCGTGCTGATTCCCCGCCGCGAACGTCGGCGAACGCTGGGCGCGCTATTCTCCTCGACGCTATTTCCGAACCGGGCGCCGCACGGCCACAAGCTGGTCACCGCTTTCATTGGCGGGCGACAGGACCCCGAGGCATTGGAGATGAGCGATGCCGAGCTGGCCCGCCAGGTCGGCAAGGACCTAGGCGATCTGCTCGGCATCGAAGGACAACCGGTCTGGCAGCGCGTCAGCCGCTGGGAGCAGGCAATCCCGCAGTACGAACTGGGTCACCTGACCCGGATCGAACGGCTGGATCAGTCGCTCGAAGGCCACTCCGGCCTATCGCTAATCGGCAACTGGCGCGAGGGCATCGCCGTAGGCGACTGCCTCGAGAACGGTCAGGCACTGGCCGGGCGGATTCTCGACGACAAAGGCTGATGGATTTAGGGAGTCAACGGGGTAACGAAGCGCTAGTCAGTCACGATCACGCTCGCGATCGAGTCGCCGCGGATCACGCGGCTCGTCCCGTCGAACGTCGTCCGGGTCGGCATCGTATACATTGCCGTCCGCGCCGGGACCGAACGGTCCCTGCGGCCCGTTGCCGAACCCGCCTCGTTCGACCACGACCTGTTGCAACCGCCCGGCGAGCCACGCGCCAAAGGCCAGACGACGCAGGAAGGGCGTAACCAACACTAGCCCCAGAAGGTCGGTCAGCGGTCCCGGCAACAGCAGCATCAACCCGCCGAGAAAATTGGCCGCCACGCCCAGCCCGTCGATTTCGCCCCGTCCCGTGGCGGCAACGTCCCGTTGGGCGCGCGCCATGGCATTGGGCCCGGCAGTACGCATCAGCCATGCGCCCCACATGCCGGTGGCGACGATCCACAGCAGCGTGGCGAGGAACCCCATTGCCGCGCCCATCGCGATCAGGAGCACCAGCTCGACGAGGGGCAGAAAGAGGATGAATCCGGACAGTTTTCGCATGACTACTCGGGATTGAGATGGATTTGTTTGCCGTCTAACGATTGCGGCGCTAGGCTTCGTGTCGTCCGCCGGTTGGAATTCGCCGCGGCGAATACACCTAGGCATCAAACCTAGGGTCAATAAAAGCAATCCACGGCCTGGTGTTTCAATACCTCAAAGCAGCAGGCGACGGGGCATGGTCACTTTACCAGGGCCGATCGCAGCTATAGCGGAAGACGCCCGACGGAACTCGCTGTCGGCAAATCGGACCAAGGCCGAGCCGGCTTGAATACGTAAGCACGAAAACCGGCTTAACGAACCGACGCAATGACGATAATGACGATCGAGCAAAGCACAATAGCACTGGCCATCACGACACTGGACGACCCCCGCGCGGCCGACGAGTTAAGCGCTCGCCTGCTGGCCGAAGAGCTGGTGGCCTGCGTGAATATCGTCGGCCCGGTTCGCTCGGCCTACCACTGGCAGGGCGAGCTGTGCCGCGACGAGGAATACCAGCTTCACATGAAGACCAGCATCGACCGGATCGACGACCTCAGGGCCGCGATCGAGCACTACCACCCCTACGACTGCCCCGAGGTGGTCATCCTGCCGGCTGAAAGCAGCCAGTCTTATTCAGAATGGGTTCAGCAATGCGTTCAAACCACTTCCTGACCACACCCTGGGTGCGAATCGCCACCTTCCTGCTTGTCACCGTCGCACTTGCTTGGCAGACGGCGGCAAACGCCCAGCCCGAACTGCTGGGACCGGAAGAGGCCTTCGGCGTGGAGGCCAGCGCCGACAATGGCGAATTGCGGTTAGATTTCCGGGTAGTGGAGGGCTACCACCTCTACCAGGACAAACTGAAGATCCGCGGTGAAGACGGTCTCGAACTGGGTGATGCGCAACTGCCCGAGGCGGTGATAGACGACGACCCGGTCTTCGGCGAGACACTCGTTTACAAGAAAGACTTCACTGCCCGCGTACCCATCGAATCGGCTTCCGGCGGCGAGGCGAGTGTCACGATCGAATACCAGGGCTGCTCCGACATTCACGGCGTCTGCTACCCGCCGGAAAGCCAGGAGCTCTCCGTCGACCTGCCGGAAATCGGCGCCGAAAGCGCGGCCGACGCAGCATCCGGGTCCGGGGCCAACTCCCGCGATGGCGGTATCAGCCTGAGCGGCTTCGGTGGCGGCAGCAACGAGCCGATGGACCCCGAAGAGGCGTTCGTTCCCGAGTTGATTGTCGATGACGGAAGCGTGTTCGTCCGTTTCGATATCACGCCCGAGTACTACCTCTACCGTGATCGTACCAAGGCGGCCGTAGCGGGCGATGCGTCCATCCGCGCCGCGCACATCGGCGAGGGTGAACGCAAGGATGATCCGAATTTCGGCACCGTCTGGGTCTTTCACGACCAGCTGGAAAGCGAACTGGCCATCGACGCCGATGAACCCTACACCCTCGTAATCGGCTACCAAGGTTGCGCGGACATGGGCCTGTGCTACCCACCGATGGAGAAGGCCTGGCGAATTGATCCAGCCGCGGGCGACGCCGAGCGCCTCGACGAGGTGCCGGACGATAGCGGTGAGCTGAAGCCGCTGGAAGAAATGGACTCGCTCGGCGACGACCGTGGCCAAGCACCCGCCGGAAACGGCCAGTCGACCGACACTGGCACCGAGGCCGCCACGCCGGCGGGCTCGGAGACCGACATGATCACCCAGCGCCTGATCGACGGCACCCCGTGGGCGATCGTGCTGGGCTTCCTGGTCTTTGGCCTGTTGCTGGCCTTCACGCCCTGTGTTTTCCCGATGATCCCGATCCTCTCGGGCATCATCGCCGGCCAGGGCGAACACATCACTACGCGCAAGGCCTTCGTACTCTCGGTGGTCTACGTGCTGGCGATGGCCGTTACCTACACGGTCGCCGGCGTACTCGCCGGGCTCTTCGGCGCCAACTTGCAGGCGGCCTTCCAGAACCCCTGGATCCTGAGCGTGTTCGCGGCAATCTTCGTCGCGCTGGCCTTCTCGATGTTCGGCTTTTTCGAGCTGCAACTGCCCTCTTCGATCCAGTCGCGGATCATGCAGGCGCAGAACCGCCAACAAGGCGGTACGCTGACCGGGGTGGCCGTGATGGGCTTCCTCTCGGCACTGATCGTCGGCCCCTGCATGGCCCCGCCACTGGCCGGCGCGCTGATCTACATCGGTCAGACCGGCGATGCCGTGGTCGGCGGTATGGCGCTGTTCGCCCTGTCGATCGGCATGGGTCTGCCCCTGATCCTGGTCGGCACGCTCGGCGGCAAGTACATGCCCAAGGCCGGCGGCTGGATGGATGCGGTCAAGGCCGTGTTCGGCGTGTTGCTGCTGGGCGTGGCGATCTGGATGCTCGAGCGATTCCTGCCAGCGGTCGTCACACAGCTGATGTGGGCCGTGCTGCTGATCGCCTCGGCGGTCTACATGGGCGCGACCGAATCACTGCGTGATGCCGCCTCGGGCTGGTTGCGCCTATGGAAGTCGCTGGGACTGGTGCTGCTGCTTTGGGGCGCCCTGATGCTGATCGGCGTTGCCGCCGGGGCCAAGGGCACGCCGTTCACGCCGCTTTCCGGCCTGTCGCTGGGCGGCGGTGGCGGCGAGGTCGCTGAGCTCGAGTTCCGCATGGTCGATAACGAACAGGAACTCGACGAGGCACTGGAACAGGCTAAGGCCGCCGGCCAGCCGGTGATGTTCGACTTCTACGCCGACTGGTGCATCTCCTGCAAGGAGATGGAACGCAACACTTTCAGCGATCCGCGCGTGATCGAGGGACTGAGCGACTTTATGTTGCTGAAGGCCGACGTGACTGCCAACAACGCCGACCACAAGGCATTGCTCAAGCGCTTTGACCTATACGGCCCGCCGGGGATTATCTTCTGGGATGCCTCGGGTGAGCGGGTGCGTCAGCACTGGGTTGTCGGGTATCAGCCGCCCGACGAATTCCTCGGCCACATCACGGCCGTCTCCAACCGCTGATCGACCTCGAGCCCCGCCCTTCGCGGGGCTCTTTACCTATTCGGGGTATAACTTCGTGAAAAATCCGCCAATGGGTGGCGATTGACAAAAAAACGACACCGAACACGTGACTTCGCCCCCCCCAACCGGCACAATGCGGGCAATCATTGTCTCGTCGGGCACTGACCCGGCGGGGACACGGTCATTCCGCCCGTCGACGAGAGCGAGTCTCCATGAAACGGATCCTGGTACTCAACGGCCCCAACCTAAATCGTCTTGGCACTCGCGAGCCCGAGCGCTACGGGCGACTGACGCTGGCCGACATCGGACAACGCCTCGACCGGGCCGCCGACGGACAGGGGGCAGCGCTGGAACACTTCCAGAGCAACCACGAGGGCGAGGCCATCGACCTGCTGCATCGTGCCGCCGACGAGGGTATCGATGGAGTGCTGATTAATCCCGGGGCCTGGACCCACACCAGCATCGCCCTGCGGGATGCCCTGCTCGCCGTCGACCTGCCGTTCATCGAGATTCATCTTTCCAACATTCACGCCCGCGAGTCCTTTCGGCAGCATTCCTATTTCTCGGATGTGGCCGTCGGCAGCATCGTCGGGCTGGGGGCGATGGGCTACGAACTGGCCCTGACCGCCTTGATCGCTCATCTGGACTCACCGTCCGTCTGATTCGCACGCACAACGCAAGAGACCCACGTCATGGATATCCGCAAGGTCAAGAAACTGATCGAACTGCTCGAGGAGTCGGGCGTCGCCGAAATCGAGATCAAGGAAGGCGAAGAGTCGGTTCGCATCTCGCGTCACTCCCAGCAACCGCCGATGATGCAGGCCGCTGCACCGGCGCCCGCCCCGCAGCCGCCGGCTGCCGCACCCTCGGCCGCATCAGGCGAACCGGCACCTCGAGAAGTACCGGAAGCCCACGGCAAGACGATCAATTCGCCGATGGTGGGCACCTTCTA
This sequence comes from Guyparkeria sp., assembly GCA_041685825.1. GTDB lineage: Bacteria > Pseudomonadota > Gammaproteobacteria > Halothiobacillales > Halothiobacillaceae > Guyparkeria. Next base: position 35,403 of record JAWLFB010000006.1, on the reverse strand, counting down.
TCGTGCCTCGTCTCCCGATTCCAGCGCCTTCGTCGAGGTGGGCACCACCGTGAGCAAGGGCGACACCATCTGCATCATCGAGGCGATGAAGATGTTCAACCAGATCGAGGCGGAAGTGGACGGCACGATCAAGGAGATCCTGGTGGAAAATGGCCAGCCGGTGGAATACGACCAGCCGCTGTTCGTGATCGAGTAAGGCGCCGCCTACCCGACGCACATCCAGCCGCTTTCGTCTTCCCAGGAGTTTCCCCAAGATGCTGAACAAGGTCCTGATCGCCAACCGCGGCGAGATCGCGCTGCGCATTCTGCGCGCCTGCCGCGAACTCGACATCGGCACGGTGGCCGTCCATTCGACTGCCGACCGTGATCTCAAGCACGTCCGCCTGGCCGACGAATCGGTCTGCATCGGCGGCGCCCGGTCCAACGAGTCCTACCTGAACGTGCCGGCATTGATCGCCGCCGCCGAACTCACCGACTCCTCTGCCATCCATCCCGGCTACGGCTTTCTCTCCGAGAACGCCGATTTCGCCGAGCGGGTCGAGGAATCGGGCTTCATCTTCATCGGCCCGACCGCCGAGTCCATTCGCATGATGGGAGACAAGGTCACCGCCAAGGAGACCATGCGTGCCGCCGGGGTGCCCTGCGTTCCCGGCTCGGAAGGCGCACTCACCGACGATCCGGACGATAACCATCGGCTGGCACGCGAGATCGGCTACCCGGTAATCATCAAGGCGGCCGGTGGCGGGGGCGGTAGGGGCATGCGGGTCGTGCATACCGAGGCGCACCTGCACCACGCCATCGAGATGACCAAGAGCGAAGCGGGGGCGGCCTTCGGCAACCCCGAGGTCTACATGGAGAAGTTCCTCGAGCACCCGCGGCACATCGAGGTTCAGATGCTCTCCGATGGGCAGGGCAACGCCATCCACCTGGGCGAGCGCGACTGTTCGATGCAGCGCCGCCACCAAAAGGTGATCGAGGAGGCACCCGCCCCGGGCATCACCGCCGAGCAACGTGCCGAGATCGGGGAGGTCTGCGTCGCGGCCTGCAAGCGTATGAACTATCGTGGTGCCGGCACCTTCGAGTTTCTTTACGAGAACGGCGAGTTCTACTTCATCGAGATGAACACCCGCCTGCAGGTCGAGCACCCGGTCACCGAGATGGTCACCGGCATCGATCTGGTCAAGGAACAACTGGCGATCGCCGCCGGCATCCCGCTGCAGCTGACCCAGGACCAGGTGGAGTTCCGCGGGCACGCCGTCGAGTGCCGTATCAATGCCGAGGACCCGGCCACCTTCGCGCCCAGCCCCGGCAAGATCACCAACCTGCACTTCCCGGGCGGGTTGGGCGTGCGGGTCGACTCGCACATCTACAACGGCTACTCGGTTCCGCCGTTCTACGACTCGATGATCGGCAAGCTGATCACCCACGCCGGGGATCGGGAAGCCGCCATCCGTCGCATGCACGGGGCGCTCGAGGAGATGCTGGTCGACGGCATCAAGACCAACATCCCGCTGCACCGCGAGCTGATGATGGACGCGAACTTCATCGCCGGTGGCATGGACATCCACTTCTTGCACAAGCGCCTCGGGATTTCCTGATGGCCGACGAGTGGCAGCACCTGTGGCTAGAGGTGCCTCGCGACGAGGTCGAGGCTGTCGAGGACGCCCTGCTGGGCGCCGGAGCCCTTTCCGTGACCCTTGAGGAGCTCGGTGACGAGCCGGTGCTGGAACCGCAGCCAGGAGAGTCGCCGCTGTGGGCCGAGACCCGCGTGGTGGGTCTGTTCACGGGTGATGTCTCCCCGGCGATGATCGTCGGCACGCTACACGGGCTGCTTCGCCCTGCCCTGCTCGACCGGCTGGGTCACTCGATGTTCGACGAAGAAGACTGGGTGCGTCGCACCCAGGCAGACTTCGCCGCCATGCCGGTCGGTCAACGGCTGGTGATCGAGCCGGCCTGGGAAGACAGCGCCACCCCGACTGGCCGCCTGCCCGTCCGGCTCGACCCGGGCCTGGCCTTCGGCACGGGCAAGCACGAAACCACGCGGCTGTGCCTGGAATGGCTGGAGTCGCAGGAGATCACCGGGCAACACTGGCTGGATGCCGGCTGCGGCTCGGGGATTTTGGCCATTGCCGCGCTGCGCTTGGGCGCGGGCCAGGTCGACGGCACCGACATCGACCCGCAGGCGCTCACCGCCAGCCGCGGCAACGCCGAGCTCAACGACATCGAGTCCGCACGCTTCTCGCTGTATCTCGCCGAGGACTACCCCGCCGACCGGCAGGTCGACGGACTGCTGGCGAACATCCTCGCACCCACCCTGATCGAACTCGCCCCGATTCTCAGCCGGCACATCAAACCAGGGGCCCGCTTTGCGCTGTCCGGCATTCTGACGCACCAAGCCGATGCCGTAGCCGCCGCCTGGACGGCCGCCGGCAACGAGGTCACCACCTTCCGTGAACTGGGGGATTGGGCGCTGGTGGCTGGTCATCGGCTGGGCTGAGTCGGGAACTATCTCCCCGGTGGTTCGTGATCCGCACCTTGGCCGTTTCCACGATGAGCCTCTTGATCCTGTCGCGCATCACGCTCGTGCTCCAGGAGCGCCTCGATGCGATCGAGCCGGCGCAGGATCTGCATATCAATGCGCTCCTCATCCTCGGTGCTCGCTTCCATGCGCAGACCAACCAGAAAGGCGGCGGTCGAGGCACTGATCAAGGCCAGCCAGACAACCGCCAAGCCGACGAATACGTAACCGAACGCACGCGCTTCATCGGTCTGGGGCACCAGATCACCGTAACCGACCGTTGACAAGGTCACCATCGCCCACCATGCCCCGTCGTTAAAATCGTCGAAGGACTCTGGGTCCAGCACGGGCATGAGGGACCCCGCCAGAACAAGGAGGAATGCCGTCATCAAAAAGATCGCGAAAAAGACATGCCGACCCAACTCACGGAAGTAACGACGCCCCAGGCGAACCGCCGTGATCAGGACCAGCAGAACACGAAGCAACCGCAGACCCAGCATGAACGCCACGGCCTCAAGCAGGATAAGCGGCAGGCCGATGGCCACCACACAGACCAGCAACCAATTGCTTTTGAGGTAGAAGCCCTTGTCCTTGACTAGGGCGAGCAGAATTAACTGCTCGATCAGGAAAAATCCCCAGATGACCTGGTCGATCCAGAAACCCTGCCCCACCTCGACTTGTCCGGTGTACTCAAGATACCACTGCACCGGAATCCACAAGGCAATCAGCAAGAGTGGCAACTCGAGACGGGCAGACCAGCGCCGAGCCGCCTGACTCTCGTGATCGGCCACCCCGGCAATGCCAAGCAGACGAGTAAAGCGCATGCCCCAGCTGATCAAGAGCCTCGCCGTGTGCTTTTCGGGCGACTCGAAAAACGGTTTATCCGCCAAGGCGCTGGCCTCCCGCCATCCGTGTCATCCATCGCCGTAGCGACGGCACACCGGCCACCAGCTGGGTCGCGGCGGTACGCGCAGCGACCGTCAGCGGGTCGCGGCGGCGGTAGCCCCAGTCGAAACCGTCCATCAGTGACTGGACCAGCTGGTTGTCCGCGCGCCGACGCCGCTCGTAGGCTCGCGCGAGTCGCGCACCCCCCATGCCTCGATCGCCCAGAGAGGCGACGACAGCAGCCAACGCATCGACGTCGGCAAAGCCGAGATTCGCCCCCTGCCCCGCCAGCGGATTAATGGCGTGTGCCGCATCGCCGACCAGCAACACGCGATCGGCCCAATAGCGGTGGGCGTGCAGACGACGGATCGGGAACCACGCCTGTCCAGCCACTCGGGTGATCTCGCCGAGTTCGTCCGGAAACGCAGCCATCGACGCATCGCGTAGCGCCTCGGGCGAGAGCGCGTGCCGGGCGCGCACCCGCTCGGGGCTGTCGTACCAGACCAGCGACCCACGTTGGCCGGCCAGCGGCAGGAAGGCCTGCGGACCATCCGGGGTGAATCGCTGCCAGGTGATGTCCTGCTGCGGGTAGTCGGTCTCGACCGACAGGATTTGGGCGGCGACCGAATAATCACGGCTAGTCGCGCCGATACCCGACGTCTCGCGCACCCAAGAACGTTGCCCGTCGGCCCCGATAACGAGATCGGCGCAGAGCTCGCGGCCGTCCGCCAGGGTCAGGCCCACGTCACGATCATGCACCTCAAGCCGCTGGGGCTCGCTGCCGGTGAGGCATTCGACGTTGTCGAATTCGCGCAATTGCTCCCACAGCGCCAGTTGCACCCGACGATTCTCGACGATGTAGCCCAGGTAGGGTCGCCCCACCTCGGCGGCATCGAAGGTCAGGTCACCCGGCCCGGCGGAATCAAAGACCCGCATGCGCCGAAAGAGAGCGGCGCGCTCGGCGCGAATGGCCGCCCAGGCACCCAGCCGATCGAGCAGGGCGATACTCGCCGGGGACAGCGCCGAGACCCGCAGGTCGAAGGAGTCGTTACTGCCGAGCGATGCCGGCGGTTCGCGCTCGATCAGGGCGACCTCGAGGTCCTCCTGCGCCAATGCCAGCGCCGCGGCAGCGCCCACCATGCCGCCACCGACGACGATCACGTCCATCTGTTGCACGGCCGACATCAGGCGATCCCCCGGGTGGCCCGCACCAGGCGATTCTTGAAGGGCAGCAGGCCGTCGAACAGCGACAGGGTCGCGCCACGCAGCTGGCCGAGGCCCGGCAGATCCAGGGAAAAACCACGCACCAAGCCGTCGGTCAGGCCGATGGTGCGACGGTAGTCGGCCTGACGGAGCGAACGGTAGCGTGCCAGGCGAGCCGGATCGCCCGGATCGACCGCCCCTCCCCGGTCGGTCCGCAGCACGCGCGCCAAGTCACGGATGTCACGCAGGCAAAGATTGAAACCCTGACCGGCGACCGGGTGAAGGGCGTGGGCGGCATTGCCCAGCACAACCAGCCGGTCGGCGACCGGCTCATTCGCGGTCACGAGGTTAAGTGGATACTGCCCACGCGGCGTGAGCGCCGAGAAGCCGCCCAAGCGATGGCCGAAGATCTCGTCCACCGCCTCGGCAAAGGCCTCATCCTCCAGCGTGGCCAGCCGTTCAGCCTTGGCACGTCGTGCCACCCAAACCAGCGAGACACGCCCCTCGGCTGCCGGCAGCACCGCTAGCGGACCGCCGGTGGTGAAACACTCGAACGCCACCCCGTCGTGCGAACGGACCGGCATGGCGGTGGCCACCGTGGCCACCTGGCCGTACTCGTGGCGGCTGATGCCCATCTCGGCCTGCTCGCGCACGGCGGAATCGGCACCGTCCGCCGCCACCACCAGACGCGCTCGGCGCGTCAAGAGACCGTCGACATCATCGCGAAGCAAGACGGTTGCACCGTCGGTGTCGGTGTCGTGACCCTCATAACGTGCCGGCCGGTGGTAATGGATCGGTCCCATCCCCGAGGGCGATTGATCGAGCAGGGATTCCAGGCGCTCGCCCAGCGCCCGGTTGGGCATGACGTAGCCCAACGCCTCAACCCCGGCCGAACGGGCCGTAATGCGGCTCAGGCCGAAATGCCCGCGGTCGAACACCCGCACCTCGCGGATCCGTTCGGCGGCCGCGGCCAGCGGAGCATCGATCAGGCCGAGCGTGTCCAGATACTGCCAACCGGCATCGGCCACCGCGGTCAGTCGCTGGTCGAAGCTGGCCGACTCGTCGGGGCGACGCGGCTCGACCACCTCGACCGACCAGCCATCGGCGGCCAGGGCACGCGCCAGCACACCACCCACCATACCGCCGCCGACAATCATCACGTCGGCGTCGAATGTCTCGTCGTGCATGGCGGAATTACGTGTCATGGTCCGGTTCACTCCAGAGCTTGTTACAGGGCCTATTCGAGCGGCTGGCTGACGGGGTCGAGCCGACCGGCGAACAATGACTCGATCGCGTCGATCTGCTTGGGGACACCGCGGGTAAGCACCTCAAAGCCGTCTTCGGTGACCAGCACGTCATCCTCGATACGTATGCCGATACCGCGGTATTCGGCGGGCGCATCCGCCTGCGGGTCGACGTATAGTCCCGGTTCGACGGTCATCACCATACCCGGCTCGAGCTCACGCCAGTCGCCATCGACGCGGTAGCCGCCAACATCATGGACGTCGGAACCCAGCCAGTGGCCGGTGCGATGCATAAAGTAGCTGCGATAGCGCCCAGCCTCGATCGCCTCGTCGACCGGTCCCTCGACCAGGCCGAGTTCGATCAGGCCGTCAGTGATCACGCGCACGGCAGCCTGATGCGGGGCATCGAAGGACACGCCGGGGCCGATCGCCTCGATCGCAGCGAGTTGCGCGTCGAGCACCACCTGATAGAGCGCGCGCTGGGGCTTACTGAAGGTGCCACTAACCGGCCAGGTGCGGGTAATGTCACCGGCGTAGTAGTCGACCTCTGCCCCGGCATCGATCAGTACCAAGTCACCGTCTTTTAACTCCGCGGCATTGGCACGGTAGTGCAGCACACAAGCGTTCTCGCCACCGGCGACGATCGGGGCGAACGACGGCTCGCCGTGAGCGCTGGCGAACACCTTCTGCAGGATGGCGGCGATCTCGAATTCGAACAGTCCGGCGTGCACCCCGCGAGCGGCGGCTAGGTGCGCCTCGACCGACACGGCAGCCGCCCGGCGCAGCCGGTCGATCTCCTGCGCCGACTTGATCAGGCGCTGCTCGTGAATCGGGCCGGCAACATCCTTGATCGTTTCCGGCGGCTGGATACCCGCCCGGGCACCAAGGCGAAGTTCGTCGAACCAATTCAGGGCGCGGACCACCCAATCGTGCTCGTCGAACGGCAGGTAGAGCTTGTTGTAGCCCTTGAGCAGTTCGGGCAGCCGCTTGTCGATCTCGTCGATGCCGAACGCTTGGTCAATCCCAAGCGCAGCCGGGGCTCGCTCTGTTCCCAGTTGCGGACCTTCCCAGCGCTCACGTTCGGCATCACGAGGGTGAACGAAGGCGACCACCTCGCCATCGGGACGCTTGGGGCAGAGCAGCAACAAGGCATCGGGTTCGGCCAGACCGCTGAGATAGTAGAAGTCGCTCGACTGGCGGAAGGGCCACGGGTTGTCGTGGTTGCGCTGCTGCTCCACCGCTGCAGGTACGATGGCGGCACTGCGCTTGCCAATGGCCTTGATCAGGCGCTTGCGGCGGCGCTGGTATTCACGGCGCTCGGTCGGGGAAGGGCCGATCAATTGCATCTCGTCGCTCGTGGTCTGGGATTGGGGTGTCGTCGGGGCTACTGTAGCCGCTGTGAGCCGGCCGTCTCGGGGATCGGTGGATGCAACTGCAGGTACATCACCAGCAGCGCAGAGCTCAGGTACTCCTCGATCTGATGGATATCGAAGGCATCGTCCTCGGTCTTGACCGACTCGGGGTCGAGTTGGGCGATGTCGCCTAGATCGTCAAACACCTCGCGGGCATCGTCACCAAGTGCCCGTCGGGCCGGGCCATTCTCGATCGCGTAACCGTAGAGGACTCCCTGGGCGAAATCGATCAACCCCTCGACCTGCGTCTTGAGGCTGGTCTCTTCGTCGGGCAACACCAGGTCGAGCCCGAGGTTGTCGGCGGTGGTCACCTGCTCGACCAGGCGCCGGTAGAGCTCCGAAAGCGCCGCCGGCGACGCCTGCGGCGGCTGATCTTCCTCGACCAGTTCGGTCAGCCATCGTGACTCCTCGGCCGGACCGCCACCGATCCACATGCCGATCAACACTCCATGTGCCTCGGTCGGATTGGCCAGCGCGCCGATGGAGTCGAGTGCCTGCTGGAGTCGTTGATATTCGGTCATTACGCGTCCCGTTGCTTACTAGCCGGTTCGTGTGAGGTCGTCGCGGCCGGAGCCCGTTAATTCCCACATTGTCACCGCTACGCCGTCCAAATGATAGACTTTCGCCGGACTTTGGGGCTTTCGCCCACCCGTCATCCCGCCCGGCATCCCTGCGGATGCGCTGAGGCGATTCATGCGGAGATTCGACACCATGGCCGAAGGGCTTGCCGACAAGATCGAACGATTACTCGCCGCTGCCGAGCGGGCCCATACCGAGCGCAGTGAAATGCGCACGCAAGCGGTCTCTCTGGCGGAGGAAAACCGAGAACTGCGCCGACTGATCGAGCACAGCCACGATCGAATCGAGGAACTGGCCGGCCAGTTGCGGCGTCTTGAGGACAAGACCGCCGAGACCCAACGCGAGGATTGACCCATGAGCCAGCGGAACCACCCCGTCACCGTCCGGGTGATGGAAAAGGATTACCGAATCGTCTGCCCGCCGGAAGAACAGGGTATGCTGCTGCGCACGGCCGAGTACCTGAATGACGAGATGGCCGAAATCCGCAAGACCAGCAAGGTGCTCAGCACCGAGCGCATTGCCGTGCTCGCGGCGCTGAACATTACCCGCCAGCTGCTCGAAGGTCGCGAACTCGAGCTGCCCGAGGAACTCGACAACGGCGAGCTGGCCGCCCGCATCGACCGACTGCTCGAGGCCATGAAGCATGAGCCCGCCTGATGGCTCGCCTTGCCATGCAATATCCGCTTGAAAGCTGGGCCGCCCGGCCCTAGCATGAAGGAAGTCTTCTGGGACGTTCGCCAGGTTGCGCTCTATCCCTTGAGCCTTAATTTGCGACACAGGGGACAACAAAACGGTTCTGTGTGCATGTCCGCCCAAGCCTTGAGCTGGGGCGGAAAGCCTGATGAGCCGGGCGTTGTCCCCGACTTGAACCCTATCGGTTCAAGGTCGTAGCGCCGCCAGCGGCGCCCTGGAAGACACCTCACCCCAAAAGGTCTGCACGAATGCGACACCGCCGCGCGTGCAGGCCTTGTTTTTTGATCAAATCGTGACGATGCTCGATAAAGCCGCCCTGAGAAAAGCCCTCCGCGCGCGTCGAAAGGCGCTGGGCGGTTTTGATCGGTTTCAATCCATCCGCCGACTCGAAGCCCACCTCGAACGACTGACGCGCGGGCTTTCCCTCCAGGCGGTAGCCGCCTACTGTGCCTTCGACGGCGAGCCAGAGCTCGACGGGTGGCTCAAGCGCCACCGCGGCCAGATCTGGCTGCCACGCGTCCTGCCGGATCGCCGACTGGCCTTCCATCATGCCGATCCGCTCACGGCCTGTTCGCAACGCCGCATGCCGAGACGGCGCACCAACCAGTTCGGCATCATCGAGTCCGATGATCCTCGTCGCCGCGGCATCAACAGCCTAGACGCCCTGCTGATCCCGCTGGTGGGCTTCGATGCGCACGGCAACCGCCTTGGCATGGGCGCCGGTTTCTACGATCGTGCCCTGACCCAACGCCACGGGCGGCGGCCCCTGGCAATCGGCGTGGCCTTCGGTTGCCAAGAAGTCGACTCGTTGCCGGTCGACCCCTGGGATCAGCCGCTCGACTACATCGTGACCGACACCGGGGTAATCGACGCCCGCCGCTCGACCGGCCCACATCACTACGCACAGGAGACGTAACCCGATGGCCTACTGGCTGATGAAATCCGAGCCCGACGCCTTTTCCATCGACGATCTCGAGCGCGTCGGCACCGAACCCTGGGACGGCATTCGCAACTACCAGGTGCGCAACATGATCCGCGACCAGATGCAGCCGGGCGACCAGGCCTTCTTCTACCACTCGAACACCAAAGTGCCAGGCATCGTCGGCATCATGGAAATCGTCAGCCAGCCGCGGCCGGATCAAACCGCCTTCGATCCCGACGAGAAGTACTACGACCCGAAATCCGACCCGGACAAGCCGCGCTGGCTTCTCGTCGACGTCAAGTACGTCCGTCACACCAAGCGCGTGATCCCGCTGACCGAGCTCAAGGCCGACCCGGCACTCGAGGAGATGCCGCTGGTGCGCCGCGGCAACCGCCTGTCGATCATGCCGGTAACCGAGGAGCAATGGGATCATATCCTCACGCTGGAGGATCAGGACTGATTTCTCCTGTCGGCAATAAAGAGAGAAACCGCGCCGAGGCGCGGTTTTCTTTTGGTCCATGGCCCTTACGCGAGGAACAGCGGATAGACAGGGTTATCGCTTTCTGGCCAGTAGGGGTAACGCAGCCGCTCGAGGTAGCTGGTCAACTCGGAGACCTCGGCCTCGGGCACCTGGATGCCCACCAGCACCCGACCGTAGTCGGCACCGTGATTGCGATAGTGGAACAGGCTGATGTTCCAGCGCGCGCCGAGGTGGGAAAGGAACTTCAATAGGGCCCCGGGACGCTCGGGAAACTCGAAGCGGAACAACCGCTCATCGCGGATATTACCGGCATGTCCGCCGACCATGTGCCGCGCGTGTAGCTTGGCCATCTCGTTGTCGGTCAGATCGATCGCCGGAAGCTCCGCGGACTTGAGCTGTTCGAACACCCGCTGGCGGTCGGCCTGCTCGGCGAGCTTGATTCCAACGAAGATATGCGCCCGCTCGGCATCGGCGTAGCGGTAGTTGAACTCGGTGATCTGGCGCCGACCCAGCAGCTCGCAGAAGGCGAGAAAGGCACCCGGACGCTCGGGGATGGTCACCGCGTATAGGGCCTCGCGCTGCTCGCCGATCTCGGCGCGCTCGGCCACGAATCGCAACCGATCGAAGTTCATGTTCGCCCCGGAGGCGATCGACACCAGCGTCTCGCCGGTCAGACCTCGCTCGCGGGCGTAGCGCTTGAGGCCCGCGGTCGCCAGCGCCCCGGCCGCCTCGTTAATGCTGCGGGTGTCGTCGAAGATGTCCTTGATCGCCGCGGCCATCTCATCGGTGTCGACGGTGACCACCTCGTCGACCGCCTCGCGGGCGACCTTGAAGGTATGCTCGCCGATCTGGCGCACGGCCACCCCGTCGGCGAACAGGCCGACCTGGTCGAGTCTCACCCGCTCGTCAGCGGCCATCGCCACTGCCAGGCAGGCCGCATCCGCAGGCTCGACCCCGATCACGCGGATCTCCGGGCGCAGGGCCTTGACGTAGGCGGCCACCCCGGCGATCAGCCCGCCACCACCGACCGGCACGAAGATGGCGTAGATGGGATCGGGGTGGTGGCGCAGGATCTCGGCCCCCACGGTACCCTGACCGGCGATGATGTCGGGGTCGTCGTAAGGCGGAATATAGGTCAGTCCCTCGGATTCGATCAGCGTCTTGGCATGGGCGAAGGCATCGTCAAAGGCATCGCCAACCAGGACCGCTTCTGCCCCGCGCCGGCGCACGGCGTCGACTTTGATGGCTGGAGTAGTCTCGGGCATCACGATCACCGCGCGCAGGCCGAGCGTCTGGGCGGCCAGAGCCACGCCCTGGGCGTGGTTACCAGCCGAGGCGGCGATCACGCCACCACCGATGCGGTCCTCTCGCCAGAGCTTGTGGATTTTGTGATAGGCGCCGCGCAGCTTGAACGAGAACACCGGTTGCATGTCCTCGCGCTTGAGGAGCACCCGGTTGCCGATCCGTTCGGAAAGCTGGATGGCCGGCTCGAGTGGCGATTCGATGGCCACGTCGTAAACCCGGGCCTTGAGGATCTCCTCGAGATAGTCGCGCAGCAGGGGCGTCAAGTCCGCACCTCATAATGGATGGTTGGGTGCCGATATTCGGGGGCCGTTGCCCGCCAAACGGCGGTAGTGATATAGGATAGGAGGTTATCAGAAACCCGGCACAACCCTCGGGCCCCGCGGCAAACAAGCCGCTCTGTTGGGTCCCGATCCCGACTGGAGTGAGACTTAAATGAGCAATACCGAACAAGGCAAGAAACTCGCCGCCGCCGCGGCCATCGAATACGTTCCGGCCGGCAGCGTCGTCGGCGTGGGCACCGGCTCGACGGTCAACTACTTCATCGACGAACTGGCCAAGATCAAGAACCGCATCGAAGGCGCGGTCTCCAGTTCCGAAGCCAGCACCCAACGCCTGAAGGATCACGGCATCGAGGTCTTCGACCTCAACAGCGTCGACTCCGTCCCTGTCTACATTGACGGCGCGGACGAATCCAACAATAACCTGCAACTGATCAAGGGCGGCGGTGGTGCCCTGACTCGCGAGAAGATCATCGCGCAGCTGGCCGACAAGTTCGTCTGCATTGCAGACGAGACCAAGCTGGTCGACGTGCTGGGCAACTTCCCGCTGCCGGTCGAGGTGATCCCGATGGCGCGCAGCATGATCGCCCGCGAGCTGGTCAAGCGCGGTGGCCAGCCGGTCTACCGCGACGGCTTTGTCACCGACAACGGCAACCAGATCCTTGACGTGCACAACCTGCGCATCATGGAGCCCGCCAAGCTGGAAGCGGAACTGAATGACCTGCCGGGCGTCGTGACGGTCGGCATCTTCGCCCTGAGACCGGCCGACGTCCTGATACTCGGCACCGCCGACGGCGATATTCGCAAGATCAACGGGTAAATCGACCATGACGGGGCATCGAGTCGCACGTTCCGGCGGACTGACCGGCGCCATGCTCGCCTGTCTGCTGGTCGCACCGTCCCAGGCCCCGGCATCTTCCGACGACAAGCACAAGAAGATCTACGGCTACATCGAGGACGTCCGAGTGGTGGAGCTTGAGCGCAACATGCGGGCCAAGCTCGATACCGGCGCGACCACCTCGTCGATCGACGCCCGCAAGATCGAGAAGTTCGAAAAGAACGACGAGGACTGGGTGCGTTTCACGGTGGTCAACCGGGACGCCGACGAGAGCCAGGAGATCGAGGAGCCGGTCACCCGGATCGTCCACATCAAGCGCCACGGCAAGGAGTCGCAGGAGCGCTACGTGGTCGAACTAGATCTCTGCATCGGCGATCGGCGAATCACCGAGGAAGTCAGCCTGACCAACCGCGAAAAATGGAGTTACCCGCTACTCGTGGGCCGCAACCACCTTGCCGGCCACGTGCTGGTGGATTCCGCCATCAAGGATACCCGGGAGCCGAGTTGCGACTAACAGTCACGACCGGGCCCACTCGCTGGGGAACTTGAGGACGGACGACGGCCTGACCCAACCTGCCCCCTCCTTCTGTCCCCGCCCGGAGCCCTGCTCGCGATCATGAGACGCATTCACTTACTGTTCGTCGTCCTGCTGCTGACCGTCGTCGGGCTGTCGGTCGCCTGGTTCAAATACAACACGCTGGGCTTTCCCCTGACGCCGGACCGGGAGACGGAGACCTGGACGGTCGAGGCACAGATCGCGGTAAAACCGGGCAAGGCCCCGGCCTCGGTCCGTTTTGCGCTGCCCAGCGACCCGCCGCACTACACCCTCCTGGATGAAGGCTTCGTCTCGCGTGGCTGGGGCCTGACCACCCAATCGAGCGACCAGCAACGCGAGGCGGTCTGGACCAAGCGCAACCCGGAGGGCAACCAGACCCTGTACTACCAGACGACGGTCTACCGCGATCAGGAAAAGATCCAGCCGACCCCCTACCCCGGACCGGCGGCAGCGCCGACACTCGAGGAGCCGCTCAAGTCGGCGGCCGAATCGTTCGTCGAGGAAATCCGCGCCGGATCGGCGGATATCCAGACCTTCGCGACGTTGCTGGTCAAGGAGGTCAACGCCAGTCGACCAGACGAGAACATCGCCGCTTTCCTCAAGCCCGACGCCACCGAGACCGAACGCACCCGACTGGCGATCCGCCTGCTGGCGATCGCCCGCATCCCGGCACGCATGTCCCATGGGGTAATGCTGACCGACGAAGGACGCAATCTCACGCCTACCACCTGGCTTGAGATCCACAACTCGCGACGCTGGGTGCCGATCGACCCCCGGTCGGGCTCGGTCGGTTATCCACGCCAGTTCCTATTCTGGTGGCATGGCGACCAGCCGGCGCTGGCCACCTCGGGGCTGCAGGACGTGGAGTTGACCTTCGCGACCACCCGCAACCTCCGCGACGCCGTGGAAACCGCCCAGTTGCAGTCGTCGATTGCCGATTCCCGGCTGATGGACTTCTCCCTCCTCGACCTGCCGATCGATGCGCAGAATACCTACCGAGTGCTCCTGCTAGTGCCGCTGGGTGCGCTGATCATCGTGTTGCTGCGCAACCTGATCGGCATTCGAACCTTCGGCACCTTCATGCCGGTGTTGATCGCGCTGTCGTTCCGCGAAACCCAACTGGTAGGCGGCGTGGCGCTGTTCACTTTGATCGTCGCGCTTGGCCTAGCGATCCGTTTCTACCTCGAACGCCTCAAGCTGCTGCTGGTACCCCGGCTCGCCGCCGTGGTGATCGTCGTGATCCTATTGATGGCGCTGATCAGCATCGTCTCGCATCGCCTCGGGCTGGACATCGGCCTGTCGGTCGGGCTGTTCCCGATGGTGATTCTGGCAATGACCATCGAACGGGTATCGATTGTCTGGGAGGAGCACGGTGCAGGTGACGCCCTGGCGCAGGCGACCGGGTCGCTGATCGTCGCGGCGATGGCCTACCTCGTCATGGTCAACGCCTATGTGACCCATCTGTTCTTCGTATTCCCGGAGCTCTTGCTAGTGGTACTAGCGGTCACACTACTGGTGGGTCGCTATACCGGTTACCGGCTCACGGAACTGTTTCGTTTCCGCGCTTTCAAGACGCTGGCACAGGCCCGTCGCCCCGATCCGCCCACGAACGATCCCTCTGGGGGCAAACGCTGATGGCCATCAACTGGCCGATTTCACCCCGCCGACTCAAGGAACTGGGTGTGCTGGGAATGAACCAGCGCAACGGCGAGTTCATCGCCAAGATGAACTCGCGCCGCTACTACCCGCTGGTCGACGACAAACTGTTGACCAAGGAACTGGCCGAGGAGTCCGGCCTGCGCGTCCCGGGCCTCTACGGGGTGATCAGCAGTACCCACGAGATCAGTCAACTGTCCCGACTGGTTGGCGGGCACGAGGAATTCGTGATCAAACCGGCCAACGGTGCGGGCGGCGACGGCATCCTGGTGATCGACGGCAAGCAGTCCGACAAGCCGCTCGTCTACCGCAAGAGCTCGGGTCGATCGATCGGTATCGACGCGATCGGGCTGCACATCTCCAACATACTGGCAGGGGCGTACAGTCTCGGCGGTCGCCCCGATGTCGCCATGATCGAGTACCGGGTCAAGTTCTCCCCGCTGTTCGAGAGGATCAGCTTCCAGGGAGTCCCGGACATTCGTACTATCGTGTATCGGGGTTACCCCGTTATGGCCATGGTGCGTCTGCCAACCATGCAATCCGATGGCAAGGCGAACCTCCACCAGGGCGCCATCGGTGCTGGCGTCAACATGGCCGGCGGGCGAACCCTCGACGGTGTCGCTCACAACCAGCACGTGACCCACCACCCGGATACGCGCGAGCCCATCAGCGGCGTGGACATCCCCGGCTGGCAGTCTCTGCTCGAAATGGCCGCCAAATGCAGCGACATGACCGGCTTAGGCTACCTGGGTGTGGACGTCGTGCTCGACCGAGATCTCGGTCCGTTGATCCTCGAACTCAACGCCCGTCCAGGCCTCTCCATCCAGGTTGCAAACGGTGAGGGATTACGTCACCGTATCGAGCGTATCGACCGGCACGTCGATCATCTCACGCGCGACGAAACCTCGGCCCAACGCGCGGCCTGGTCCCGCGAGCATCTCGCCCCCATGAACCTGTGACGTAGACCGCAATGGCCCCCAATACGCCCCTGCTGTACGCCGTGATCGGCAACCCGATCGAGCATTCCCGATCGCCCCTGATCCACCGAGCCTTCGCTCGTCAGCTGGGCATTGAGCTGACCTACGAAAAGATCTGGGCGCCGATCGACGGCTTCGAGGAAACCGTTACCGCCTTCATCGAAAAAGGTGGCCACGGCATGAACGTCACGGTGCCGTTCAAGCTCCAGGCTTTCGATCTCGCCGGAAGGCACAGCGAGCGCGCTCAACGTGCGCTGGCGGCCAACACCCTGGTGTTCCCGACGAATGCGGACGAGCCGATCTACGCCGACAACACCGACGGGGTGGGTTTGGTAAACGACCTGGCCTTCCACGGCGTGGAGATCACCGGCCGCCGGTTGCTGATCCTGGGGGCCGGGGGCGCGACGCGCGGCGTGCTCGCACCTCTGTTGCAAGAAGCCCCGCACGAACTGGTGATCGCCAACCGCAACCCCGATCGCGCCTACGGCCTGGTCGAGGAATTCAGCGATGCCACCGGCGAGTGTCTGCTCTCCGGATGCCCACTGGCCGGGATTGAGGAGAGCCGCTTCGACCTGATCATCAACGCCACGCCGGCAAGCCTGAGCGCGCAACTCCCGCCCCTCCCGGATGCACTGATCGGCCCAGGCACGGCGGCCTACGACATGGCCTACGGGGCCGAGTCGACCGTTTTCATGGGCTGGGCCGAGGAGCGTGGCGCACAGGCCCTGGATGGGCTGGGCATGCTGGTCGAGCAGGCGGCGGAGAGCTTCGCCCTCTGGCACGATAAGCGCCCGGATACCGCGCCGGTACGCGAAAAGTTGCGCCAAGAGATCCGCGAAGCCGCCGAGCGCGACGGCGAGGACTGACCGTCATCCGGCTCCGGCTTCAACGACAAGGGCCCGCGAAATTCGCGGGCCCTTGTCGTTGAAGCCGGTGGCTGACCAAAGCCGTCAGGCAAGCCGAATCAGGGTGAGAAACGCCGGTCCTCCCCTGGACGGTTCACCCGCATAAGTAGGCGCGCCTCGCTTTCCGACAGGCCGAAGTCCTCGATCAGTTCATCGACGCTCACCCGGCCCTGCGAGGCAAGCCGCAAGGCGTGTCCAAAGCCGGGCTCGTCGTCGTCCGAGGCCACAGCATCGATGCGCGCGTCGAGCTGGGTGATGCGATCGACCAGTGTGTCGACGCGCTCATCGATTTGATCGATATGCCGACCAAAGCCTGCCAGCGCAGATTCTAGGCCTCGATGCTCGCGCTCGAGGCGCTCCATCTGGGTCTGGAACCATCGTTCGCGCGTGAGTTGGGCACGCTTGAGCCCCCGATACAAGTACAACGTGACCAGCAGGACGAGCAGCCCCAGGAACAGGGCAGCGACGGCAAGCCAGATCGGCGAGACGATCATGTGGCAGAAATGTCGGAGAGACTCTTCATATCAACAAGGATAATCAATTTCTCATCCTGCGGCACGATACCGAGAATGTGGCGGGCACGATCATCGGAAACAGCCATCATGGCTTGGTCTACCACGGCCTGTGGCAGAGCGATCACCTCGGCCACGCTATCGACCACCAGACCGACGATCTCGCCCGAGGCCACCTCGATGACCATGATGCGGCTATTCTCGTCCCAGGTCCTCTCCTCGAGTCCGAAGAAAGTCCGTGCATCGACCACGGTGACCACGTTGCCGCGCAGATTGATGATGCCGAGGATGGCATTCGGCGCCCCCGGGATGGGAGTGATCTCGGCATCTCGCAGGACTTCCTGGACATCCAGCACGTTCAGGGCATAGGTTTCGTCGTCGACCGTGAAATTGACCCAGCGGGACAACGGACCCTGGTCCTGTGCCTCGAGCTCCTCGTCGTACTCTTCCGCGCTCCGTGTGTTTTCTATCGCTTGGTTCATCATCTGTTTACCTCTTGGATCGCCGTCACGACTACCGGGAAGCTTTAAGAGCCGCCCGCAGGCCAGCCACGTCAAGCACGGCCACGCCCGCCACCGACGCCGTGCCCGCAAGCCACGCACGGCGAGCCGTTCGCTGGACCTCGTTGCGCCACTCGACGGACTCGTCGTCCAGCTCGGGCGGCTGTTCGACTCGTTCGCCGACCACGCCCCAAAGGCCACCCTTGCCCAGCAAGAGCACCTCGGTCTCGGCATCTGCACGACCGCGCATGCCCGTGAGCGTGGCCAACGAGAGGATCAGTCGCGGACGTCCGTCAACCGGCAAGGCACCGGCCACGTGGGAGGGCGCACCGGGCACGGGTTCAAGGTCCGGGGCGGGATATCGCGATTCGATCGCATCAGCGGGAATCGCCATGATCATGCCACCGATGCGCAACCAGCCCCAATGGGCATCCTGCGCCACATCAGTCGAGTCGGTGGTCACGGCTGGCCTGCCCTCCGATTCGGGAAACGGCTCGGCCGGGGTGACAGACGAATCGGGGACAGCGACCGGCGTTTCCTCGGAAGCCACATCGGATGCGGTCCGCGCCGGTGCGTCTGGGTCGTCCGCGCCGTCGTCCATCTCCTCGGGCTCATTTGACGCAGCAGAGGGCTCGACGTCGGGAACGCTAGGCGCCACAACGGTCGTAGCCGACTCCGGTGGAGCGTCACCACCCATCCGCATCCGGCTTTCATCGGCCGACGAATCGCTGGCGGCCAACGGCTCCGGCACGTTGATCACCTTGAGCCCCGGCGACTTGCGCGGTGCGTTGTTCTCCGCCGTCTCGTCGGCGTACGGATCACGCAGCAGCCCATCGAGGTAGGCCGTGATCGCGGCGTCCTGATCGACAATCGATTGTCGGCTGTCAGTCTGTTTCTCAGCGGCCATCAGCGAGTCTCCTTCAGGCGGGCACCACTCGCGCCCAGCTCGGCTGCCGGGGCCATCGCCTGCCCGCCAACATGGACCTCCAGCCAGTGAAGAAACTGTTTGTACGCCTCGCTGCCGCGGGCGTCGGGTTGAATCATCGGCAGGGGCTTGCCCTGACGACTCGCCTCGCGGAACTGGGTGTCGATCGGAATCACGTCCGTCCAGACGTCATCGTGGTAGCGGTCGTGGAGAAGACGCAGCGTATCGTGCGAGGCACGCGTTCGACGATCAAACATGGTCGGCAGGATGACGTATTCCAGCCGATCACGCCGCGAGCGCTGCACCATTGCCAGGGTGCGCAGCATCCGCTCGAGCCCCTTGAGCGCCAGGAACTCGGTCTGCACCGGCACGATCAGGAATTCCGCTAGCGCCAGGGCGTTTACCATGGTCACGCCCAGAATCGGTGGGCAGTCGATCAACACATAGTCGTAATCGTCACGGATGCGGTCGATCGAGCGCTTGAGCACCAACCCCATGCCATCACGCATGCCCAACTGGCGATCCAGGGTCGCCAGAGCCGTGGAGGCAGGCATCAGGCTGATTCCGTCGAACGCCGTGGGGTGTACCACGCGGGCCGGATCCAGTCGCTCGCCGTCGGCCGCCGACTTGAACAACGAGTAGACACTTGCCCCTGGGGCCTCAGGCTCCATGCCGAAGTAGACCGTCATCGAGCCGTGCGGGTCGAGATCGACCAGCAGCACCCGCTTTCCCTCTCGGGCCAAGTGACCGGCCAGGCTCACGCTAGTGGTGGTCTTGCCCACCCCGCCCTTCTGGTTGGCAACCGCCCAGATCTTCATCGCAACGCCCCTCCGATGGCCGCACCGATCTGCCCCAACGGCAAAATCGACTCGGCCACGTTCGCCTTGGCCACGGCCGCCGGCATCCCATAGATCACACTGCTGGCCTGATCCTGCGCCCAGACATGACCACGCACAGACGTGACCTGACGGGCCCCTTCGGCACCATCATCACCCATGCCGGTCAGCACCACCGCCAGCAGATCGTCTCCGGCGACCCGGGCGGCCGAAGAGAACGCCAGACTCACGCTCGGCCGGTAATGCTCATCAGCCACCGGATCACGCAAATTGAGTTTGTAGGCACCCGGCCTTCCGGCCAGTTCACCGTGTCTGCCGCCGGGAATGACATAGGCGGTACCCGGACGCAGCATTTCGCCGTCGGATGCCTCGACCACGCGAATCGGCATGGAGTCGTTCAGACGTTGAGCGAACGGACCGGTAAAGGCGCCGGGCATGTGCTGGGCAATCACGATCGGCACGGAGAAGTCCGGCGGCAACTTGCCAAGTACAGCCGGCACCGCCGCCGGTCCCCCGGTCGAGGCACCAATCACCACCAGTCCCTGCCGACTAAGAAACCCACCCGGTGCGCTCCGCCCACCGCGATGCCGCGGCTCGACGGCCGCCGGGAGCCCTTCCTGGCGCGAACTGGCGTTGGGTAACGCCGCTTCCCGCTGCGAGCGCAGGGCCAGGATCCGCACCCGTGAACACAGGCGCCGTCCGGATCGGGCCAGCGTGTCTTCCGGGTCGTCGCCGTTCTTGGGGAAGAAATCGACCGCCCCGGCATCGATCGCATCTAGCGTGGCCTCCGCCCCGGCCTTGGTAAGTGCCGAGAGCATCAGGATCGGGGTCGGGCAGCGTTCGGTGATACGCCGCACCGCCGAGATGCCGTCCATGATCGGCATCTCGACGTCCATGGTGATGATATCGGGCTTGAGTTCGCAGGCCTTGAGCACGGCTTGGCGCCCGTTGGACGCCTCGCCCACCACCTCGAGCCGCGGGTCACTGGAGAAGACCTCCCGCAGGGCGCGCCGGAAGAACAGCGAGTCGTCGACGATCAGAAGGCGTATCGGCATTGGTCAGGCCACCGAGCGCAGACGTTGACGACCGCGGCCCGTGTTGCGGCGCACCATGCCCGGCAGGTCAAGGATCAGTGCAATGTGCCCGTCACCGGTAATCGTCGCGCCGGCAAATCCGTCGACCACGCGCAACAACTCGCCCAGCGGCTTGATCACCACTTCTTCCTGGCCGATGACCGAATCGACCACCAGGGCCATCAATTGCGCGCCGTGCTGGACCATGACGACCTGGTCGGTCTCGCAGCGCGTGCCCGGGGCCTCGCCACGCAGCGCCAACCAGTCGGTCATACGGAACAGCGGCACGGCGCGGTCGCGAACCGTGATGGTCGACTGACCATCGACGACGTTCACTTCCTTGTCGGCCATCTCGAAGATCTCGTTGACCACCGACAGTGGAATGGCGTATTTACGCCCGGAGACGATCACCATCAGCGTCGGCAAGATGGCCAGCGTCAGCGGCACCTTGATATTGATCTGGGTGCCCTCGCCCTGCGCCGAGTCGATGCTAATCGTTCCCGAGAGCTTGGTGATTGCGGTCTTGACCACGTCCATGCCCACGCCGCGACCGGAGATGTCCGAGATCTGATCCTTGGTGGAAAAGCCCGGGTGCAGGATCAGCTCGAAGCATTCCTGATCGGTGAGGCGCTCGGCGGTCTCGGGATCGACGATCCCTTTTTCGACGCCCTTGCGGCGCAGCACCTCGGCGTCCATCCCGGAACCATCGTCTTGAATGGACAGGCGAATGTGATCGCCTTCCTGGGCTGCGGACAGCAACACGGTTCCGGCCCGGTCCTTGCCCTTGGCCTCGCGGTCGTCGGGCATCTCAATGCCATGGTCGACGGCATTGCGCACTAAGTGGATCAGGGGGTCGGCCAGCGCCTCGACCAAGTTCTTGTCCAGATCGGTGTCCTCGCCCTCGAGCTCAAGGTTGACCTCCTTGCCCAAGGTGCGCGCGGTGTCCCGCACCACCCGCGGGAACCGGCCGAAGACCTTCTTGACCGGCTGCATGCGCGTCTTCATCACCGCGCCTTGCAGGTCGGAGGTGACCATGTCGAGCGTCGCGATCACCGAGGAGATCTCTTCGTTCTCGAAGGTCGACTTGAGGGTATTCATACGATTGCGCACCAGCACCAGCTCGCCCACCAGGTTCATGATGCTGTCGAGTCGCTCGGTGTCCACGCGCACGGTGGTTTCCACTGGCGCCTTGTGCGCCTCAGGCGCCTTGGGATTCTCTTGGGCATTTGAGGCAGGCTTGGCCTGAGCAGCGGGCTTAGCAGCCGACTCGGCCGGCTGTGCCGGCTTGGACTCGGGCGTCGTTTCGGGGACGAAGGCCTCGGCCGGCTTTTTGCCTGCCTGGGTTGCGGCCACTGTTGGCCCCTTGCCCTTGCCGTAAAGCTCGTCGAGCACCGCCTCGAACTCCTCGTCGGTGATCTCGTCGGAATCCGCGCCACCTGCCGCTTTCTCGGCGGCCGCCGGAGCTGCTTCGCCCGCCGGGGTCTGGAACTTGCCCTTGCCATGCAGTTCGTCGAGCAGGCTCTCGAACTCGTCGTCGCTGATCAGGTCATCATCCAACTCACCGCTCGCCTCCGGCACTTCGGATTCGGCGGCATCCAGGTCGGCCAGCATGCGATCGAAGGCATCGTCCTCGTCGGCCACGGCCGTCGGCTCGTCAGCCGGGGCCTGCTCAGCCGGGGCAAGCTCACTCGGGACGGGGGCGGCCACCGGCGCGGCCTCGTCCTGATGCGCCAATGCCTCGATCTCCTTGAGAAAGGCCTTGGAGACATCCTCGGGGTATTTGCCGCCGCGCAGGGAATCGAACATGTCGTTGAGCACGTCGATCACCTGCAGCATCACGTCCATGATCCGGCTGTTCATGGTGATCTCGTGGTTGCGCAGCAGGTTGAAGATGTCCTCGGCGCGGTGGCAGACCTCCACCAGCGGATGGACTTCGAGGAAGCCGGCACCGCCCTTGATAGTGTGGAAGGCGCGGAACACCGAATTGAGCCTGTCCGCGTCATCGGGCGACTGCTCTAGCTCGATCAATTGCTGATCCAGCCCATTGAGCAGTTCGCCGGCCTCAATCAGGAAGTCCTGCAACAGCTCGTTGTCGGGTTCGAATGCCATGCTTGCCTCTCATGCGCTCTCTGTCACTTCCCAACCGGAAGTGTCGCGTGACCGCCCGGCCTCCGGGGCCCGGCCTTTCCCTCGACCGACCGGATTAGAAACCCAAGCTGGCGAGTAGATCGTCGACGTCGTCCTGATTCTTGACCACGTTGTCGCCGGCGCCGGGCAACTGTGGCCCGACGCCATCCTCGGAACGCTCGGCCGGGGCGGACTTGCCGTCCTCCGCCTTGGCACTGCGGACCGGAGCGGTGATCTGCAACAGGCCGACCAGTTTTTCCTCCAGCTGCTCGAGCAGATCGATCACTCGCATCAGTAGCTGACCGGACAGATCCTGAAATTCCTGGGCCATCATGATTTCCGTGAACTGACCCTTGAGTCGCTCACCACAGCGGGTAGTGGAATCCAGGTAGCGAGTCATGGACTCGACCACGCCGCCCAGACGAGCGTTATCGGCTTCGCTCGCGGCGACTTTAGCCAACTCGCCCTTGAGCCGCTGCGAGCGCTCGACGATCTGTTCTGCCGTGGGCGTGGCCTCTTCGGTGACCGTCAAGGTGCGGGTCGCGGCCTGCTCGGTCAGGGTGATCACGTAGCGCAGCCGATCGCGTGCATCGGGCATCTCGTCCTCGGCCAGTGCCCCGAGTCGCTCGTCCTCGGCAAAGCTCTTGAGGGTGTCGTGCACCTCCCGCGTCATCCGACCGACCTCGTCGAAGATGTTGCCCGAGTAGGCCGCCGTGAGCTCACCAATCAGCTGTGCTTCGCTCGACGAATCCTCGTTCTCGATTGCCTCGACCAGTGCGCGGGCATCGGCCAATCGCTTTTCGCGACCGACCACCGGCTGGAAGTCCTGCTCCTGTACTTGAGTCATCCCGGGGCCCTACGATTCGACGCGTTCGAAGATCTTTTCGATCTTCTCCTTGAGGGTCGCCCCGTTGAACGGTTTGACGATGTAGCCGTTTACGCCCTCTTGGGCGGCGAGCACGATCTGCTCGCGCTTGGCCTCGGCGGTCACCATGAGTACCGGCAGACTGGCAAGGTTCGGGTCGGCACGGACCGCTCGCAGCAGATCGATGCCGGTCATCCCCGGCATATTCCAGTCGGTAACGAGGAAATCGAAATTGCCCTGCCTAAGCAGCGGCAAGGCCGTCTGGCCATCATCGGCCTCCTCGAGGTTGGTGAAGCCTAGCTCCTTGAGGAGGTTCTTGATGATCCGGCGCATCGTGGAGAAATCGTCCACCACTAGGATCTTCATGTTTCGGTCCATTTTCGCCCCTGGGATCGTTTGTCAGTACCAGGCAGATTGCCTTGTTCGAACGTAGGTATGAGGGTCTATCGGCGCCGACCGGAAAAGATTGAGCCTTTTCGCGCCCAGTGCCCTATTTCCAGGCGTTCATCGCGGTCTTGAGCCGCATGATCGCCTTGTTGTGAATCTGACAGACGCGCGACTCGCTGACGCCGAGCACCGCGCCGATCTCTTTCTGGTTGAGTTCCTCGACATAGTACAGGGACATCACCAGTCTTTCCCGCTCCGGCAGCTCGTCGATGCAGTCGGCGAGGTCGCGTTGGAAGTGATCCTCGGCCAGCGCCTCGTCGGGTTGCTGGCTGTTGGGATCGGCGATATCGAAGGTTTCGTTCTCCGCCTCGCCACCGTGATCCAGCGAACCGACGTGCACCGACGAGGAATCGGAGATGGCGGCGTGGTATTCGTCGAGGGTGATGCCCATGCGCTCGCAGACCTCGGCATCTCGCGCCTCGCGACCGGTCTCGGCCTCGATGGCCGCCACCGTCTGCGCGATCTCTCGCTGACGACGATAGACCGAGCGCGGTGCCCAGTCGTTGCGCCGCACTTCGTCGAGCATCGCGCCGCGAATGCGTAACCCCGCGTAGGTCTCGAACGAGGCGCCCTTGTCTCCATCGAACAGCCGGGCGGCATCGAGCAGCCCGACCATGCCCGCCTGGATCAAATCCTCAGCCTGCACATGAGATGGCAGCCGCCCGAGCAGGTGAAAGGCCACCCGCTTGACCAGGCCAGCGTGTTTGGCTACCAAGGCTTCGGTCGATCCGGCCTGAACGTTCTGATACATGGCGCGTGCATTCATAACAGGTTCTCGGGGTCCAGCTCGGCGTTGTCCACCAGTCGCTCGACGAAAAACTGCAACTGCCCCTGCGGCCCGCGCGGGACCGGCCAATGATTGACCTTTTCCGCCATCGCCGTGAACGCCCGCGTCGACTTCGCACCGCCGTAGAGCTGCACCACGGTCTTCTGGCGCTGCACGGCCCGACGCAGGTAATCATCGAACGGCACCGACCCCATGTGGATGAGCGTCACGTCGAGAAAGCGCTTGGCGGCCACCGAAAGCTTCTCGAAAAGACGCCGGCCT
Source organism: Guyparkeria sp. (assembly GCA_041685825.1). Classification (GTDB taxonomy): domain Bacteria; phylum Pseudomonadota; class Gammaproteobacteria; order Halothiobacillales; family Halothiobacillaceae; genus Guyparkeria. Next base: position 10,618 of record JAWLFB010000006.1, on the reverse strand, counting down.
TCGGCCGCATCACGCACCATGTTCGCGACCACGTGGAAGCGGGTGACGTCATGTTCACGCGAGAGCACCTTGATGACCGCGTAGGCATCGGTGATCGAGGCCGGCTCGTCGCAGACCACCACCACGACCTCGTTGGCCGCCTCGGCAAAGCGCACCACCGAATCGGCGATACCGGCGGCCGAGTCCACTACCAAGGTATCGACCGGCCAGCGCATACCGGAGAAGGCCGAAATCAGACCGGCATTCTCGGCGGCCGTCAGGCCGGCCATGCGGGCCACCCCGCTGGCCGCCGGCAGGATGCCGATCCCCTCGGGACCTTCTAGCATGATCTCGTCAAGCGTGGCCTCGCCGGACAACACATGGGACAAATTGCCCCGGGACTGTAGACCAAGCAGGACATCGACGTTACCAAGCCCCAAGTCGGCATCCATCAGCACCACCCGCTCGCCGCTTCGCGCCAGGGCCACGGACAGGTTGACCGACACGTTGGTCTTGCCCACACCGCCCTTGCCGCTGGTGACGGCAATCACCCGCACCGGGCGACTGGCATTGGCGTGGCGCACCCCGTCGGCCTGGTCGTGGCCGCTAATGGCGGGCTGGAGTGTCATCCGGCTTGATTGAGCATCCACAGCGGATCATCCCGGTCGGTGTGTTCGAGTTGTGACTGCCCCATTTCGAGGGCCTGCTTGATCAGGTCGGCGGCCTGCGGGAACCACAGGTCCTCCGGCACCCGTTGACCGACGCCAGCACAGACCAGCGGCAGGCGCCTCGGTTGGCCATCAACACCGGCCAGCGGACGGACAATGGCGGCCAGGCCACCGCCAAGCAATACGGTCTCGTCGAGCTTGGTCAGGACGGTGCCGTGCAACGGCAAGCCGGCAAAGCGTTTCTTGACGTCCTCGAGCGCCGGGTACTGGGCGTTGGCCGACAGCACCAGCAGCAGCTTGACCGCCTCGCCCGCCCCCATCAGGGCCTCGAGCTTCTGCATCATGCGAAAGTCGCGCTGTGACATCCCGGAGGTGTCGATCAGCACCAGGTGCTTATCGGAAACGGCTTCGAGCAACTGCGCCAGGTGCGTTTCGTCACGGGCGATATGCAGCGGCACATTAAGGATACGCGCGTAGTTGCGCAACTGCTCCTGAGCCCCGATGCGAAAACGGTCGGTGCTGATCAGCGCCACCGAGTCCCGACCACGGTGCAGGACCGCGCGGGCAGCCAGCTTGGCAAGCGTGGTGGTCTTGCCCACGCCAGTCGGACCGACGAAGGCGTAAGTACCACCGGCCTCGACCGGGTCCTCGGCCCGTTGCTCGATCTGCTCGCCCAGCATCTTGAGTGCCTCGACGAATGCCCGCTCCGGCTGGGTCTGAGCTGCGGCCCGACCCAGCTCGCGTGCCAACCCCGTCGGCAGGCCGATATCCTGCAGGCGCTGGACGGTGGACACCTCGGCCGGGTGCGCTTGGCTGAAACGGTGCCATTCCATCACCGACAATTGCCGTTCGAACAGGTCGCGCAGCTGCGCCACCTCCTCGGTCAGCGTCGAAAGACGTCCCTCGGCCGCACCCTGGTCCTCCACCAACCAGTCCCAGTGCGACGGGGTCCGGTTGGACGAATGAGCGGCCGGCTCGTCGGCCACCGGATTCGAGGTGGACTCGGCGGACGGGCCTGCCTGCTGCTTGCTCCAGGCGGCGAGCGCCTCGGAGAAGGCGGCACGGTCGTCTTCGGTCTCGTGGGCGACAGACGAGGCGACCGACTCGGTTGATTCGACCGATCCGGCCGAGTCGGCCTTGCGGCTGCGCTCGGCGAGCATCTCGGCGGTGGTCTTGGGCGCGGCATCGTTGGACTCGGCCGACTCGTGCTCGGGCTCGGGCTCGGTCGGTGGTGCCGGACGCGGTCCCTGTTCCGGTGCGGCACGCTCGGCCCTAGCCGTCGGGCGCTCCGCGGCACCAGCGATCCGGCTGGCCGACTGCTGGGCTGCCGCCAGTTGGATCGCCTTCTCATCGAAGTCCATTGCGGCAATCACCTCTACCCCGCCGGAGACAGGCTTGTTGGAAAGAATAACTGCCTCGTCACCGAACACACGCCGCACCTGGCGCATGGCCTCGCGCATGTCACTAGCGATGATTCGCTTGATTTTCATGTATCTACCAGACCCTTAGTGGTTGGGTTGTCCGGTCGAGACGTCAGCCATCGTTTTGGTTGCCGACGCTCGCCACCACGCGTATTTCCTTGTTGTCCGGTATCTCGTGATAGCTCAGCACACTGAGCGTCGGGATCGAGTGCCGGACCATGCGCGAGAGCCAGCTGCGAATCTGCGGAGCCACCAGGAGAATGGCCGGCTTGCCACTCTGCTCCTGACGCTCGGCCGCGTCCTTGAGCGACTTGTGTAGTCGCTCGGCCAGACCGGGTTCGATTCCGGGGGCCTGATTCCCGCGCTGGGTACTATTAAGCAAGAGCTGTTCCAACTGTGGATCCAGCGTGATTACCGGCACGATCGGCGCCAAGCCATTGATGTGCTGGACGATCATGCGGCCCAGCGCCATGCGCACGCTCTCCGTCAATTCACCGACGTCCTGAGTACGCTGGCCCTGGATCGTCAAGGTTTCGGCAATCGTGCGGATATCGCGGATCGGAATCCGTTCGGCGAGTAGTTGTCCGAGCACCTCCACGATAGTCGTCATCGGCAGGGTCTTGGGCACCAGGTCCTCGACCAGCTTTGGCGAGTTCTGCTTGAGCGTGTCAAGCAGTTGCTGCGCCTGCTCGTAGCCGAACAGGTCGGCAGCATTATCACCGAGGATCTGCGACAAGTGGGTGGCGACCACTGTGGCCGGATCGACCACCGTGTAGCCAAGCGCCTGAGCCTCTTCCTTCTGGCCGCGATCGATCCAGTAGGCTTTCAGGCCGAAGGCCGGGTCTGTGGTCTGGATGCCCTTGATGTCGCCCGAGACCTGGCCCGGATTGATGGCCATGTCGCGGTCGGGGAAGATCTCGGCGTTGCCGATCGGCACGCCGTTGAGGCTGATGCGGTATTCGTTGGGCTTGAGGTCGAGGTTGTCCCGGATGTGCACCGTCGAGATCAGGAAGCCCAGGTCCTGCGAGAGCTTCTTGCGCACGCCCTTTATCCGCGGCATCAACTGGCCACCCTGGTTGCGGTCGACCAGCGGGATCAGGCCGTAACCCACCTCCAGGCCGATCAGGTCGACCGGCGGGACATCGTCCCAGGTCAGTTCCTTGACCTCGGGCTTGGTCTCCGCCGGCGCCGCCTCAGCGGCTGCCTTCTCGACCGCCTCGGCCGCCTGGCGGCGCGAAACCAGCCAGGCACCGCCACCGGCCAGCGCGGCGAGGAAAAGAAAGGCGGCATTGGGCATGCCCGGCACCAGGCCGAGACCAGCCATCAGTCCCGCGGCCACACCCAGCACCCGCGGATCGGAGAACATCTGCCTCTGAACCTGGGAGCCCATGTCTTCCTTCGAGGCGGTGACCCGCGTGACGATGATTGCCGTGGCGGTCGATATCAGCAGCGAGGGGATGGTGGCGACCAGGCCGTCACCGATGGTCAGCAGGACGTAAGTCTCGGCGGCATTGCCGAAAGGCATGCCGTGTTGCGCGACACCGATCAGCAAGCCGCCGATCACGTTGATGAACACGATTAGGATGCCCGCGATGGCATCGCCGCGCACGAACTTCGAGGCACCATCCATCGAGCCATAGAAATCAGCCTCGGAGGCGATCTCCTCGCGCCGGGCTCGGGCCTGCTCCTGGTTAAGAATGCCAGCGTTAAGGTCGGCGTCGATTGCCATCTGCTTGCCCGGTAGCGAATCGAGCGTAAAGCGCGCGGACACCTCGGAGACTCGCCCGGCACCCTTCGTGATGACCACGAAGTTGATCACCATCAGGATGATGAACACCACCAGGCCGACAGCGTAGTTGCCGCCGATAACGAAGTTGCCGAAGGCCTCGATCACGTTGCCGGCCGCGCCGGGCCCCTCGTGACCGTTGAGTAGCACCACCCGGGTGGAGGCCACATTCAGCGCGAGTCGCAACAGGGTCGCGATCAGGATGACGGTGGGAAAGATAGCGAAGTCCAGCGGCTTGCCCACGTAGAGCACCACCATCAGGATGATCAACGACAGGGTGATGTTGAAGGTGAACAGTGCGTCCAGCCCCAACGGTGGCAACGGCACGATCACCATCGCCAGCAGCATGATGATCATCACCGGCGGCCCAATCCCTTGCCCCCGATACTGGCGCAGGGTGTTACCCAGGCGGGCGAAGCTGAAATTGGTCGAGCTGGGTTTCATCTGAGCGCGTTCTTCTCGGCTGATGTTACGTTACGGTTCATCGATCAAGCGTCTGGTCAGTCGGTGGCCGGCACGTCGAAATCGTCAGGCACTTGCGGCTCCGGGCGCCCCGGCGCCTGCCCGGCGCCGCGAGCTGCCTCCTTGAGCTGGTAGACGTAGGCCAGCACCTGGGCCACCGCGGTGTAGAGCGCTGCGGGGATCACTTCGTCAATCTCGACATGCGCGTACAAGGCCCGTGCCAATGGCGGGGCCTCGAAAATCTCGACCCCGTGAGACGCGGCGATCTTGCGCAGATTGAGCGCCATCTCATCGATCCCCTTGGCCACCACGATCGGCGCACCCACACCCTCGGCGTCGTACTTGAGCGCGACGGCATAGTGGGTCGGGTTAGTGACCACCACGTCGGCCTCGGGCACCGCCTCCATCATGCGGCGCTGAGACATCTGCATCTGGGTCTGCCGGATGCGCTGCTTGATCTCCGGACGGCCCTCGGTGTCCTTGTGCTCGTCCTTGACCTCTTGGAAGGTCATACGCTGCTGCTTGTTGTGATTCCATATCTGAAACGGCACATCGACAAGCGCCACCAGCAGCAGCCCGAACGAGACGGCGAAAAATCCCCAGCTGATCAGCCAGCCGGCATGAGCCAGCGCGGCATCGAACGGCTGCAAGCCCAAACTCAGCACCTCGGGCTCAAAGGCCAGGAAAACCGCCACACCGATCGCGGCAATCAACGTGAACTTGGCGAAGGTTTTGCCCAGCTCCATCAGGGCCTGAACGCCGAAAATGCGCTTGAGCCCAGAGATCGGATTCATCTTGGACAGTTTCGGCGCCATCGCTTGAGTGGAAAAGTTCCACCCACCTACCGCCATGGTGGCCGCGATGGCCAGCACGATAGTGGCAAAGAACAAAGGTACGAAGGAAATAAATCCGTCGGCGAAAGCATTGGCAAGTCGCGAGAACATCGCCGCCTGGTCGAAGACATCCGAACGTTCAATGATGAACGAATTGCGCACGACCTCGGCCAGTCCCAGCATCATCTGGCCGCCGAACACCAGAAATACCGCGGCCGAGCCGACGGTCAGTAGAAAGGAATTAAGTTCCCGCGAACGGGCGACCTGCCCCTTCTCGCGGGCGTCACGCAATCGTTTCGCGGTGGGTTCTTCGGTTTTCTCCTGGCCGTTCTCGTTCTCCGCCACCAACTCACCTCAGGATTTCCGTGATCAGCACGAATGATTGATGCACGAACTGTTCCACGTTCGGGAACCAGAGGGGAGCGGCCAGGAACAACGCGAAGAAGCCGATCATCAGGGTGGCCGGGAAACCCACCGAGAAAATGTTCATCTGCGGCGCGGCGCGCGTGATCACGCCCATGGCGAGATTAACCATCAGCAGCGTGGTCACCACCGGCAGAGCGACTAACACCGCGTTGATGTACATCTGCTGACCGAACCAGGCGATCGCACGGAAGTCATCGGCGGTGAGTCCCACCGGCGAGACCGGCAGGATGGTGAACGAGTCCGCCAGCATCTTGACGATCATCGCCGGCACGTTGAGCGCCACCATCAGCAAGGTGACCACGATGGTCAGGAACTGCGAGATCAGCGGCACGCTCACGCCGTTCTGTGGATCGACGGTCTGGGCAAACCCCAGACCCATGCTCATCGCGATCGACTCGCCGGCTATCACGAACGCCGCGATCACCAGGTTGAGGATAAAGCCCATCGCCACGCCGATCAGCACCTGCTGGACGATCATGGTAATCCCGGCAATCGAAAGCGGGTCGACCGCCGGGATCTCGGGCACCATCGGCGTGATCACCAGGGAAACTGCCAACGCGATCACCAGCCGAATACGCACCGGCAGAGACTGCGAACCGAAGATCGGCGCGACCATGAGCATCGCCCCGACCCGGACTAGCACCCACAGATATGTGGCGGTCCAGCCAAATATTTGCTCGATCGCCAGCTCCAAGGCGGGGACCTCAGGCGATCAGCGACGGGATGTTATGAAACAGCCGCTCGGTGAAGTCGACGATCACCTGCAACATCCAGGGCGCGGCCAATAGGATGGCGACCACCACCGCGATCATCTTCGGGATGAAACTCAGGGTCATCTCGTTGATCTGGGTCGCCGCCTGAAACATGCCGATCAGCAGACCGACCGCAAGGGCGGTGAGCAGTATAGGCATCGACAGGTAGAGGATGACCATGAGGGCCTGGCGGGTCAGGTCGATAACGGTATCGGGACTCATGGTCAGCCTCCCATGTAGAAACTGGACGCGAGCGTACCCATCAGGAGCGCCCACCCGTCGACCAGCACGAACAGCATGATCTTGAACGGCAACGAGACGATCATCGGCGAGAGCATCATCATGCCCATAGACATCAGCACGGAGGCGACCACCAGGTCGATGATCAGGAACGGGATGAAGATCAGGAAACCGATCTGGAAGGCCGTCTTGAGCTCCGAGGTGACGAAGGCGGCCATTAACACAGTCAGCGGCACGTCGTCGGGTGTCTCAAAGTCCGGGTAGTCGCCGATCTCCTGGTAGAGGGCGATGTCGCTCTCGCGAGTCTGGTTGAGCATGAAGGTGCGCAAGGGTTGGGCGGCCCGATCGATTGCCTCCATCGCGCCGATCTCCTCGGCCATGTAGGGCCCGACACCTTCGTCATAGGCAGCCTGAAACACCGGCGCCATGATGAACAGCGTCAGGAACAACGCCAGGCCGAGCAGGATCTGGTTCGAGGGCGTCTGGACCGTACCCAGCGCTTGGCGCAGCAATGCCAACACGATGATGATCCGCGTGAACGAGGTCATCATCAGCAGCAACGACGGCAGCAGCGTGAGCACCGTCATCAGGGCAAGGATCTGCAGCGTCAGGCTGTACTGCGTCTCGCCATCTTCACCCTCGGTCAGGGTGACCGCCGGCAGGCCCGGCTCGGCGAACACGGGCGCACTCGCGCCGAACAGAACGAAGGCGAGTAGCATCAGCAGGAAGAACCGGCCGAACAATCTAGCCATCGTTCGGGCTCCCCTTGCCAACCTGGCCACCCTTGCCGAAGCGGGCGGCCAGTTGCGCCTGAAACGCCTCGCCGAAGCTCGGGTTCTCACCGTCGCGCCGGCGCGGCTCAAGCGGCGGGTCGACCCAGCCGAGCGACTCGATCGCCCCCTGGCTGACGCCGACGAGCATTTGTCGGTCGCCCACGGCCACCAGCAGGATGCGCTCGCGCGGGCCGATCGACATCTGGGTAAGCACCTGCATCGGGTAATTACCCGCCCGGGCGTCCAGCCGACCAACCCGCTTGACCACCCACACCAGCGCGAACATCAGCACCAGCACGAGGATCAGGCTAATCACCAGTTTGAGCAGATAGCTCGGTGCCAGCGGATCGATGGCCTCGGCGGCCCGGGCCGGACCGGCCAGCAGGAACAGGATCAAGAACGGAAGGGCTCGCATAATCAACGCAGTTTGCGTAGGCGTTCGGCCGGGCTGATCACGTCGGTCAGGCGGATGCCGAACTTCTCGTTGATCACCACCACCTCGCCGCGCGCGATCAGTGTGCCGTTGACCAGTACGTCCAGCGGCTCACCGGCCAGTCGGTCAAGCTCGACGATCGAGCCCTGATTCAACTGAAGCAAATTACGGATGTTGATCGCGGTCCGGCCGATCTCCATCGAGATATTGACCGGCACGTCCATGATGACATCGAAGTTGACGGGGTTCTCGTCGTCGTCCGGATGGCCGCCCTCGCTGAACTGCTCCATGCCGACGGCCTGTGCATGGTCGTCTTCCGTGTCGCCCTGTTCGGCCATGGCCGCCGCCCAGTCGTCCTCGGTGGACTTGTCGGATTCTTCAGCCATCGTCTTTCTCTCCTGATTGGTTCACCCCGGGGATCTGCGCCCGCAGGATCTCGTTGGGATGCGCTGCCCGCTCGAGCCGCTCGGGCACCGGCTCCTCGATGCGAATTGCCTTGTTGCCCTTGAACACCCCCATCTTGCCGCGATACAGGGGCAAGCCGTCGGACGCGAGCGTCGAGTATTCCGGCATCTCGAAGGGAATGACCTGCCCGACCTCCATGGTGGCGACGTCCTTGAGTGACATGCGCACGTCGGCCAGGTGTGCAGTCATCTCGATCTCGGCAAAACCCAGCTCGCGCTTGAGCGCCTTGGTCCAGCGTTCGTCGACCTCCAAACGATCACCTTGCATGCCGCCGTCGAGCAGGTCGCGGATCGGCTCGATCATCGAGTAGGGCACCACGAAGTCGAACTTGCCCGAGCCCCCCTCAACCTCGATGCGAAAGCTCGAGACCACCACCACCTCGGTCGCCGAGACGATGTTCGCCAGCTGCGGATTCATCTCGTGGCTGACGGTCTCGAACATGATCGGGTAGATGCCCGCCCAAGCGTTCTGCATCTCCTCGGTGGCCTGCTCGAGCACCCGCTTGATGACCCGGAGCTCGGTGGGCGTGAAGTCTCGCCCCTCGATCTTGGCGTGCATGCCGAAGCCGCCGAAGAAGTTGTCGACCAGCGAGAAGACCAGCCGCGACTCCATCATGAACATCCCCAGCCCCTTGAGCGGACGCACGTGCATCAGCGTCATCGAGGTGGGAACGAACAGCGTGTGGATGTACTCGGAGAACTTGGTCATCTCCACGCCCTCGATCGAGATCTCGACCGAGCGACGAAGCATGGACACCAGCCGGATACGCAGGCTACGCGCGAAGCGCTCGTTGAGCATCTCCAGGGTCGGCAGTCGGCCCCTGACGATGCGCTCCTGGGTGGTGAGATCGTAGGCCTTGGCCTGGGTCGGGTCGCCGACCCCCTGCTCGGTCTCGACGTCGCCCTCGTCGACGCCGTTGAGCAGCGCGTCGATCTCGTCCTGGGAGAGGATGTCGGCTTCAGACATAAGCGCCTCGCGCCTGTTGACCCTGTAACTCCAAGCCCTGGCGCATCACTGCATCAAGAGTTTGGTGAAATAAACGTTCTCGACCGGCTGATCGAGGTCACTGCCATCCTCGAGGACCCGGTTGATCTCGTCGGTCAGCGACTCCTGCAACGCCTCCTTCCCCGCCCGCGTGCGAAGTTCGGACGAGTCGACGTCGCTCAACACCAGCATCACGTCGTTGACGATCCGCGAGCGCTGCGTCTTGATCAGCTCCTCGACCTCCGGGTCGCGGGTGACCAGGTCGAGCTGCACCTGAAGCACGTTGGCGTCGTTGGGCTTGCTCAGGTTGACAGTGATCGGATCCCCCAACGAGACGGTGACTGCGGGGCCCTTGGGCGCCTTTGCCTCCTCGCTCTGCTCGGTGGTTTCCTCCCCCTCGCCGGCCGGCTTGTCATCGCCACCGGTGAGCAACAGGGTCGTCACCACCGCACCGATTGCCAGGATCACGGCGATCAACACCGCAAGCAGTATCACGACCAGCTTGTTGCCACCCTTCTTTTCCGTGGCTTCCTCGTCGCCTTCGGCCATTACCCGTACCTCGTTCATTTTCCGGAGTTCGCCCCCCTATGCGGGGCCTGTCTTGCGTAGGCAAGGTCTGCACGAATCGCCAATGCCTCTGGCTTACCGGCCTGTTTGCAATCAAGGCGCGGATCCGAAGGCAGGCTCATTGCCCGTCGCGAATCGGTAACACCGAGGAAGGGCAAGCCGGCAAGCCCCGCAGAGGCGTTGGGTATTCGTGCAGACCTTCCCCAACGTCCGCGATTCTCACGTGTTTGACAGTGTTTTGCCACTCCCCAGGGGCTAAAGCCGCCGGATACCGGGCGCTTCTCGGCACACTCGTCAGGCCAGACGGCCCAACCGGCGGTTGGCCTCGTTAGGCTCAGCATTGCCGTACAGCGCCTGATCGGTGCGCCGGAACCAGTCGCCCGCGTCTTCCCCCTCGCGGAACTGGGCCATGCCCAGCCGCGCCTTGAGCGGCACGCGTTCACCGCCGGGCTCCCGTAACGGATGGTCACGAAACCAGTCGAGCAAACGCGCACCCAAGCGTCGCGCCCCCCGATACGGGGTTTCGGGAAGGATCACCACAAACTCGTCCCCGCCAAGACGATAGGCACTGTCGGTTTCCCGCAGGCAGCGATCGAGCCCTTCGGCCACGCGAGCCAGTGCCCGATCACCGACGTCATGGCCGTAGGTGTCGTTGATCGCCTTGAAGCGCTTCATGTCTAGGATCAACAAGCTCGCCGGACCGCCATAGCGCGAGACTCGGGCATGAACGGTCTTGAGCTCCAGATCGAAGGCGCGCCGATTCTTGAGGCCGGTAAGCGCGTCGTGTTCGGCGGCGATTAGGGCATGTTCGAGCATGCGCAGGTTGCGC
>JAWLFB010000046.1:0-14177 GCA_041685825.1 Guyparkeria sp. | reverse complement strand
GATCGTGATGCTCGAAGGGGAAGTCATCGAGTCGGGACCGACCGAGGCGTTGCTCGACTCCCCGAGCCATGAATACACCCGACAACTGATCGACAGTGCCCTGATGGCCTGACGGCGTGGCATTCTCAAAAGAAAAAAGCCAGACCGCCCGGTCTGGCTTTTGGCCGATCAGCTCGCGTATGCGGCTCAGCCGTTGAACCGCTCCATGACCAGCGAGGCATTGGTGCCGCCGAAACCGAAGCTGTTGGAAAGGACCGTGTTAAGTCGCTGACCTTCGAGCTTTTGCGTGGCGATGTTTGCGTTTTGGGCCTCCGGTTCGAGGCTCTCAACGTTGGCCGAGGCTGCGACGAAGTCGTTCTGCAGCATCAGCAGCGAGTAGACCGCCTCGTGAACGCCGGCGGCGCCCAGCGCATGGCCGGACAGAGACTTGGTCGAGGTGACGACCGGCTGGTGATCACCGAAGACCTCGGTCATCGCCTGCAGCTCGCGCAGGTCGCCGACCTTGGTGGAGGTGCCGTGAGCGTTGACGTAGTCGATCGGTTTGTCGACGGTCGCCAGCGCCTGCTGCATGCAGCGAACCGCGCCTTCACCGGACGGCTGGACCATGTCGTAGCCGTCGGAGGTGGCACCGTAGCCGGTGACCTCGGCGAGGATGGTCGCGCCGCGGGCCTGGGCGTGCTCGAGTGACTCGAGCACGACCATCCCACCGCCACCGGCGATCACAAAGCCGTCACGGTCCACGTCGTAGGGACGCGAGGCCTTGTCCGGCGTGTCATTGAAGTTGGAGGACAGGGCGCCCATGGCATCGAACATGGCCGACAGCGACCAGTGCAGTTCCTCGCCGCCCCCGGCGAAGATCACGTCCTGCTTGCCGAACTGTATCTGTTCAACACCGGCACCGATGCAGTGTGCGGAGGTCGAGCACGCCGAGCTGATCGAGTAGTTGATGCCCTTGATCTTGAACGGCGTGGCCAGACAGGCCGAGGTAGTCGAACCCATGGTGCGCGTGACCATGTATGGACCGACCCGCTTGATGCCGCGTTCGCGGGCGATGTCGGCGGTGGCGACGATGTTCTCGCAAGACGAACCGCCAGAGCCGGTGATCAGACCGGCGCGCGGGTTCGAGACTTGCTCTTCGGTCAGGCCGGCCTGCTCGATCGCTTCTTTCATCGCCAAGTAGTTGTAGGCGGCTGCCGAGCCCATGAAGCGCAGCAGCTTGCGGTCGATGTGCTCGGCCGGATCGATCTTGAGCGTGCCGGCGACGTGCGAGCGAAAACCGTGCTCGACCTGCTCGGGGTTGCGTTCGATGCCCGAACGACCTTCCTTAAGTGAGGCGAGCACCTCTTTGCAGTTGTTGCCCAGGCTGGACACGATGCCCATGCCGGTGATGACGACTCGGCGCATTGAGTGGTTACTCCGAAAGTGCTTCTGTGCTGGTAAACAGTCCTACGCGAAGATCTTTGGCTTCGTAGATGACAACGCCGTCGCAGAGCATCTGCGCATCGGCAATGCCCATCGTGAGCTTGCGCATGATGACGCGCTTCATCTGGACACGGTATTCAACCTTCTTGTTCCGCGGCAAGACCTGTCCCGAGAATTTTACATCACCGACACCCAATGCACGCCCGTGGCCCTTGCCGCCGCTCCAGCCGAGGAAAAAGCCGACCAACTGCCACATGGCGTCCAGGCCCAGGCAGCCGGGCATTACCGGGTCGCCTTCGAAGTGGCAGGCGAAGAACCACAGATCGGGATGGATATTCAGTTCCGCCTGCATTTCGCCCTTGCCGTATTCGCCCCCTTCGTCGGTGATCACGTTGATCCGGTCAAACATCAACATGGGCGGCAGCGGCAGTTGGGCGTTGCCGGGCCCGAACATCTCGCCCTTGGCGCAGCGAATCAGATCGTCGTATTCGAAGGTCGATTGGGACATGGTATTCCTGACGCAAAAACGCGGATGGTACCGCAATCCGCTCTTGTACGCAGCCTGCGGCAACTCACTTGTTAGTCCGAAGCAGTAATGCCCCCGTCGTCCAATTTTACGATCCCCCCCTTTTGCAATAGGGGTGAACTGTGGTTAGGAAGCCAATCTCGACGAGTCATCGAGAGGTCGATCTGGTTTGGATCATTCCGGCCGTGGTTGCCAGCTTGTGACGCAGGGACAGCCGAGTCGGCAACGGCACCTGAGTGTCCGCCAGATCAAGCGGCTGGTCCGACATCTTCGTGTAGACAGACTCGACGGACTCGGCTCCCGGCGCCGCGGGCGACTTTTTTTCATCAACTACCGGCGCTCAGTCCGTTTGAGGAGTAGCAGCCCCGTCAACCACCCGATCCAGCCGAGCATCAGGAAGAGCCCCCCGATCGGCGTGGCTGGACCGGGCCAGGGTTGGGTGAACAAGGTGAGCGCGTAAATGCTGCCACTGAACAGGATAATGCCGACCAGCCAGAGTGCCGTAATGGTCAGCCTCCAACGGGCACCAGCAGGCCAGAAGGCCAGCATCATTAGTCCGAGGGTGTGCACGAAATGTAGGAGGATCGCGGTATCCACCTGCCGTTGGGCGTTCAGGTCGGTTGGAGCCATCGGGCCATGCGCGGCCAAGGCGGCCAGCACGACCGCAATCAGGCCACTGATCAGGCCGACGGCCAGCACCCGTCGGTCTGCAAGGTCGATTTGACGGCCGGGAGTTTCCGACATGCATAGGCTCCTGTGGTTTGGACCGACGTTAGAACTCGTCTGTCATCTGAGCCCGCAGTCGGCGTTCCTCGAGGATGTCGTCGAGTCGGCGCCGGGCATCCTTTGTGCCCTTGATGCTGTCGAGCAGGGAATCGTTGTTCTGCTCGTCGTCCTCGACGTCGGTATCGTCCCAATCGTCGATATCCTGGTAGTCGTTTTCTTTGCTCATGATGTACCTGCCTGATCAACACGTTTAAGGCGACCTGCAAGCGAGGTCGCGTTGGTATCGATCGACGTTGACATCCTCCTCGCCCTGAAGGACGAGGATTCCTACGGCGCTCATGCCGGCACGGGGCCCGCATGAATCGCTTCGGTGGGTTCCTGCTTCAACGGGGCTGCCGCACCGGCACCGAGGTGCCGATACGGGCTTACATCCCCTCCACAGGCCATGACGGCATGCCCTGCCGCCAATATGTTGCGAGCGGCGTTCACGTCGGCATGCGCCGTGTGACCGCAGGCAACACACTCGAATCGGGATTGGCTCGGGCGGTTCTCCTTCGCCACGTGCCCACAGGCCGAACAGGTTCGACTCGTGTTCCGTGGCGGTACCGCCTCGACAATCCCGCCGCGCCATGCCTGCTTGTACTCAAGCTGGCGACGGAACTCGCTCCATCCCTGATCCAGGATGGAGCGGTTGAGTCCCGTCTTGGCACGGACGTTTCGCCCCGGTTGATCGACCGTTCCCGAGGACGACCTGGCCATGTTCCGTACCTGCAGGTCCTCGATCACGATCGCCGCGTGGTTTTTGCTTAGCGTCGTGGTGAGTTTGTGCAGGTAGTCGCGTCGGGTATTGCCGATCCGGGTGTGAATGGACTGGACGCGGGCCTTGGCCTTGATCCAGTTACGAGAGAACTTCTTTTTCCGGCTCATCGACCGTTGGGCGCGGGCCAGTTGCCGCTTGCGCTTTGCCAGCGCATTGACCGGCGCGATGAACTCGCCGGTCGACAACGTGGCAAAGTTCGCCACGCCCACGTCGACCCCGACGATGCCGCTGGCCGGGTGATAATTGGCTTCCACTTCGCGTTCGGTCTGGATGCTGACGAACCATTTTCCACCCGACGCCGACACCGTGACGTTCTTCACGGTGCCGACCACCTCGAGGGTATTGCGGTAGCGCAGCCAGCCGAGCTTGGGAATGAAGACCCGCCCATTGGCCGCGTCGTATTTGATCTGCTTCGGGTCGGGGTAGCGAAAGCTGTCGCCAAGCCCTTTCTTCTTGAAGCGGGGGAAGGTCGACCGCTTGGCAAAGAAGTTGGTATAGGCCCGCTACAGGTCCTTCAGCGCTTGCTGCAACGGGCGGATGGGCGACTCTTTCAGCCATGCGATGTTGGCATCGTTACGCCAGCCGGTAAGTTCCTTGCACAGCCCGGCGTAGCCGAGCTTTTTCTCACCAGCCTCGTACCGCTGCTGCTGCAACGCCAGCGCCCGGTTAAACACGAACCGGCACGAGCGGGCGAAACGGCGCATCCGGCGCTGCTGATCGCCCGTCGGCATCAATTCGTATTTGAAGGCTTGAAGTCGTTGCATCCTAGTAACTATCTCATTCCCGCATTCGTTTCCACAAAATCAGACCGCGCTATCCTTCCCCGCCCTGAAGGACGGGGCTTGCCGCGCCTATTGGTCAGGACCTCCCTGCCTCGCGGCTGGATATCGACGATTCGCGGATCAAAATCTGGGTAGCTGGCGTTCACAGGGAATCTGGCAACGTGTCGGGAAACAAAACCGCGGGGCAATGCGTGTCTCGGTTCGGAGAATCACGTATCGCCCGGCGGGTAGGAAACGGGCATCGACCCGACGGGTTACCGGGGAGACGAGGAAAGCCGATCAGGCCGTGACCACCGGGATGTCCTTGAGCATCTGTAGCCCCTTGGTGGCTTCTTCCTGGTACTCCTCGATCTCGTTGAAATTGAGATAGCGATAAATCTCGGCCGACATCGTGGCCAGGTGGGCGACGTGTTCCTGGTACTCCTCGACCGACGGCAGCTTACCGAGGATCGCGGTCACTGCGGAGAGCTCGGCCGACCCCAGGTAGACACGCGCGTCCTTGCCCATGCGGTTGGGGAAGTTGCGCGTCGAGGTCGACATCACCGTCGCCCCGTCGGCCACCCGAGCTTGGTTCCCCATGCACAACGAACAGCCGGCCATCTCGATGCGGGCACCCGCACGACCAAAGATGTTGTAGTAGCCCTCTTCGGAAAGCTGGTGCTGGTCCATGCGGGTCGGCGGAGCGATCCACAGACGTGTCGGCACCGAGCCACCGTAGGACTCAAGCACCTTGCCGGCCGCACGGTAGTGACCAATGTTGGTCATGCACGAGCCGATGAACACCTCCTGGACGTCATCGCCGGCGACCTCGGACAGCGGCTTTATGTCGTCCGGGTCGTTCGGGCAGGCCAGCAGGGGCTCCGTGATCTCGTTGAGATCGATCTCGATGATTTCGGCGTACTCGGCGTCCACGTCTGGCTCGAGCAGTTCGGGGTTGTCGAGCCATTCCTGCATCGCCTCGATGCGACGGCCGAGAGTGCGCTTGTCATCGTAGCCTTGGCTGATCATCCATTCGAGCAGCGTGATGTTGCTCTTGAGGAATTCCTTGATCGGCTCGGGCCCGAGATGGACGGTGCAGCCATTGGCCGAGCGCTCGGCCGAAGCGTCGGCAAACTCGAAAGCCTGCTCGACCTTCAGGTCCGGCAGACCCTCGATCTCCAGCACACGCCCGTTGAAGACGTTCGTCTTGCCCTTTTTCTCGACTGTCAACTGACCACTCTGGATCGCCTTGTAGGGGATCGCGTTGACCAGATCACGCAGAGTGATACCCGGCTGCATCTCGCCCTTGAACCGCACCAGTACGGATTCCGGCATGTCCAGCGGCATCACCCCAAGCGCAGCAGCGAACGCCACCAGTCCCGAACCGGCCGGGAAGGAAATACCCAGCGGGAAGCGGGTGTGCGAATCACCGCCGGTACCCACCGTGTCCGGCAGGATCATGCGGTTGAGCCAGGAGTGGATCACGCCGTCACCCGCTCGCAGGGAAACACCGCCGCGGGTAGAGATGAATTCCGGCAACTCGTGCTGCAAGGCGATGTCCACCGGCCGCGGGTAGGCGGCCGTGTGGCAGAACGACTGCATGACGAGATCGGCCGAGAAGCCAAGGCAGGCCAGTTCCTTGAGCTCGTCGCGGGTCATCGCGCCGGTGGTGTCCTGGCTACCAACGGTGGTCATTTTCGGCTCGCAGTAGGTGCCCGGGCGCACGCCCTCGACACCGCACGCACGGCCAACCATTTTCTGCGCGAGCGTGAAGCCCTTGCCGGTGTCCGCCGGCTGCTCGGCGCGCAGAAACTGGTCGGAGGGCTCCATCTTGAGCGACTCGCGCGCCTTGCCGGTCAGGCCGCGGCCGACGATCAGCGGGATGCGTCCACCGGCGCGCACCTCGTCGGGCAGTGTACTTGGGCGCATGTTGAAGGTGGTGACCACCTCGCCGTTCTTGAGGATCTCGCCGGTGAACGGACGGATGGTTAGCACGTCACCGGTTTCCATCTGCTCGACGTCGCACTCGATCGGGAAGGCACCCGAATCCTCGGCGGTGTTGAAGAAGATCGGCGCGATCTTGCCACCCAGCACCACGCCGCCGGTACGCTTGTTGGGAACAAAAGGAATGTCGCGGCCAATGTGCCACTGCACCGAGTTGATTGCCGACTTACGCGAGGAACCCGTGCCGACCACATCACCGACATAGGCGATCTTGTGACCGGACTCCTTGAGCGTCTTGATGGTATCCAGCGCCTCGGGCATCTTCGACTGCAGCATCGAGCGGGCGTGGAGCGGGATGTCAGGACGGCTCCAGGCCTCCTGGGCCGGGGAGAGGTCGTCGGTATTGGTCTCGCCAGGCACCTTTAGGACGATCACCTTGATCTCCTCTTCCAGGCCCGGCTTGGCCTCGAACCAGTCGGCGTTGGCCCACGAGTCGAGTACCTGGCCGGCATTCTTGCTGCCCTCGCGGTACTTGTCCTCGACGTCACGGAAGGAGTCGTAAACCATCACCAGCTTGGAGAGCGCCTTGACGGCGTCACCACCCACGACCTCGTCGTCGAGCAGTTCGATCAGCGGATCGACGTTGTAGCCACCCATCATGGTGCCCAGCAATTCGACCGCCTCGTGGCGATCGAGCAGCGAAGATTCGGCACGGCCGTGGGCGACATCCGCCAAGAAGGCAGCCTTGACGTAGGCGGCTTTATCCACACCCGGCGGGACGCGCTGGGAAAGCAGGTGCTTGAGCTCGTCGTGCTCCACGTCCGCAGGCGGATTCTTGATCAGCTCAATCAGTTCGGCGGTCTGCTCGGCAGTCAGTGCCAGTGGCGGAATGTCCTGCTCGGCACGTTCGGCCTTTTGTTCGCGGTAGGCTTTAAGCATGGGTGACCCTCAACGGCTTGTGATCATGAATTCGTTTTTCTAGCCGGTCCGGCCGGCCGACCCACCTGGCGGGCCGTGATGAATCGAAGAGGCGGGATTCTATCAAATCCGGCGCGCTCCTTCGGTCGAGTAACACATCACAGTTTTCCTTGCGCCCGCAACCGGTCAAGCCAGAGCAAGGCGATCACCGGTGCGGCGGCCACGATCCGTCCGCCCTCGACGTCGGCGAGCGCCTGCTCGATCGGCACCACCCGCACCCGGATGTCCTCGTGCTCGTGGTCCAGACCGAACCGCCCGTCGACCAGGCCATTGCGGTCGCGATCGATCCTCGCGGTGTCCACTCGTGCCAGGAACAGGTAGATGCTCTCGGTGGTACCGCCCGGACTGACCCAGTACCGAGTCAGTGGATACAACTTGTCGATCGCGAGCCCCGCTTCCTCGTCCGATTCGCGCCGGGCCACGTCCTCGGCCGACTCGCCCGGCTCGATCATGCCGGCAACGATCTCGGCCAGCCACGGGCCGGTGGGGGCGTCCAACGCGCCGGGACGGAACTGTTCGATCAGCACCACCTCGCCACGCTCGGAGTCGTATGGCAGCACCGCAACCGCGTGGCCACGCTCAAAGATCTCGCGCTCGATCGGCTCCGACCAGCTGCCGTCGTATTGCTCGAAGCGCAGTCGGTAGCGTTGCAGGGAGAAAAAGCCCCGGTACAGGGTCTCATTGGCCAACAGGTCAAAACGCATTGGTGGTGGCTCCTGCTACCATCTTCGGATTGATTTGTCTGGGATATCTCCAACTGAGGCAAGCGCAGGCGGCTTGTAACTAAAGTCGCTCGGCAAAGCAGTGGGTTATCCAGATGATCAAGACTAGCCTACATTTCGGCGAGCACGCTCGCCCGGCCGACGGATGCCATGAACACGATTCTCACCCTGCTCGAGCCCCTGATCGGGCACGAAATCCAGATCGCCGGCCAGCGCGGCACGGTCATCGAGATACACGACGAGCCGCCGGCGCTGATCATGCGCGCCGAAGGCCCCGCTGATGCCTTTCAGGTCGATTACCTCGGCCGGCCCCGCTCGATGACCCAGCCGACCTGGACCCAGCCGATCACCGGGGAATCGGGACGCGGCCTGCATCCCGATCTACAGCGGCAACTGCCCCGGGAAACCGCCGTCGCCCTGAACGATTTTATCCAAACACGGCGGGGCTAGTTCCATTTCAGCACTCGACCGTTTACTGCCCGACAAGGAGTCACGCCTCATGGGAAACGTAGTTTCGACACGCGGCGCTCGCGCCCTCGCCTTCGGCCTGGCGGCCAGTCTGCTCTCCCCCGTGGCGCATGCCGCGTCGATACCGCCGGCCGACACGCACTGGCGGCTGGCAAACGTCGCCGGGCTGGAAAGCATCGACCCGTCGATCACCGACCTGGTGGTCGATACCGAGGGCAACCTCAGCGGGGTCGCGGGCTGCAACCAGTTCCAGCGCCCGCGAAGCGGTAACGGCTATGGTGAGATCGCGGTCACGCGCAAGAGCTGCACCGAGTCGCAAATGGAGCAGGAAGAGGCGTTTCTCAAGGCCCTCAAGCGGACCCGGGAGTGGGATACCGACGGCGAGCGTCTTCTCCTGCGCGACGCCCAGGGCCGTACCCTGGCGATGATGCTCGAGCCGATCACGCGGACCTACCATTTCGACTGCCAAGGCCAATCGGTGGTCTTCGACGTCATTCGCCGGGGCCAGATCCGGCTCAGCGTGGACGGCGAGACCGTCCTGATGCAACGCGAACGGAGCGCTTCGGGCTCGCGCTACCAAGACGAAAACGGAGAGATGACGTTCTGGGGCAAGGGCACGGAGGGTCGGTTCACGCGTGACGGTGAGACCCGCGAATGCGAGCAGGTCCCGCCGCCCGAAGCCCACTCGATCAACGACTGACCGAGCTCACTTCAATTGCTCGAAGGCCTCACGGGCCTCAAGCAGATCGACGGCCTTCTCGAACATCCGTGCCCACGGATCGCCCTTCTGCCCCAGACGGCGAAAAAGGTTCTCGAGGGTGTAGCCATCCGGCCGCAAGTCCCCCTTGTCGAGTTCGACCCAGTCGAGTGGTGTCGCCACGGGTGCGCCGGGGCGGGCCCGAAGCGAATACGGTGCCACCGCCGTCTGGCCGAAAGCGTTGCGCATCACGTCGAGATACAAGCGCCCCTCGCGGGCCTCGATGCGCTGCTCGGTGGTGAGTTCTTCGGGATGTTCGGAAACCAGACGCTTGGCCATTTGCGCGGCAAGATGACGTACCGCATCGAAATCGGAGCGGGGCTCAAGTGGCGCAACTACGTGCAGACCCGAGGAGCCGGTGGTCATCACGAACGGCGAGAGCTGGCAGTCGCGCATGAGTGCCGCGACCCGACGGGCGGCTCGTTTGAGCACACTCATATCCCCGTCGGGCGGATCGAGATCGAAAATCATGAGGTCCGGTCGGTCGATCGCCCCGCGCCGGGCCGCCCAGCGGTGGAAAGCGAGTGTTCCCTGGTCGGCGAGAAAGCCTAGGCAATCCGCATCCTCGCAGAGCACGTGCTCGACCGAGCCGGTCGGCTCGTCGTGACGCAGCCGCAGACTGCCGACCCGATCGCCGAAATGCTCGGCCCGTGCCTGCTGAAAAAACCCCTCGCGTTCGATGCCATCGGGGAAGCGGTGCAATGTCAGCGGGCGACCATCGAGGTGGGGCAATATGTACTCGGCCACCCGAAAGTAGTATCCAACGACGTCCGCCTTGGTCCATCCCGCATCTGGATACAAGATCTTGCCCGGGCGGGAGATCCCACTCGGCGCTGTCATGTCGACGTCTCTGTCTGCCGGATCTCGTCCAGCGTCCGGTCGCTCTTGACCGATCGCGTCTCGGTGGACACCGGGTTGCGGCGCGCGTCGGCGGCCTCGTCGCGCACCTTGATCAACAGCCACTGCGGCTTGTCACCGCCCTGTATTCGCTTGAAGGCGTAACCTCCGCGGATCTTTTCGCCGCCGAACCACACCTCGATCAGGCCTTGGCCGAGTCCCTCGGCCACCGACTGCTCTTCGTCGAGGTTTCGGTAGGTACCACGATCCCACACCATCACCGTCCCCGCGCCGTATTCACCCTCAGGGATCAAGCCCTCGAAATCGGCGTAGTAGAGCGGATGATCCTCGACCTCGATGGCCAGACGCTTCTCGGACGGATCAGTCGACGGCCCCTTGGACAAGGCCCAGGACTTGAGCACACCATCGACCTCCAGGCGCACGTCGAAATGGCGCTGGTTTGCGTCGTGCCAATGGATGACGAAACGCCCGGTCTGGTTCTTGTGGCTCATGCCTGATCTCCACCATCGAAAGCGACTGGTGGAGTAAAGCAGTCGTGAGAGGCATTTGCCGGACTTTGTCGCCGGCGAAACCCGGATCGAATCAGGACGGCGAGCCGCCTAGCTCGAGAGCAAACGGGTAGTCGGCTGCCATCACGGGACGAGCGAACAAATACCCCTGGGCCGAATCGCAGCCAAGTTCGACAAGAAAGCGCCGCTGCTCTTCGGTCTCCACGCCCTCGGCGAGCACCTCGAGACCGAGACTATGGCCCAGGGCCACCACCGCCCGGGCGATAGCCTCATCGTTCTCGTCGCCCGGAAGGCCATGCATGAAGGCTTGGTCGATCTTGAGTTTGTCGACCGGCAGTTCCTTGAGCCGAGCCAGCGAAGAATGGCCCGTGCCGAAATCATCGACGGACAACCGCAAGCCGATGGCATTGAGACCATGCAGCACGGGCAATATGGCTGCGTCCTCGACCAGGTAGGTCTCCGTGATCTCGAGTTCGAGTTGATCCGGCGGCATTTCCGTCTCGGACAATAATGGCGCGAACCTCATCCTCAAGCGCTCCGGATCGAAGCTGACGGCCCGAGATATTCACTGCGAGTTGGCCTGGCTGGATGCCAACCTCCCGCCAACGTCGATGCTGTCGACAGGCGGCGCGCAACACCCAGCGTCCCAATTCCAAGATCAGCCCGCTATCCTCCGCGACCGGAATAAAGCGCCCCGGTGACACCAGGCCAAACTCGGGCGACTGCCACCGGACCAACACTTCACTGCCGATCAGGTGGCCTGTGTGCATGTCTACCTGCGGTTGGTAATGGCAGACCATCTCGCCGCTGTCGAACGCCCGTCGCAACGCGCTTTCCAACACCAGGTCGTCGCGACGTGACCGGCCCATCCCGGGGGAAAAGCGCGTAATCGTGCTACGCACGTCCGATTTTGCTTGGTCAAGCGCAACCAGTGCATTCCGAACCAGATCGGTGGAGTACCGGCCGTGGAGAGGGAAACTGGCGATCCCGATTGAGGCGGTCAAATGCCGACTGTGCGATAGTCCGGAACGCGTCAAGCGGAGGAACCGAGGGATCGAGTTGTGCGGTCACCGGCGCGCTCCAGCGTTACAGCGAGAGAAAAGAATATAGCCCAGATCGAATTCAATACTTGAGCGAGCCACTGCGATACGGCCCTTACATGCAAAAACACCCCGTCGGATCAACGATCCAACGGGGTGTCTTCCCAAAAACGGCACGATTACAACGTACCAATTCGAATGTGGCGTCCCCAAGGGGATTCGAACCCCTGTTACCGCCGTGAAAGGGCGGTGTCCTAGGCCTCTAGACGATGGGGACCTAGTGATTGCTTCCCTGATCTAAGGTCGATTGCAAACGTGGCCCGTCGGAAAGCGAGCGCGAATCTTAGCCGAAGCCTCGCAGGCAATCAAGCGCCTCAGAGCACACGCTGCCGAATCGATGCCGAAAGACGCTCGAAGGCGATCACGACCAACAGTATTACCAGAATGATCATTGCCGCGCGGTCATACTGAAACAGGCGCATCGACGCGGCGAGTTCCACACCGATGCCGCCGGCACCGACGAGCCCCAATGTCACCGCCGAGCGGATCGCCTTCTCCACGCTGTAGAGGCTAGTAGCCGTCATGGAGGCAAAGGTCTCGGGAAGGATCGCTCCACCGATCACCGACAGTCGACCTGCACCGGTCGAGCTCAGGGCCTCGCTCGGTCCAGGACGCACCTCCTCGATTCGCTCGGCAAAGAACCGCGCGGCAAAGCCGATGGTGTCGAGCACGATTGCCAGCACGCCGGCCAACGGCCCCAGCCCCACTGCAACGACGAAGATCAGTGCCCAGATCAGGTCAGGGATCGTGCGCATGGTAGCGATCATCAAGCGCACCAACGAGCGCACGAGCGGATGCGGCGAGGTATTGCGCGCTGCCAGCAGGGCGAACGGCACACTCAACACCACCCCGACGCTCACACCAACGATGGCGATATTGAGTGTTTCGAGCATCGCCCAACCAATCGCATCAAGTCCGCCGGTATCAGGCGGAAAGGCCCGCGCCAGGAAATCGCCCAGATTACCGACACCGCGCACCAGTCTCTCCGGGGTCAGTTCGATCGCCACCACCCCCTGGATGAACAGCGCGAGGAATGCCGCCCAAGCAGCCCATGCCGTCCATCTAGGCGCGGTCCAGCGCGGCGGCGCTACCGTGGTCTCACTCATGCGGCATGCTCCGTTTCCAAAGCGTCGCCATCCCCGACATACAGCCCCTCCATGCGCTCGCGGGCAACCGACTCAACTCCGGTGTCGAATTCCACCTCACCGGCTTTCAAACCCACGATACGGTCGGCGTATTCTTCCGCCAGCGCCAATTGGTGCAAGGACGTGAGCACGGTCATACCCTCTTCTCGCGCTACCGCTACGAGCAGTTCCATCACGCCACGCCCAGCCTGCGGATCGAGACTGGCGACCGGCTCGTCGGCGATCAGCACATCGGCCTCCTGCATCAGCGCACGAGCGATCGCCACACGCTGCTGCTGGCCGCCTGAGAGTGTGCGGGCTGGATGACCCGCCCGATCCGCCAATCCCACTCGGGTCAGACAGTCCATGGCCTTTTCTCGCAATTCGGTTGACGCCACGGGCGCAAGCACACTCAGCAGACCTAGCGGTGCGCGGCCCATCGCGCCGTTGAGCACGTTCTGAAATACCGACACATTGCCGATCAGGTTGAAATTTTGGAATACCACCGCCACCCGGCGACGCGCACGCCGGCGGGAGGAGCCACGCAGCCGGTCGACACGTGCGCCGTCCAGACGGACCTCGCCAGCATCAATCCTCTCGAGCCCGGTCAAGCATCGGATCAAGGTGGACTTACCGCTGCCGTTCGCTCCTAACAGCACCGTTAACCCACCGCGCTCGACAGCGAGATCAACGCTAGCCAGCACCACCCGGCGGTCGAAACTCTTTTGAATCCACCGCCCCTCCAGGATAGGCACCTCGCTCATAGGTCAATACCCGCTGCCCGGTAGGCCTGCTCGACCAACGAATAGTCGGCCCGTGTCCGGTCGAAACGCAGCGCTGAATCACGCTCCACGAATTTCTCGTGGTTTCGCTCGGTGGCCACCAGCGAATCCCAAAGCGTATCGGCATGTGTCTCCAGACGTTTGGCGAGCGCCATGCGGCAGCCCTCGGGCAGGCTGCCCCGAATCAAGACCGGGTCACCCGGCAGGATGGGACTGGTCGCGATCACGCGGTACTCGCCGTCCGGGTCGAGTTGTCGCAGCAGGCGGTCGTCACGGTTGCCGCCGCCCATCGCCGCGACATCACCGTTGGCCAACGCTGCAGCGCGGGTATCGCCGGCCATGATCACCTGCAAGTCGCGCTCCGGGTCGAGCCCCGCCTCCCGCAGCATCAGCATGGGCAGCAGATGACCGCTGGCCGAGCCGATGTCCTTGAGAGCGATGCGTTCGCCCCGCAGGTCCTCGAGCGACCGGACCGGGCTGTCGGCGGGTACGAAGAAACTGGTGCCGTAGTGCGGGCGCTCGACGGTGAACAGGATCTCGACCGACGTTTCGCGCTGGAACAGGAGGTACTCCGACGGTCCAGCGAAGACAAGGTCGACATCGTCGTAGATCAATGCATTGCCCGCCGCGGTCCGGTTGGCAAGCGAGAAAAGCTCCAGCTCGATGCCGGTGACGGCCTC